>NZ_JAUEYN010000003.1:0-483722 GCF_032489675.1 Bradyrhizobium sp. SZCCHNR1043
CCCGTGACCGAATACACCCCGCCGCGGACACCACGCGAAGAGAAACTCTGCGCTCTGTTTGCCGAGACCCTCGGGCTCGAGCGCGTCGGGATCCATGACAACTTCTTCGATCTCGGCGGCCATTCGCTGCTCGCCATCCGTCTTGGCCGCCGCATCCGCGACGAGATCCAGCCGGACTTCCCGATCACGGCGGTCTATGCGACACCCATCGTCCGGGACCTCGCAGCGCAGCTCGATCTCGACGGACCTTCGGAGGGGCCGCTGGACTTGTCCGGCGACATTCTCCTGCCGACGCACATCAGGCTGATCGGCGGGCGCGCGCCGCAGAAGCCCAAACGCATTTTCCTGACGGGCGCCACCGGCTTCGTCGGCAGTCATCTTCTCTCCACGCTGATCCAGGAGACGGACGCGCAAATCGCCTGCCACGTTCGCGCCCCAGATCGGCAATCGGCCGAAGCCCGTTTGCGGCAGGCGCTCGATAAGCGAAAGCTTTCGGCGTGTTGGGACGAGGATCGTATCGAGGTTCTGACCGGAAATCTCGGACATCCGGCTCTCGGACTCGATGAGAGGGGTGTCCGCATTGTGCGAGACGAGTGCGAAGCGATCTATCATTGCGGCGCGAGCGTCGAATTCCTCCATCACTATGCTGCGATAAAACCCGCCAATGTGGACAGCGTCCTCACGCTGCTCGATTGGACCGTGAGTGGACGACCAAAGCGGCTGCACTACGTTTCCACCCTTGCGGTGATCGACAAATATCAGTCTGGGCCGGTGTCGGAGCAGACTGATCTGACCTCGTGGCAGGGTCTCGCGAGCGGCTATAGCCAAAGCAAGTGGGTCGGCGACACGCTCGTCCGGCAGGCGCAGCTTCGCGGCCTGCCGCTGTCGATCTATCGCCTCAGCAGCGTCACTGGTGATCGCGCGAACGGAATCTGCAACGAAACGGATCTGATCTGGCGCCTTGTCCGGCTCTATGCGGAACTTGGCGCGATTCCCGACCTGGACCTGATGTTGAACATGACGCCGGCCGATGACGTCGCGCGAGCGATCGTCCGGCTCGCGGGCAGGGAAGCGTCCTGGGGAAGCGTCTATCATCTCATGAACCGTGAACCAATTGATGTGCGGGAGGTCCCACGGATCTTTCGCCGGCTCGGCCTTCGGCTCGACCTCGTGCCGCTCGATCAATGGATCGACATTGGACGACGGCGGCTTGCCGAAACACAGGACGATGATCTCGCAGCCGTCCTGTCGATCGTGTCAAAGGAGGACACGTCGCGATCGCACCCGGAAATTACCTCGGACTTCACGCAGGAACACTTGGCTGCGGTGGGCGCGGCGATCGCTCCGGTCAGCGCGGCCCTTCTCGAACGCTATTTTGTCAATCTGCGGCTCGCAGGAACTGTGTCCGATGCGGTTGCCAGAAACGGCGAAATGAACAGCGATCGGTTGGTGGGTTAGGATAGGAGAGCACAACATGGCGCGGTTTCTCATCGCGGTCACCGCGCTACCCGGTCACGTATTTCCCTTGTTGGCCGTTGCCCAACTCCTCGTTGGTCGCGGCCACGAGGTCGTCGTATATAGCGGGAGCCTGTTCAGAGAGCGAGTGGAGGCGACCGGCGCGCGCTTCGTCGCGTTTCGCCCGGAAATCGACGTCGATTATCGGAAGCTCGACGAGCGCTTTCCCGAACGCCGCAAGTTTGCACCTGGCCCCGCTCAGCTCTGCTTCGGATTGAAGCACATCTTTGCGGATGCAATGCCGCATCAGGCCGCCGGGATACGCGAGCTGCGCCGCGACTTTCCTTTCGATGCGATCATCACCGATACGATGTTCTGCGGGACCTTTCCGCTCGTGCTCGGGCCGCCGGAAAAAAGAGCCCCGATCGTCGCGCTCGGGATCACCGCTCTCGCCTTGTCGAGCGCGGACACCGCATTCTTCGGCACCGCGCTCCCGCCATCCATCACGCCAGCCGATCGCGCGCGCAATGCTGCAATGAACAGCCACCTGCAACAAGCGATCTTCGGCTCGGTGCAGCAATACTTCAACGATGTCCTGGTGAAGAACGGGGCGCGCCCTCTGCCGGCATTTCTGTTCGATAGCATGATCACGCTGCCGGATCTGTATTTGCAGCTTACGGCCAAGGAGTTCGAATATTCGCGTGGCAAGATGCCAGACAGCATCCGCTTCGTCGGACCGCTGCTGCCACCGCCATCGATCGGCTTCCACCCGCCGCCTTGGTGGGACGACGTCGACAAAGCGGGTCCGATCGTACTCGTCACGCAAGGCACTCTCGCAAACGGCGATCTTGGGCAGCTTGTCGGACCAACTCTGACGGCCCTGGCGAACGAGGAACTGACGGTGATCGCATGCACCGGCGGCCCACCAGTCGAATCGATCCCGGTGGTGTTGCAGCCCAATGCGAAGGCGGTGACATTCCTGCCGTTCGACCGCCTGCTCCCGAAGGTGAGCGTCATGGTGACCAATGGCGGTTATGGCGCCGTCAATCACGCGCTCAGTCTCGGTGTGCCGTTGGTGGTTGCCGGGGATAGTGAGGAAAAGCCGGAAATCGCTGCGCGGGTCGCGTGGGCAGGCGCCGGCATCAATCTTGGAACCGGCCGGCCATCCGTCTCGCAGATTCGCGAGGCGGTCCGTGCCGTGCTCACCAAGCCGCAATACCGACGCGGTGCGCAAGCGTTACGCACCGCGTTCGTCCGCCACAACGCTCGTGACGAGATTGCGGAACTGGTCGAACGGCTTGCGGCGGGCGGATCGTCGGCCAGCTCTCAGGGAAATCCGCGTCACAGGTTCGACCCTGTCGGTACTCCTGCGGAGGCCGCCAGCCGCCGGACGATCGACGTCGACGCTGGTTTGATACGCGGGACGTTGGGAACGGTTTGATCCGTCCTGATCCTCGAACGGCGTACGCCATACTCATTCGAAAAGCGGTCGATCGCGGATGCTGACGCCGGCCGTCGGATTCACATCATGCCGGCTTCGCGGTCGGATCCAAAGGAAGGTAGTCGGGTGAAAAGGCCGGTGTTAAGGTTCGCTTGGATCGCCCTCCTAGTGCTCGCCGTCACGGTCTGCGTCTACATCTTCGCTGTGATCGGCGCGGGGCGCCAGCAGGCCGAAGCGGTCGCAACGCAAATCTCCGATCCGCGACGGGACGCAGCCGAGCGCCCGGGGGCCGCACCGATCGCCACGACGCTCGCCCGAGCCGTACGGCATTCGATCACCGAGACACTCGCGGTGACCGGATCCCTCGTGGCCCGAGAGGAGGATGTTGTCGGTGCGGAAGTCGACGGGTTACGTATCGTCGAGATGCTGGCCGACGTCGGCGATCGCGTCGAAGAAGGGCAGGTGCTCGCTCGCCTCGACAGCACGATGCTCCGGACACAGCTCGCGCAAAACACCGCGATGATCGCGATAACCCAAGCGTCGGTCGCGCAGATGAACGCGTCGTTGACGGAGATGCAAGCCAACGAAGCGGAAGCGGCGGAGACGTTGAAACGCACGCAAACCTTGAACGCGACCGGCGCGATATCTCCAGCGCAACTCCTGACGCGTGAGACCCAGGCCAAGGTCGCCGCGGCAAAGTCCGCTGCCGCTGCGGAGAATTTGCGCATGGCCGAAGCCCAGGAAGCGTTTGCGGAGGCGCAGCGTGGCGAGATCGAGCTGAAAATCGCGCGAACCGAACTGAAGGCGCCGTCTGCGGGGATTATCTCGCACCGCGCCGCCCGCCTGGGCGCGGTGGCCGGCACGGGGGGCGAACCTCTATTCCGGCTCGTCCGCAACGGTCAAATCGAATTCGATGCCGAGGTTCCGGAAACGGTGCTTCCACAGATCGAGCCAAGCCAAGACGTCGAGGTTTGGCTGCCCGGCGTCAGCGAGGCCGTCATCGGCCATGTGCGGCTGGTCGATCCCACTGTAGACAAATCGAGCCGTCTCGGCCGCGTCGCGGTCGCGCTCCCGCCGCATACGGCCATGAGGGCCGGTGTTTTTGCCCGCGGCAGCATTACAATCGGCAAGCGACAAGCCATCACTGTGCCGTTGTCCGCCGTGAGCTTCAGCAAGAATGGCACCTATGTTCAGCTTGCGACCAACGATGTCGTCGAAATCCGCAATGTCCAGACCGGCCTCAAACGCGGCACCCGTGTCGAAATTGTCGACGGGCTGATCGAAGGTCAGGAGGTCGTCGTTCGAGCCGCCGCTTTTGTCAGGCCAGGCGAACGGATCTTGCCGGTCCGCAGCGATGCTGGACCAGGGCGGGCAGATTGATATGGCCCTCAACATCTCCGCCTGGTCGATTCGTAAGCCTATTCCGTCATTGGTGTTGTTTGGCGTCCTGATCGTGCTCGGCGCGGTCAGCCTGAAGACCCTGCCGATAACGCAGATGCCCAACATCGACATCCCCATCGTGACCGTCACGATCGCCCAGACCGGCGCTGCGCCGAGTGAGCTGGAAACGCAGGTCACGAAGAACGTAGAGAATGCGGCGACCGGGGTCGTCGGGGTCAAGCACATCACGTCGAGCATCTCTGACGGGGTCTCCGTGACGACCATCGAGTTTCAACTGGGGACGCCGGCGGACCGTGCGGTCAACGACGTCCGCAATGCGATGGCTAACATCCGGTCGGAGTTGCCGCAGAGCATCGAGGAACCCTCGATACAGCGGGTGGAGGTCGAAGGGATGGCAATCGTTACCTATGCCGTGTCGATTCCCTCTTGGACGACCGAGCAGGTGTCCTGGTTCGTCGATGACGTCATCACGGGGGCGCTTCAGGGCGTTCGGGGCGTCGCGCAGGTCAAGCGTGCGGGCGGCGCCGATCGTGAAATCCGGGTATCGCTGCTGCCCGACCGGCTGATCGCACTTGGCATCACCGCGGCGGACGTGAACGAGCAACTGCGAGCGACCAATGTCGATCTCACCGGCGGGCGCGGTGAAGTGGGGTCGGGAGAGCAAACCATACGGATGCTCGCGGGGGCCGCGACGATCGACGGACTGACCAATAGCGCGATCGTGCTGCCGGGCGGTCGAAGGGCTGCGTTGAAGGAGATTGCCACGGTCACCGATGGCGCAGCCGAAGCACGCAGCTTTGCTCGCCTCAATGGGAGTCCGGTGGTCGCCTTCGGTGTCTTTCGTGCAAAGGGCTTCTCCGACGTGGCCGTCGCGGAGGCGGTCGCGAAGAAGTTGCAGGCGCTCACCAACGAGCATCCCGACCTGTCCGTGTCCGAGATCGACAGCACGGTGCGCTATACCAAGTCCGATTATAGAGCCACCATGCAGACGTTGGCCGAAGGCGCAATCCTCGCGGTCATCGTCGTATTGATTTTTCTGCGCGACCTTCGAGCGACGGCGATTTCCGTGCTCGCGATACCACTGTCAATACTTCCGACCTTCTGGGCGATGGACCTCATCGGGTTTTCGCTGAACGCCGTTAGTCTGCTTGCGATCACGCTGGTCACCGGCATCCTGGTCGATGATGCGATCGTCGAGATCGAGAACATCGTCCGGCACATCCGGATGGGCAAATCACCCTATCGCGCCGCGCTCCAGGCGGCCGACGAGATCGGGCTCGCGGTCGTCGCGACGACCATGACCATCGTCGCCATGTTCGTGCCGGTCAGCTTCATGGGCGGCATCGCCGGTCAATACTTCAAGCAGTTCGGCCTCACGGTCGCAATTGCAGTGGCGTTTTCTCTGCTGGTCGCAAGGCTGATAACGCCGCTAATGGCGGCATATTTCCTTCGCGACCGTCAGCACCATGCCGAAGGGCACGGAGTGATCATGCGGCACTATCTTCGCATGCTCGAATGGTCGCTTCGCCACCGCTTCGTCACGCTCGCGCTTGCGGCGCTGGTCTTCCTGGGCTCGCTAATGGTCGCAGGATCCTTACCGCTTGGCTTTCTGCCGACCAATGACCTGTCGCGTTCAGTTCTCCAGATCGAGCTGCCACCGGGCTCGACGATCGCGGATACCGCGGCCGCCGCGGACCGCATCACGGCCCTGCTCGCGAAACGGCCAGAAGTCAGGAGCGTCTATGTCACCGGCGGCGCCGCCGGCGCCAACGGGCTGAGCGTCACCGCCGGTGACGTCCGCAAGGCCACCATCATCGTCGAGCTCGTTGCGCGCAGGAACAGGTCGCACGACCAGAAGGCATTCGAGCACGACATGCGCGCGACGCTCAGCGCGATCGCGGACATACGTTACAGCTTCGGCAATGGCGGCGGCGGACGCGAGTTCACGCTGATCCTTTCCGGACCCGATGGCGCCGCAGTTGAGCAGGCGGCGCTCGCGGTGGAGCGGGACGTCCGGCAGAACGTCTCCGTTCTCGCGAATGTCGTCTCGACTGTGGCTCTTGCCCGGCCGGAGATTCGCATCTTGCCAAGGCTGGAGGAGGCTGCCGATCTTGGAATCTCCGGGACGCAGATCGCCGAAGTTGCACGGATTGCGATGATCGGAGATACATCCGCAAATCTGGCGAAGTTCTCGGCCATCGACCGGCAAGTACCGATCCGCGTGCAACTCGACGAGCGGGCGCGGGGCGATCTATCGACCCTCGATATGCTGCGAATCAGGGCCAAGAACGGCACCGTACCGTTGGCCACGGTCGCCGACGTCGGCTTCGGCGAGGGGCCGACGACCATCGAACGCTATGACAGCAGGCGTCGCGTCGCGATCCAGGCCGATCTCGTCGGAAACACCCCGCTCGGCGAGGCGATCGAGCAGGTTATGGCGCTGCCCTCGGCGCGAAACTTGCCAGCCGGTGTGACGATCGCAAGGTTCGGCGATTCAGAGATCATGGAAGAAGTTTTTTCGAGTTTTTCGCTCGCGATCGCTGCAGGCGTACTCATGGTGCTCTCCGTCCTCGTTCTTCTCTTCGCCGACGCGATGCATCCGATCACCATTATCTTCTCCATGCCGCTTTCGATCGGCGGAGCGTTCCTTGCGCTGCTTCTGACCGGCAATGCCATCAACCTCTCGGCCATTATCGGCTTCCTCATGCTGATGGGAATCGTAACGAAGAACGCGATCCTGCTGGTGGACTTCGCAATCACCGAGGTGGCGAGCGGTGTGGAGCGCACGAAGGCGTTGATCGAAGCCGGCCGCAAGCGCGCTCAGCCCGTGATCATGACCACAGCGGCTATGACCGCAGGCATGGTCCCTTCTGCATTGGGAGTCGGCGAAGGCGGCGCATTCCGTTCCCCCATGGCGGTCGCATTGATTGGCGGGCTGCTCGCCTCGACCTTTCTCAGCCTCGTATTCGTGCCGGCCGCCTTTACGATCATGGACGACGTCGGCCGGATTTTAAGCAGAAAGCTTTCGCGCTTTGTCGGGCCGAAGGATGAAATGAAGCTCGACGAGAGTGACCCGGCCTCACCACGCAGATCGTCTGCACGGCATTGATCGGCTTGAACTCGTTGCGGCCGTTGTGCAGATCGCTGGCAATGGCACCGGTGACACACGATGGAAAGTGCCGGGCGTGCTGGACTGGTCGAGCATGAGCCATAATCCCTTCGTGGACGTGACCAAGGATACGACCACGCTCTATGCCAGTGATCGCGACGTGTCCCTGTTTCTGGTCGACGACACCAATCCAATCGAGGCGGGACGGCTGCCGGACGGCTCGCCCGATGTCTATTTCCGGGGCTTCTACTGTTGGAACAGTGAGGTCGGGAGCAAGACGCTTGGCATAGCGAGCTTCTATCTGCGCGCCGTCTGCATGAACCGCAATCTCTGGGGCGTGGAGAACTTTGATCACCATCCGGCATTCGAAGTTCGCCGCGCAGCGGTTTGCGCATGAAGCTGCACCGGCATTGACGAGTTTTGCCAATTCCTCGCCCGCGCCGTTTGTCGCTGGTATTGCAGCCGCACGGCAGCGGATCGTTGCTCGCACGGATGAGGACCGGGAGAGCTTTCTGCGCAAGAATGGCTTTTCCAAAGCCGAGACATCGAAGGTCATTGAAGCCGTTCTTGGCGAGGAGAACCGCAAGCCGGAGAGCATCTTCGACTTCGTGCAGGGCATCACCGCCGTGGCCCGAAGCAAGGCGCATCAGGACGGAAGACTCGAGCTCGAAAGCAAGGCCAGGCGCCTGATGGAGCGTGCCGCCTGAGCACAAGCCGCGCAACCGGTTGACACCGGTTGCGCGGCCGTCTGCACGCACGGTCTTCAGCGCTGCCGCTCCCGCAAGCCGAACCGGCGGCGCGGCCGCGTGCACACGGCCGGGGGCTCGCCGGTCCTTCAGCCCGGCTCGCGAGAGCATAAATCGAACAGTCGATCACAGATACGACTTCCAGGCGGACGAACGATTCGTCCGACGTTTCTGGATCGCGCTGGTTTGCCAATTTCGCGAGATCATGGGCTTAGTGCGCATCCTGCACGGAACGATATCGCCAACGACGTCGGCATGCAGTGGCGAGCTTGGTGCTGACGTCTGGCCGAAAATCGACTGACAACCGACATCTGATTTGCCGTGGGTGGGCAGAAAGTCAGGCGGCGTGCGTCAGTTGCCACGCGTTGGAAGCGGCTTCATCCTTGGCCCCGCGGCGCTGAATCGTCTTGGTCCAATTTATCAGGCTGACGATTCCCAGGATCGATCGGCCGCTGCGAGCCGCGATCGGTCTGCAGCGGGACTGCCGAGATAGTCTCATTGCTATACGGGGGTAGGAATATGCTCGCCCGATCGTAATGCAAAGAGCCTCCACGAACTTCGCACTCGGAAGGCAGTTTGTTGGCAGCGCAACTGTAGCCATATCGACTTGCCGACCGCAGGACTTAAGCGATTTGTCCGCTGAGATCTGGCTGATCCACAAGCCCCGGAAGAGGACGAGAAGCCAAGCCAAGGATCAAGGAAGGAAGGGAAGGGAGATTTCACACCCTATGCACCCCTGGTGCAGGTCTGAAGCGAGATGATAGTCGCAATTGAACGATATCACCGCCAACCGATGATGGTGCGCTCTCGCCACGGAAATCGATCTGCCTGCTAACTCTTTGCGGCTCGACCGTAAGCCTCTTAGCAATGATCTGACAGAAATTTTTGCCGAAAGATCAGGTGAGAAGAGGGTAGGGTCTGATGGCAAGATAAAAGCGGCTCGCCTGTTGATCAGCAAGCCATTGACATGGCTAGCGTTCAATCGTGCTCGTTCGGTCGAGCTGAGTGCCGCAATCGAGCTTTTTGTCAGCAAAGTGAAAGGCGATTTCGGCACTGATCGCAGTCTAGCGAACTCCGGCGAAAAACTCGGTGGAGCTACGCAACGAGTGCAGGATCTGCGACTCGGAGTGCGGGTTGACCGATCAATCGTGTTGCGCCGCCGTATCTCGGAGCCTTGGCCGATGCGTTCCGCCGCCGCGGCCGGAATGAAATCTTGGTCGTTTCCTTCGGGGGATCACTCGGGTCAGACGGTGCTACTGCCGCCGACCTCGGCCTCCTGTGCGGGCCTATCGATCTCAGCTCCTTATCGCTCCAGCCAAAAGCCAGGGGCATGATACCAGACCCGTTCGGAATCTGCGGACGATGGCTTCCCGCGGTGGAGTGCCCGGATCGGGACATTCACCGTGTTCGCGCTCTTGAGTGCGCTCTTCAGCCGGCGGCTGGCGTCCTCATCGCGGCCATTTGTGCAGGGGTAGATGCTGACCCCACCGGTGGACGAGGCGTCGAAAGAAGTGCCGCGGCGCGCAGCAGGAAGCCGGACCAATCCTCGGTGGTCAGCGGGAGGAGCAGCCGGCCGTTCTCGGCGAGGCCATCGAGCCATCGCGCCGTGGTATGCGTGCAGCCCGCGAACACGATCACGAAGCGCGTGCGACGTCTGCGCAACTGGCCCCGTGGAATCCCCGGGCGGCGACATCGGCGACGACATGGTCGACGAGCGTGTCGGCGCGTCCCCGCGTCTGCTGGGCGAGGTCGGCGCGGCTAACGAGCATTCGCGGGGGTGTGCCGGCTGCCGGGGAGGGCGGCGAGGATCCCTTTCGCTTTGCGCAGGGACCAATGCGCTGAGCAGCGGCTCGGAAGAGGTCACCGGGAGCTTGAGCCGGACTACATGTTCGGCAGGATGGGCGTTGACGCCAAGGTCGGTGGTGCCGCAATCCCAGGCTGGACCGTTACGGCTCTGGTGTTCATTCCATTCGCGGCTGGTTATTTCCTGTCGTACCTGTTCCGGACGATCAGTGGCGTGGTCTCCCAGCGCCTCGCCTCCGAGCTTGGACCGATGCTGATGATCGCTCTTGGCGCTCGCCGAGGCGAAGCAAGCCACGCGTCTGGAGGTCGTATCAATAGAGCCGAGCCGGACAAATGCAGCGCTGCGGTTGGAGGCTTCGGCACGTCGCGATGAACTGATGTGCCGGCCGAACCGGCTCCATGGGGGAGCGGCGGAGGTTCATTTCGCACCCGACAGGAAGCTCTTGATGAAATCGACGGCTCCCGCCGATTTTGCCGGATCCGGCGGCGGCGCTTCGGCGGCCGACGGTTGCGCCGCCTGACGCGCGGTGTGCGCGTGAAGATGCCGCGTCCGCCGGTGGGCGTGAGTGGCGCTCCGCCCGTGCCTCTGCGAAGCACTGCTCACGGTGATCGTGATCTTCTTCGATACCAGCGGCGGATCGAAGTTGAAGTGCAAGCCGTCGCCCAGGACGAGCTGCAGGGTATGCTTGCCGGGGGGCAGCTCGATCAGAGCCTCGGTCTCGCCCGCGCCGTAGTGCAGGTGCTTTCTGTCCTGCGGAATCGGCTCGCCTGGGCTGATCGGCTCATCGGCGTCGATCAGGAGGTGATGATGGCCGGTATTGGCAAAGGCGTCACCGGCATGGGTCACGCCCATGTTGCGAAGTCCGAAGCGGCACCAGAACGCGCTCTTCACGGTGTCGCCGTCGGTTGGCGTGATGAAATACAGGTAGGCGTCCTTCGGCGTCGTTTTCGCCTGCGCCCATGCGAAAGGCGGCAACAGCACCAGCGTGCAGGCCAACACGGTGGACCCGAGCGTCGCGACTGTGGCGAGACGACGTCGTCGCCAGGGCGTCAGATCCAATAGCGGCGCGCGACGCGTAGATTTCTCACTCCACATAAATCCCCAACTCATAAACAACGACGATCATCGATCGCAAATATCGAACGGTGTAGCCGGTCCATGAATGGGGCGTAGCGCGGCAAATTTGAGGTTTCGATCGGTCTCGTCCTACGATTCCCGATAAGAATTTGAATAAAGAGGCTCGGCAGAACAGGCGTCCTGCGGATCTGCGACGCTGGTGTTCGCTGTGGTGCGAGACATTTGCGGGCGCAGGCCCAGCATCGGTGTCGACGGCACCCTGGCCTGGCTCAGCATACAGCGGCCGCATCAGAGCGAAAGAGCGAGGCGGAAGCCATGGGTCGGATACCTGACGCGCCCATCATAGCGATCGCGGCTCCCGCTGCGGGCATAGCCCGCATCCTTCTTCCATGAACCCGAGCGAATGACATGGACGAAGCTCTGCTCGTCGATCCATGCCGAGCCATCGGACGGCGCGCCCTGATAGCTCTTGTGCCAGCTGTCGGCCACCCATTGGTCGACGCTCCCGCCCATGTCGAACAGGCCAAACGGATTGGCCGCAAAGCTTCCGACCTTCATGAGCTGCGCGGGCGCGCCGGGCTCGTTGCATCCGTTGCAATTGGCCATGCCGGAGCGCATCTGGTCGCCCCACCAGAACGCCGTCGTTGCGCCGCCGCGCGCTGCATATTCCCATTCGGCCTCGGTCGGGAGCCGGAACGGCTTGCCGACGGCCCGCGAGAGCCAAGCCAGATAGCCCCTGGCGTCGTCGTAGCCGACATTTGTCACGGGGTTGTCGTCCGGGCCGCTCATCACGTCGGCGCATGCCCTGTCAGCCACGCACGCCTTCCACTCGCCAATCGTGACGGGGTATTTGCCGAGCGCGAACGGCTTGATCGTGACGCGGTGGACCGGAAGCTCGGAGCTCTCGACGCCGCCCATTGCGAATGCCCCTCCTGGAATCATCACCATGTCAGGCAGGCGAATCGCCGCTGCCTCCGCCGGCCCTGGGGTCGCAGTCGACTCTGCCGCCGGCGCAGTCTCGGGAGTAGTCGCAGCGCTTGCCGACGCGAGCAGGGCGGGCGCCTCGAGCGGCGCGGTTTCCGCGGAACGCGAGAGCGTTGCAGTGTCCGAGGGCGCGTCCGGCATCGGCGCCGGGGCGGGGGCGGTCGCGGCCGACATGGCCTCTGCCGTGACGACGCGCACCGAACTCTCGACGCTTGCGCGGCTCGACGCGGCCACGGAGGCCTCGGCGGCTTGCGGCTGTGTTGGCGGGGGAGCGGCCGGCTCCCGCGCCAGCATGAACCAGCTAGCGGCGGCAGCGAGCAACAATGCGCCGAGGCCGGCCGCCGCAGCGCGGGTCCAGACCAGCGGCCTGCGCTCCGCCCTCGCCGCGGCCGCACGAAGCGTCGTGGCCAGCTTGTCGTAGCCGTGCGCCTGCCAGATCTCCGCGCGGCTGCGCGCCTCGTTCGGGGCGTATTGAGCGATCGAGACGCCGGGAATGCTGCAGACGACCCGTCCCGCCTGTCCGCCACCGGGAGCGGTGGCCTCGACCTCGGCCGCATCGCATCGTGCGGCGAGCGATTGCTTCAAGGGGCCGCACATCATCAACAACAGTCCGCCGTCGCCCCTGCTGCGGCGTTCCTGGATCTCGGGGCAGGCGACCTGCTCGTCGACACGGTGGAAACTGGGCGGGCGCAGCGTGTTCATCGCCACCCGCACGATCCGGCCGCACTGCTCGCAAGGCACCGGATAGGTGACGGCGGTCAGCGGTCGCTCGTCCCGATCGGTGGCCGGCGCCTGCGCTGGCGCGACGACGTCGATCATCGGACGCCTTTCGTGCGCCGGCCTTGCCGCCGGGTCATTGGCCCCAGGCGGCAAACGCATCCTTGAATGCGCGCTCACCGTCCGCTCCCTTCTCGATCGCCAGCACCGCCCGGCCGCCGCCATTGTAGACGATCGGGATGTCGATCCAGTCCTTGCCCTTGAGCAGCAACACGTTCCGCTTCATGTCGACATCACCCGCCGACAGCGCGATCATGAAGAACTCTGGCGTCACTTTGGCGGTCATGGTGGTCAACGGGGTCCCGCGGCCCGCTTCCTTGGGTTTCATGCTGACGCCCTTCAAAGTCTCCACCCCGACGTGAGACGGATCGTCCGGCCAGTTGAACTTGATCTCCATGATGTGGCTCGCTGGCATTTCGGTTTCCTTGTTTGGACGCAGCGACAACGTCGCCTTCATCCTCTTGTCGATCTCCACATCGCCTTTGATCGATGCCGGCACCGCTCCTGCCTCAGGCTCGACATGCCAGGTTACCTTCCCGAGATAGCGCTTGCCGTTCGGATCCTGCGGATCCTCCTGATACAGCACGGCGTGGGATACCATCGTCGCGGTCGCGTTCCCCGTGGTGATCGCATCGCCGCCTGCACCGCCCCTGACGTCGGGCGTGATCCGATCCGCGGTGACCTTGCGGGGCTCGGTGCCGGCCGGTAGCGCGGCGGCCGGCGAGGCCGCATTCCAGGAGAGCGGGAGTCGGTTCAAGACCGTCTGCCAGGACGTCGTGATCCGGCTCGCCGCCGGCTGCCAGTAGATCGATGCGCCAACCACCGCGACCGCCAAGCCGGCGGCAGCGGCCATCATGTGCCGGCGGAGCGAGCGGTGTGGACGCCTCGCTCCATGATCAGGCCGCGGACGCCGACCCGGCGACAGCGCGCGATGATCGATACGGACAGCGGCAGGCTCCGACTCGGCTTGACCGGGTGTCATCGTCTCGGACGTTTCCACCTCGTGGGCGAGCACGGCCACTCGTGCGACGGCGACATCGTCCGCCGGCGACCTTGCAGCCTGCGCAAAACGATCGGCCACGGGCGGCTCATTCTCCGCGATTTCGACCGGCCCTGCGGGCGCGACGGACGCTGGCGGCGCAGAGGCGAGCGTATCAGACGACGAGGCGGCAGGCGTTTCGTCGGTCGCGACCTCACGCGCCCCGCGCCGCGATGGGCGTGCATCGATGCCGGCGCCTGTCCTGTTGCTCAGCCAATCCGGCACCGGACTCTCGATCGAGATGGCCGGCTCGTCGCGTTGCTCCGACAGCCGGGCCATCGACAGGCTTTCGGCCACCGTGGCGATCTCGTCTTCCAGCGAATAGGCGCGGCGCGTCAGGGATAGCGCAGATGCAGGGTGATCCGCCGCCGTGCCAGCAGCGGGTCCCGTGGCAGCCGGATGCATACCGGTCGCCGGCTGTGCCGATGGCTGCGGTGAGCCGACGGCTGCAAGCGCGACCGGATCGACCCGGCGAGCGTGCTCCCGAAGTCTGATCATCCGATCGGGAAACAGCATCTTGACGAAATCGCAGAGCGCTGTGCCCGGCAGCAGGAACTGGCGCATGGCAGCCGGACCGCTGCGCAGGATGCTGCGTGCGATGGTTTCGATGTCGTGCTCACCTTGCGCGACGCGCTCGCCGGTCTGCCGATCGTCCTCGATGACGACGACCTTGCGGGCCCGGAGCATCGCAGTGAGTTCGCGCAGATCGGATTGCGAGGCATCGTCGATGACGACGAGATCAAATGCGCCGAGCCGGGCCGGTAGCTGCTCGGCCACGCGCCATGCCGGCACGAGCTGGCATGGGATGCCTTCGTAGCAGCTCTCGAGTGCCTCGCGTGTAACCTGACGCAACCGGCATGCGGTGGGGCCGGAACAGGTCGCTGCCATTTTTCGCAGCGTGGTCATGAACACGGTGAGGGCCTGCCTCATGGCGCTGCCGGTGTTCTGTACCAGGCCGAGATGCATCCGTGCCACGACCACCTGGCCGAACAGCTCGCGCAGTCGCATCTCCATAGCCGCGCGCTGGTCGGACAGATCTCGCAAGCGCTGATGCTGACCGATGCCTTCGTTCTGCCGCATCAGCACCGCCCAGTTCCAGGCCATCATCCAATCTGCAACGAGCACCGGATCGCCGGTCTGCGGATGTGCCGGCTCGGTCCTGAGCCGACGGGCGAAGGCATCTGCTCCGGCCTCGGTCATCGCTCGGCAGACCTCGTCGAGCAACTCGAGATCCTGGCGCCGGTCGTGCAGCGACTTCAGCCGGGTGCGAAGGGTGGTCCAACGCGTCTCGATGTCGCGCGGCTCGACACCATCGCAGCCGATCTGCGACAGCACGTCGGCATGAGCCAGCGTTGTGAGCTTACCGCTGCCGCGAAACAGCCCGTTCAGCCGGGTGAGCTCCAGCCGCTGCTTGGTGATGCGGAGAGCCATGCTCCTCACCGCAGCTGCCAGCGCAGAAAGTCGTCGGCCGTCAGCGAGCAATCCGGCGATCGCGTCGTCCGGCATCGACAGCTTCGGTGCGGCGGTGAGAACATTGCGCTTCGCCAGCGCCGCCAGCACGATCGCGGCCTCGACGCTTTTGACGACGCGCTCGTGACCGTGAAACGTATGAGAGGAGTCCGGCTCAGGCGTAGGCGCACCGATTTCGGCCGCCAGCGATCGCCATCTGGCGTCGAGCGAATGCAGGTGACGACGCCAGGTCAGATAGTCGCGAACATGGCCCCAGTCGGCCGCGCCGTTCGGCGCGAAGCCAGCCACCCTGATCGCCTCCACGGTCTGCTTCAACGCACGGCCGGACAGGGAGAATGCCGCGAGCGGCCTTGCTCCGGCCGACAGCCGTTCGACAATCGTGAGCAGTTCCTGGCTGGCGAAGGCGTCCGCCGGCGTTTCCACCGGCCGAACCAGGAAGCCGGCACGTTGCGACAGCAGGGACGACGCATCGCGGGCAAAATCGACGAGGATGCCACCGTCAACCGACATTGCATCGGCCTTGCGGCCGACCGGCGACAGCGCTGCGAGCCAGGGCTCGTCGGCAATGACCCGGTGGGCCGCCGCGAGCGCGTCGAGGTCGCCGGCGAGCAAGTCCGCTCCGTCCGGCCCGAGCTCCGCGATGATCTGGCAGGCAAGCCGGCCGTCACGGCTTTCGCCGTCGATCCGCGCCGGCTGCAGGTCCTGGTGCAGACGTCTCACTGTCGCGGCGTCCGGCAGGGCCGCGATTTCCGGGAGCGCGTCGTCGACATATGCGAGATCGGCACCCAGCCGAACACGCGCCTCACGGGCCTGCTCGACCGCCGCGACCAGAAGGTCGTTCTCACTCACGAATCGTGACGGCTGGTCGGTGAACCAGGCATAGGCGTCGCGGTCGGCGATCAGCGTCGTCAACGCGTCGAACGGCAGGTCGGGGACACCGGATGACCGCAGCATGCTGCGGCTGGCGATGTCTGCGAACGCATCATCGAGACGTGATATCTCGACGCTGGTCGCGATGATGTCGCGCTCCAGCCGATTGACCTGTTCCGCCTGCGCGCGCGGGTTCGTGGTCTTGAGGATCGACAGCAGCCGGCTGACGACTGTCTCTGCATGCTTCAAGACGTCCTTGTCGGAGCCGGTCAGATCGACGGTCAGATCACGGACGGCGCGCGGCAGCTTCTCGGACAACAGTCCGAGCGCAGCCTCGTTGCGCGAGACGACGAGAACGCGCAGGCCCATTGCGAGGTGATGGCAAACCAGGTTGACGAGGGTGGACGTGCGCTCGGACCCGCGCGCGCCTTGCACGACAAGTCCGTCCGATCGCCGGAGCTGTCGCACGATCTCCATCTGGTCGGAGTTCGTCGGCAGCGGAAAGAACAGGTCGCCGTGATCCGCCGCGATCTGCGCATCCGGCCCGACGTCGATCGGGTCACCGATCACGCCGGATAGACGACGGCGCGCGCCGTCATGGGCTTCGTGGTCCGGCGCGCCAAGCAGGAGGCGAGACAGTGCGGCCAGGCAGCAAGCGTCGCCGGGCGCGTATTCGATCGCTCGCTTCAGTCGGTCGATGTCGCGCAACAGCAGTGCGTCCGAGCGCGGCCGCGCAAAGATCACCCAGCGATCGGAGACGACCAGTTGCTCGTCCTCCTCGGGAAGCAGCAACGCGGAGTCGGGCATGGTGGGACAGTAGATCCCATGCGGGTCGAGCTGTGAGCCGATGGCGCTGAGAACCGGCTCGAAGCTGGCGGGCTGGAATGGCGAAAGCTCGTTGCCGCGCTCGATCGTCTCGAGCAACTGCTCGGCCGTTTGCCCCGCCAAGCCGGCCGCTGATGTCAGCGGTTCGAACGCCTTGAGATTGGCCGTCGCGCCGACCATGCGGGGCCGGATTCTGATTTCGGTGTCGGAGCCATCGAGGACCTCGATCTCGACCAGGCGTTCGAGCAGCGGCAGATCCAGCTCGCGGCCTTGTCGCCGCCAGCGTGACACGCCAACGCCCCACACGATTTCGCAGCTGCCATCGTTGCCTCCGGCTCCCGCCACGCGAGCCATCTCGCGCAATCGCTGGTGAACCGTGATGGTCTTGCGGCGTGGCCGCTCGGCCGCGGCCCAATTGGCCCACGAGCCGGCGAGATAGCGGTCCAGACGCTCGACGATGTCCGGGCGCTGCTCAAGATGCAATCGCACGCTCCAGAGCCCGGCGGCCACCCCCGGGCCGTTCGCCGGCGAGCAGTGCTCGGCGCGTGCGTGACCGGCCGCGATCAGCAGGTCTTTTTCCGCCGCGTGCACCGTGATCGTCACGCGCTGCCGAACCAGAGGGCGACGGTCCGGATCGGCGGACACGTCGATCCACATCGCCAGGTCGTACTCGACGGCGGGAGGATCGGTGGCGACCAGGCGTTCGATGGAGAGCCACACGGGGCCATCAGCATCGAACGTGTTGTAGGTAATGCCGGGCAGCTTCTCCAGCTCATGCTGATGAAACACGAAGCATTGTCCGCCCGCAAGCCGATGGTCAGACAGGCGCGCGACCGCACGTGCATCGCGCAGGATCATCTCGGTGAGATATCCAAGAACATTCTGCAACGGTCCGGCCGCCGGCTCCAACCGATGGACAGCGTTCATAGTGCCTCTCCGATGATAGCGGCGACCAAGCGAAGCAATCGGTTCACCCGCAACTCCCGTCCTGACGTTCGTCCCGCTTTGCAGAAAATTCCGTCACGCGCGTCGAAGAAGATGGACGTATCTGACTATTCACGATCCCGATGTGGCCAGGCGACGTCTTTCGTCGACGGCATTCGAGGGAATACTGAAGCCAACGTCAGATAGACCGCACTAACTGGCGAATAGTAGCGTCACGCAATGCGGCGTAATGATGGGAGCGATTCCGGGCGTGTCGTCGATCCTGAAAACTGTGCCAACTGATTTGTTGTCATTTCGAGAGTCACCGCTGTCGGTTCGCGTAACCGGTTTAGAATCTATTTAAAGAAGCCGAGCGCCTTTCCGGTTTGACTGCCTTGATCGGAAGGGGCTGGTATTCGCGTGCGTAGATGCGACATCTCCATGAGTGAAGCGTGCGGCGTCTTGCCGCAATCTCAGTCGCGTCCGCTTGCGGTTTTTCGTTGGATTCCATCGCTTCGTCCGAGCTGCGCCATCGCGCCAACGCAATTTATTTCGGAGTAGGGCCGTCGTTGGCGAAGTGTGACGTCGCGTATTACTTCGCGATGCAAAGGCATGAATGCAGCTCTACGCTGCGCTGCTCGACGCTCCGCACGCCGGACATGAACCCAGCAGCAATTATCAATGACTGAAAACACTTAGCCAGATCTCGGCAGGCGTCCAAGCGATTGGTAGGCCCAGCCGCGCCTCTGCCGCGCAACGAGCGCCGCCCAAGTGCTGACACGCGAGCATCCCCGACGAGCCCAAGTATCGACATCGCGGGCTTCTAGCGCGAATGGCTCGCAGTCGCGCACGAATTCTGTGCTCACGGCGGCGCGGGCGAAGGGGATGCACGTCCGCGCATCATCATGGGGAGGTTTGACTGATGGTCTTGATTAGCTGCAGCGGAAGGCGCGCAGATTGCTCCGCGTCTTCACACGACGGCGCTTTGAGTATTGGCAAAGGCGGCGGCCCGCTTCGCGGCCGCGACCGACTCCTGCCATCTCTGCTTGCCGCGGTATCGACATTGGCGTTGAGCGCGGCAGCAGCCCAGGCGGCCGAAGCCGGCTCGGCGCGGTCCACGGACGGAGCAGCCGTCAAAGCGCTGATGGCGAAGCTGGAGTCTATGGAGCAGCGCATCAACAGCCTTCAAGTCGAGCTCAAGGACGCCAAGGCAAAGAAGACGACCAGCGTCGGGCAGTCCGCATCACTTGCATCCCGCCGCCCGTCCGATCCGATGCCTCTGATCGGCGCCAAGGACGCGCGTGCCGGCGGCGCGAAAGCATCCGACAACGCACAGGCTGCATCCAGGCTGCCGGTCGGCAATGCCATGGCGCTCGCCGACCCGAAGGACGTCAAGGCCAGTGGAACGAAGGCGGCTGATGCCGCACCATCGTCGTCCCCGGCATCACGGCTCGCGGCAGCGTTCGCCGATTCGGATTCCAAGCCGCGATCTCTCCCGGCAGCCGATCTGAAAGCGCCTGCGCCGCAGCCCAGCAGAGACCTGTTCGGTGCCGCGCCGTCGCCGGTCCCCGGCATGAAGATCGGCATGTACGGCGAGATCAAGTTCGGCTCGGTGCAAAATCCCGCAGCTAACGGTCAGTGGCAGAACGGCTTCGACATGGCCCGCCTGGTCTTGCTGCCGACCTATCAGGTCAATGACTCCATCACCTTCAACGCGGAGCTGGAATGGGAGCATGGCGGCATCGCGTTCGACAATGACGACAAGCTCCACGGTGCGGTCGAGGTCGAGCAGGCCTTCTTCGACATCAAGTTCAACGACCACTTCACCCTGCGCTCGCCGGGTATCGACCTGATCCCGATCTCCTTCACCAACCTGTATCACGAGCCGACGCTATTCTACAGCGTGCATCGGCCGGAGCTCGCCAACGGCCTGATCCCGACGACGTGGTATGCGCCATCGGCAGGATTTCATGGCAAGATCATCGATGGCTTGAACTACCAGTTCCAGGTCAGCCAGAGCGCGGAGGACTTCGGTGACGGATTCGATCATCGCGGCGACAATGGCCACATCAATCCGGGCGGCTATGAAGGCGGCATCAGCGGCTCGGAAGCGCTCGCGCTGTCGCGAGCGCCGATCGGCGACTATCGGCAGCTGAGCAACGAGCTCGCCTATACGCTCCGGCTGAGCTACACGCCATCGTTCCTCCCCGGCTTTGCCGGAAGCTCGGCGATCTATTATTCGCCGAATGTCACGCCGCGGGGCGCCTATGCGACGCTGCCGGACGGCAGCGAGGTGCCGCTCGGCAAGAACGCGATGACGATCTTCAATACCGAGGCTCGCTATCGCGTTCCGAACACCGGGCTGGAGCTGCGGGCTGAATATGCCCATGTAAACTTCTCCAATCCGGAGAACCTCCGCGCCAACAATGATCTCGTCGACGATAACAACGTCGGCAAGAACATGTGGGGCTATTCCGGCGAGATCGCCTACCACTTCAGGGCGCCGAACGACTACGACATCGTGCCGTTCTACCGCTATACCCGACAGAATTTCCAGACGTCTGGCATGCTCGGCTCCGATCTCACCAACGGCCTGAACAATATCACGGGCAGCGGTGACATGACGTTCCACGATGTCGGCATTGCCGTGTTTCCCAATCCGAGCCTTGTCTACAAGCTGAACTACACCAAGGTGATCGATCACAGCGCGGCGGGGGCGATGTCCGATCGGGTTCTCGCGGGCGTCGGCTGGCTCTGGTAGCCGACCGGCGCGAGCAGGGGCCGCGGCCTGACGGCAGCGGCGTCTCCTCGCAAGACACAGGTTGGAGGACCCGGGCGGAAAGCAGTCGCTCTCCGCCCGGGCGTGCCTCGAAACGAAGAACGGACTCGGCAGATCGGGTGGGCGGGCGAGTGGTTGAGATTGCTGATTTGAGCGCAGGTTGGCTGCGATGCCGCACGCTCGCAACGCTGGTCATGACGTCGATCGCGTTGGCGGGCTGCAACCCGGCGACGCTCGGCAGCGATAGCCGCGGTGATGACGTGCTTGACAAGGTGGGCCGGATCGACCTTTCGCCGCGCTATCCCAGGCAGGCGATGCCGGAGCAGTCGCCGGCGGCGCGGCGCGCCCGTGCCGAAATCTATGGTGGCAACGACGATGCACGAGATGCCAGGGATGCGCGAGCGGAAGCGCCGGCCGCGGGCTCGCTTCCGATCCAGCAGGTGGCGGCGCATTCGCAGCCGGTTGGCAACGGGTTCGAGCTGAACTTCGAGAATACGCCGATCGCGACGGTGGCCAAGGTCGTGCTCGGCGACGTCCTCGGCGTCGGCTACACCATCGATCCAAGGATCCAGGGAACGGTCAGCCTGTCCTCGGTGCGCCCGGTCCCGAAATCGGACGTTGCCTACGTGCTCGAGAACGCGCTCCGGCTCTCGGGGACGGCGCTGGTTCGCGACAACTCCGGATACCGGCTGATTCCGCTCGGCGACGCGGTCGGCGCCGGCAACGTCGATCCGGCCGGAGGCTCGGCAGAGCCTGGCTACGGCATCTCCGTGCTGCCGCTGCAATATGTCTCCGCCCCGACATTGCTGAAGCTGCTCGACAGCTTTGCGCTCAAGCCGGGCACGGTGCGCGCCGATCCGGGTCGCAATCTGCTGCTGATCCAGGGCACCGGAGCCGAGCGTCGCACCGCGATCGATGCCGCGCTGAGCTTCGATGCGGACTGGATGCGGGGACAGTCGGTCGGGATCTTTCCGATCGTCAATGGCAATCCCGAGCCGATCGTCGCCGAGCTCGAGAAGATCATGGACACCGGCGACAGCGGGCTCGGCCAGAACATGGTCAAGTTCCAGACTGTCAGCCGGATGAACGCCGTCATGGTCATCAGCCGCAAGCCGGCGCTGCTGCACACGGCGGAGACCTGGATCAAGCGGCTGGATGCCGGCAACACGCTGCGCAACAGCGTCCATGTCTACCGTGTCAAGTATGGCGAGGCGCGCCAGATGGCGCGGGTGCTGAACGACATGTTCACCGGAAACGCGGGCAGCGCGGCCGAAGCGTCGTCCTCGGACCTCGCTCCTGGGTCTGGAGCATCGTCGACCTCGAGCAGCGAGCGGCTCTCGGCTGCCGGCACGACGGCCCAGTCGGGCGGCTTCTCGAGCCAGCAGCAAGGCAACAGCGGCCTGGTCGCCAACCGCGGCTTCGGCGGGGCGCCGCCGCCGACCCAGGCCGGCCTCGATGCGGGATCGGAATCGCGCGCATCGGGTTCGGGCGGCAAGCCGCTCATGGAGGGCGTGCGGATCACGCCCGACGTCGTCAACAACACGCTTCTCATCTACGCGGACAGGGAAAACTACCGGCTGATCGAAGCCACCCTGCGTCAGTGCGATCGTCCGCAGCTGCAGGTCGCAATCGACGCGACGATCGCCGAAGTCACGCTCAACGATTCGCTGAACTACGGCGTGCAGGCCTATCTCACCAGCAAGAATCTCGGCCTGAAGCCCGACCAGGGGTCAGTGCTCAACACCACCTCGACATCGGCGCCGGCAACGGTTGCCTCGGCCGCGGGAACGATCACCAACGCCTTTCTTAGCCGCGCTTTCCCCGGGTTCAATTTCCTGGTCGGGTCGGAATCCCAGCCGAGCGCGATCCTGAGTGCGTTGCATACGGTCACCGACGTCAAGGTGCTGTCCAACCCATCGCTGGTGGTGATCGACAACCAGGCGGCGACTTTGCAGGTCGGCGATCAGGTGCCGGTGTCGACCGGCAGCGCGACGGTGCTCACGACCAACAACACGGTCGTCAACACGATCGATTACCGCAACACCGGAATCATCCTGCGGGTCGCTCCGCGGGTCAACGAGAACGGCAACGTCCGGCTGGAGATCGAGCAGGAGATCAGCAACGTCTCGCCGCAGACCGCCAACAGCCTCACGCCGACGGTTGCGCAGCGCAAGGTGAAGAGTTCGGTCGCAGTCGCCAGCGGCCAGACCGTGCTGCTGGCCGGTCTCATCAGCGAGACCCATCAGGGCAGCCGCAGTGGCATTCCGGGGATCGACCAGATCCCGGGTCTCGGCGACCTCTTCAGCAACAACGACCGCAGCCGCGGGCGGACCGAGCTGATCATCTTCATTCGCCCCCAGATCATCCGCGACGGGACCGACGCCCATTACGTCGCCGAAGAGCTGCGCTCCAAGCTGCGCGGCACGATCAGGCCGGTGTCGACGAGTGCGCTCCAGGCGCCGCGGAGCAATCGATGACGAGGCAAGCGACGACCGCGTTCGCCATTCTGGCGCTTGCCTTGAGCACCGCTCCGTCCGGCGCGCGGTCGAAGGGAGACGGATGGGCGGCGCTCGCGCATGGCGACTATGTCAGGGCGGCGGCGTTGCTGGCGCCGATGGCGCAGCGCGGACATCCTCGGGCCATGACAGCGCTGGGCTACATGTACGACAACGGGTTCGGTGTCCCGCAGTCCTACGAGGCCGCGGTCGAGCTCTATGCCGGAGCCGCCGAACGCGGCGATCCCACGGCGCAGCATCATTTTGGCCTGAGCTACGACAAGGGGCATGGCGTGTGGCGGGACCATGTGCTGGCCTACAAATGGCTGAGCCTGGCAGCGGCTGCCGCGCCCGTTCCCTTGCGCGAGCCTTATCTGCGAATTCGCGATGCGGTCGCATTCAAGATGTCCTCCGATCAGATCGTCGACGGTCAGCGCCTCGCGCTCGAATGGCGGCAGACACAGACGACCAGGGTTGGTGCGGCTGATTCGGGATCGGGTTTGTAGTTCTTCTAATCAGGTCACCGCAGAAGTGTCATCTTTGGCATCGACAACGAACCGTTCAACGATCCGGCCCTCGGCAATGAGGTGATCGACAACGATCCATCACGGGACGCGCCATGAGCTCGACTCCTCTTCTCCGATTTGCTGACGATCTGCAGGGTGGCGGAGGGGCGGACGGTCTCGCCGCTCGACCGGTCGGCGCGGCGCGCGAAAGCGCGGGGATGAGATCACCGGCGGCGACCGATGCCGCAATTCCCGAATCCGCCGACGACATCGCGCGACAGCTCGGATTGCCTCGGATCGCGCTGTCGGATCTGCTGGCGTCCAAGCCGCTGGCCGAGCATTTTTCACGGCGCTTCCTGCGCGAGACGATGGTCTTTCCGTTCCAATCCGCCGCGCATGGACGCTGCCTTGCGGTGGCCGATCCCCGCGACACCGCGGCTGCACGCGCCGCGGAGCTGGTGTTCGGTGGCGCGGTCGAGCTGGCGGTGGCCTCCACCGAGGACATTGCCACCGCGCTGAACCGGCTCGCCGGTGATGACGAGGTGCCTGCGCGCAACGAGGTGGCCGCGCCGCAGCTGCGCGACGACGACATCGAGAGCTTGCGCGACCTCGCCACCGGAGCGCCGGTGGTGCGCGCCGTCAACGATCTGTTCGAGCAGGCGGTCGAGCTGCGCGCCAGCGACATTCACGTTGAAGCGATGCGGAGCGGGTTGTCGGTCCGGATGCGCGTGGACGGCCTGCTGAAGCCGGTCCCTGAGCCGTCGGGCGTGCTGCCCCAAGCCGTCATCTCGCGCATCAAGATCGTCGCCGGGCTGAATATCGCCGAACGGCGCCTGCCGCAGGATGGCGCTGCGCGGCTCCGCGCCGGCCGCTTCGAGCTCGACGTGCGCGTTGCCGTGATGCCGACGCAGCATGGCGAGTCGGCGGTGATCCGGCTGCTGCCGAAGGACCGGGGCCTGCTCGCCATCGAGAAGCTCGGCTTTGCCCCGCACGACGATCGATCGCTCCGCCGGCTGCTGGCGCTGCCGCATGGCATGATCGTGATCTGCGGGCCGACCGGCAGCGGCAAGACCACGACGCTCGCGACCGCGCTGTCGATCCTCAACGAGCCGACGCGGAAGATCCTCACGATCGAGGATCCGGTCGAGTACGAGATTCCCGGCATCAACCAGTCGCAGGTCAAGCCATCGATCGGGTTGACCTTCGCCTCTGCCTTGCGGTCCTTCGTGAGGCAGGACCCGGATGTCATCATGGTCGGCGAGGTGCGCGACGACGAGACCGCCCATGTCGCGGTCCATGCGGCGCTGACCGGCCATCTCGTGCTGACCACGCTGCACACCGAAAACGCTGCGGCGGCGGTGCCGCGGTTGCTCGATCTCGGCGTCGAAGATTTTCTGTTGCGATCGACGCTCCGCGCGGTGATCGCGCAGCGGCTGGTGCGCCGGCTGTGCGAGCGCTGCAGGTCGAAAAGGATGCTGAGCGCCGCCGATCTCTGCGCGGACCCGCGCTACGCCGCGGTAGGCTTCGACGTCGGCGAGACGGTCTATGAGCCGGCGGGCTGTGAGAGCTGCGGCGGTACCGGCTATCGCGGCCGGCTCGGCATCTTCGAGGTCCTGGAGCTAAATCCGGAGATCCGATCGCTGATCCAGGGCACGGCCGATGCGGCCGTGATCGACCGCAGCGCCATTCTGAACGGCATGACCACGATGCTCGACGATGGCCTCGAAAAGTGCCGGGCCGGCGCCACGTCGGTCGCGGAAATCCTGCGCGTTACAACGTTGCGGTGAGCCGGTGAGCAAGTTCCGCTATCGCGCACTGACCGAGAACGGCGACGTGGTGCGCGGCACGATCTCGGCTGCGACGGCCAAGGAGGTGATTGACCGGATCGAGTATCTGCGGCTGTTGCCGATCGAGACGATCGAGGAAAGGACCGCGAGCTTCGTCGCGCGCGACATGCTTGCGCTGCTCGGCGGTCCGACCCACGGCGATGTCACGACCTTCACGCGCGATCTGGCGCTGTTGTTGAAAGCCGGGGCACGGCTCGAGGAGTCGCTCGAACTGCTGGCCGGCGACGCCGATATCGGGCGCCTGCGTCCGATCATCAGCCGGTTGCGATCCAGCGTGCTGGCGGGAGAAAGTTTCGCCGAAGCGCTGTCGCATCATGCTGTGCAGTTTCCTGCGATGTATGTCGCGCTGGTGCGGGTCGGCGAGGTCTCGGGCACCCTCGATCACGTGCTCGACGTGCTCGGCGCCGAGCGGGCGCGCGCGGAAGCCATGCGTCGCAAGCTCAGTGACGCGATGCAGTATCCGTGTTTCGTCCTGATCGCCGCGTGTCTGGTGATGCTGTTCTTCTTCATCGTCGTGCTGCCGCAGTTTTCGGCCGTGCTGCGCGACTTCGGCGCCAGGACCGATGCCACTATCAACACATTTCTGGACATCTCTGATTTTGTGCGCGGCAACGGCACGGCGATGGCGCTATCGGCAAGCGCGCTGATCGCTGCAGGTCTTCTCGCTTTCAGCCGCGCCGGCGTACGGGCTGCGGTGGTTGCGCGGGTCTGCCGACTTCCGGGTCTTGCGACCGTGTTCCGGTCGTATCGCACGAGCGTGTTCTGCCGCAATCTGGCGATCCTGCTTGGCAGCGGGCTGACATTGACGGCGACGCTGCGCATCCTGGTCGACATCATGTCGGTCACCGGCAGCGGTGCGGCGTGGAACGCCGCCGCCGACCGCGTTCGTCACGGCGGCAAGTTGTCGGAGGCGCTGGCAGCGACCAACATCCTGCCGGCGATGGCGACGCGGATGATCCGGATCGGTGAGGAGACCGGACAACTGCCGGTCCTCGCCGGCCGCATCGCCGAGTTCTACGAGGCGAAGCTGCAACGCGGCCTCGATCGGATCGTCGGCATCGTCGGTCCGGCCGCGATCATTCTCATCAGCACCGTCGTTGGCGGCCTCATCGTCTCGGTGATGACCGCACTCCTGTCGGTGACGCAACTCGTCGGGTAGCACAAGATGGACCATCGCATGAAACAGGCAGGGATCAGCGGCACCGCGCGGCGGACCAACATTGCGCGCGACGACCCTCAGAGCGGCTTCACGCTCGTCGAGATGCTGGTCGTCATTGCCATCATCGGAATGATCATGGGTCTGATCGGACCGCGTGTGCTGTCCTCCCTGAACGAATCCCGGGTCAAGACGGCCCGGATTCAGATTCAGAGTTTTTCCAGCGCGCTCGATCTGTTCTATCTCGACACCGGCCGCTATCCGACCTCGTCGGAGGGCCTGACCGCGCTGGTCCGGCCCGCCTCGACCATCCCAGGCTGGGCGGGACCGTATCTCAAGGGAGGAAACGTCCCGAGCGATCCCTGGAGCCACGCTTACGTCTACCGCTCGCCCGGGCAGCATGTGCCCTACGAGATCGTGTCGTACGGATCGGACGGGCAGGAGGGTGGCGTGGATCTCGCCGCTGACATCTCCTCGTCGATGACGATCGGTGCCAAATAGCAATGGGGGGCCGCGACGGCTGCGAGGCCGGCTTCACTCTGATCGAGGTGGTGTGCGTGCTCGCGATCGTCGCGCTGCTGGCGTCCGTCGTGGTCCCCGCCGTATCGCGACAGACCTCGCGGCCGCAACTCGAAGCCTATGCGGTCGAGGCTGCTGCGCTGTTGAAGGCCGATCGCAATGCCGCGATCAGGCGGGGCCTCGAGGTCACGACTCGCATCGATGCGCAGGCGCGGTCGCTCCGCTCGGGCGCGAACGGGCAGGTCGTCCGCTTACCTGCGGACGTGCGGTTCGAGACGGTGCTGCCGCGCAGTTGCGACGAGCGGCCCGCCTTCGAGACCATCAGCTTCTTCGGATGGGGCAGGTCGTGCGGCGGCGTCATCACGCTCACCCATCTCGACGCCGGCTACCAAATTCGCGTCACTTGGCTGACAGGAAGGATCGAAGTTGTCTCAAACGCTGGTCTGTCGAAGCGATAGGGCGACAGCAGGATTCACGCTGATAGAGACGCTCGTCACGCTTGCGATCGTGGCGGTGTCGCTCGTCGCCATCGGTGCGCTCATGGGGTCCTCGGCGCGCGGCAGCAGGAAGCTGGAGCAGCACGTCGCGCTGGTGCAGGCCGCCTACGACGCGCTGTGGCTGGCCTTTCCGTCGCGCCTGCCGCCGGCATCTCCGACGCAGTCGGGGGAGGCGACGGCACATCTCTGGCGCGCGCAGGCGGAGCCCTTCCCCGTCGATATCGGCGCGCCGGGCGGCGCATCCGCCTGGATCCCGCAGAAGATCATGCTCCAGGTGCGATCGCCATCGGGCGCGACCATGGAGCTGGAAACCGTCCGGCTGTTCCGGAGGCGGGCCGAGTGATGACGACACGGGTCAACGATCGTCGAGCAGGCTTCACGCTGGTCGAAGCCCTCGTCGCAATGGTGGTGATGGGGCTGCTGGTCTCCGCGCTGTTCGCGATCACGGCGCAATGGCTGCCGAACTGGAATCGCGGTCTGCATCGCATCCAGCGCAGCGAATCGGTGAGCGTGGCGCTCGACCGCATTGCCGCCGATATCGCGGCCGCCGAGTTCATGAGGCCCGATGGACAGGCCAAGTCCGTTCTGTTCGACGGATCGGAGACGTCGATCACGCTCGTCCGAACGGCGCTCGGACCGCAGCGGGGCCGGGGTCTCGATGTGATCCGCATCGCCGAAAGCGGCGGTGGCGACGACGTGGCGTTGACGCGGACTCGCGCGGCCTTCGCACCTGGCAGTGTGTCCGCCTGGGAGTTCGCCGATCCGGTCGTGCTGCTGCAGGCGCCGTACCGGGTGTCGTTCGCCTATGCGGGGTCCGACCGGATCTGGAGTCCGTCGTGGCGCAATGCAGAGAAGCTGCCGGCAGCCGTGCGGGTGACGGTGCATGACGGAAGCCGCGGGAGCGCGCCATCGCTGTCGCGGATCGCGGTCATTCGTGTCTCGGCGTCGGCCGACAGCGTCTGCCGGCCCGCGGACACCAATTGCGACAGGCAGGCGCTTTCCGCCGATGCGACGGTCGGGCGTGCCTCCGCGGCATCGAAGCAATGATCATGTGCCGAGACAGCCATCCGCGAGAGTCTGATCCCGATGATCGGGAAGGTGGCTTCGTCCTCGTGGCGGTGCTCTGGCTCCTTGTCTCGCTCGCAGGACTCGCGGGAGCCCTGTCCGTCTATCTCGTCAGCACCGCCCAGCGGCTGTCGCTCGACGATGCGCGCCTGCGATCCGCCGCGCTGGTCCCCGCCGGCCTGGAGCTTGCGGCCTACAAATTGTTGGCGTTGCCGAAGCCGCAGCGCCCCGCTGCCGGGGCCTTTTCGTTCCGGCTCGATCATGCGCAGGTCTCGGTCGCGTTTCGGTCGGAAGCAGCTCGCATCGATCTCAATCATGCCTCCAAGCAGATGCTGGCCGCCTTGTTAGAGGGTCTCGGCGCGCGCGCTGACAGGGCCGGCGAATATGCCGAGCGGATCGTCGGCTGGCGAACGCCGCCGGCCGAGACCGGCGCGGACACAGAGCGCGATCTCTACCGCACAGCCGGTGCGGACTACATGCCGCGCACCGCGCCGTTCGCCAATGTCGAGGAGCTTCGGCTGGTGCTCAACCTGCCGCCGGCGCTGGTCGACAAGGCGATGCCCTTCGTGACCGTCTTCAGCGGCCGCAGGGAGGTCGACCCGCTGGAGGCCGCCCCCGAAGTGGTGGCCGCGCTTCCCGGAATGACGCCGGATCAGCTGAAGAGCTTCCTCGAGCAGCGAGCCGGCCTGCGTCGAGACGTCAGGTCGCTCAACGCGGCGCTCGGTCCCGCACGCGCCGCAGCGACGCTGGAGGTCGCCGATGCCGTCCGCGTGTGGATCACGATCGGCTTTGACGGCGGTCGCCGGGCCGCAACGGAGGCGGTCATCCTGCTGGGCGATGGTGACGATCCTTACCGGGTGCTGTCGTGGCGCGATGACGTCGATGCTCCGGGGATGCTCAAACAAGCGGGGAGGGCGCCGAGATGACGATGTCGACGAGAGTGCGCCACGAACTGGCGGCCTGGATCGGCTCCGTCGCCGAAACCATCGTCGCCGCGATCGGCCGGCTCAATATCAGGCCGGGGATTCGGCTGATCGAGACCGAACGGAACGTCTTCATCATGCGGATGGTCGCGCGGCCTCGGCGACCGGTCCCGCCGGATTGTCGCGTTCGTCTGCCGGACGGCCACGAGGCCTTTCCCGCACTTCCCGAGAGCTGGAAGACAGTCCTGCGCGGCAGCCGGATCGAAGTGGCGCTGAGATCGGACCGCTTCCTGTGGCGGCCGCTCGATCTGCCCAAGCGGGCCGTCGAGTTTCTCGATGCCATGATACGCTCGCAGCTCGATCGGCTGACGCCGTGGTCGGCCGAAGAGGCCGTGTTCGGCAGGACTGCGCCAGTAGAGATATCGGGTGAGCGCATCCGGACCATGGTGATCGCAGCACCAAGAGCGAAGCTGGATCCGCTCATTCGCCTTGCCGAGTCCTGGCGTGCCGGATCGATCGTCCTGTTTGCTGCGCCCGAGACGGCGCCGACGCCGCGTGACGACCGGCTCATTGCGTTCAGCGAAACGAGGCTGACCGAGCAGCGCTTGGAGGGAGCGTTCGACGTCGGCCGTATCAGTCGCGTCCTCACCGCGCTCCTGATGGTCGCCGCCCTCGCGGCGGCGCTGTCGTTCGCGACAACGAGCCTGCTGGGAGGACATCTGGACGAGCAGCAACGCCAGCTCGCGCAGAAGATCTCGGATCGGCGCGCAGCGCTGCGCCTCGATCTGCAAGGGGCCGACAGTGCCGCGCTGCGTAGCCTGATGCGACGCAAGCAGGAGACTCCCGCAGCGGTCGTGCTGCTGGAGGCGCTGTCCCGGATCCTACCGGACAACACCTACGTGACCGAGTTGCGGATCGAGAAGGACAGGATGCAGATCGTCGGAATGACCCAGGATGCGCCGGCGCTGGTCAAATTGATCGAGCAGTCGGCGCACTTCACGCGTGCGACCTTCTTCGCGCCGACCACGCGTTCGGCTGAGGATCCCGGAGAACGGTTCCATATCGAAGCTGGCATCAAGCCCCATTTTGGACTTGGCACATGAGCGTCGCAAAGCTCGTCACGGATAATTCCGCATCGCCCTCGATCGCCGCGGTCGCCTATGCGGGACTGCTGATCGTGCTGATCTCGGTCACGGTGCTGTCGATCAAGAGCATGATCGATCAGCGCAGCGAAGTGACCTCGCTCGCCGATACACTCCACCTGCTGGACGCCCACAGCATGGCGGCCGCGCGTCAGGACAGCAACGGCGATGCCGGCATGACGGGATCGGCCTTTCTCGAAGGACCGACCGTGACCGTAGCAGGAGCAGCGCTGCTGCAGCGCCTCGGCGACGTGGTGACGCGTCATGGCGGCAGCGTGTCGTCGTCGCAGCTCGATGTGCAGGGCCCCCGTGCCAAGGACGGTCATATCAGCGGGAGCGCGAACTTCGAGGCCGGTCAGTCCGACCTGCAGCCGATCCTCTACGATCTGGAGGCCGGCATGCCCTGTCTGTTCGTCGACGAGCTGGTCGTCGAGGGGCACGCCCCTGCGGCGGCATCCAGCGGAAAACTGCGCGTGCTGATCACGGTCTCTGGACAGTGGCAGGGCCCGCAATGAGCAGTCTCGCCAAGCTTTGCATGATCGGCTGTTGCAGCGTTCTGGCGGTGGGGTCGGCGTTCGGCATCGCTCATTCGACCGGCCTGGACGTCTCGGAAGCGGTCTCCGCCGAACAGCCGAGCGGATCGGCGCAAGCCTCGTCCATCGCGCAGCGACCGCCGTCGCGCACCGGCAACCCATTGTGGGGCATTCCGCTCGAGCAGCTGTCGGCAACGCGCGAACGCCCGCTGTTCTCGCCGTCTCGCCGTCCTCCGCCGACCGATGTCCCGCCGCCGGCCGTCGTGGCCGCTCCGGTGGTGCAGGAGCCGTCCGTTCCGGAACGGCCGCAGCTCGCGCTCGTCGGCACCGTCGTGAACGGGGACCGCGGCCTTGCCGTGTTCGTCGATACGAGCAGCAAGACGCCGTTGCGGATCAGAACCGGCGCAGACTATCGGGGTTGGACGCTGCGTCTCGTCGAGGCGAGATCGGTCACGCTGCAACGGGGCGAAGACGTCACCGTTCTCACGCTGCTGCCGACGCCGGCGCCGGCCCAGCCGACAAATTCAGCTAACGAAAGTTTTGCGCAGATGCCGTCAACCCCCACGGCGCCTCCGCTGGCTCAAGCAGGGCCGCCCTTTCTGTCGCCTGAGTCCAGGCTACTTCGGATGCATCAACGCCAACGTTCGGGACGCCGCCAATTGTGAGGATGGATCCGATCTGGATCGAGGCGCGACGGTGGACGCCGGACGGCCGCACCGGCATGCCCCGATCGAAGCCGATGCGGCTGTCGGTCGGTGGCGCTCAGCGCTTGCACAATCCGCTCGTCAGAACCCATCCCTTGTCCGTGAGAGCGGCGGAAACGATGTCGAAATACAGGCGCTTGTCGGGGTCGTCCTCCGACACGAACGAGACCTGACACAGGAAGCGCCCGCCCTCGTCGCCCTTGTCGCATGTCGCCTCGACAATCCTCAGTCCCCTGTCGTGGCGCACGCCGGATGACGGCGCTTCCTGCTCGTAGGCCTTCTGGATGATCTCGGTAGTCGGCGCTCCGCAGGCAATGCCGGTCACATTGCAGGCCCATGCAAGAACAACAGCAAGCAGCATCCTTCGGTCTCCTTGGAGCAGGGCACTCACAAATCCGTCCGACAGCGTCCGCGTCCGGCACGATCTAATGAGATCCATCGCGAGCTACGAGAGCGGGTTGTCGTTTTTGTGTCGGCGCTTGTCCGCCACGCGCACAACGCAAGCGGCCGGCCATGTTGTTAGATCGATTCTTAAACGCCGGTCGGCAATTCTCACAAAACGAAGAAAATCGTCACAAAGGAGCCACCCGACATCCATAGCGACGAAGCTGAGGGGACGATGGCGGTCGATCTGCTGATGAGTTCGGACGACTCATTCGATTGTCACGCGCCGGAGACCGTCATCGTTTTTACCGGGTGTATCTCGAGCCAGATGGGGATCAGGCATGTTAGTCGGGCGTGTGCACAAACCAACTCTGCGAACACTGACATCAGCGGCGGCGGTGTTGGCCGGCTTGACCGTTGCGGGTCCTGCGGCGCAGACCCATGATCTGGCCGAGCCGACGGTGTTCAGGAGCTGGCACGGCGTGCTCGATCTGCTGATGATCGCACGCCCCAAGCCGATCTCGACGATCACCTATGCGCCCCCTGGGGGCTCGCCGATGAACCCGACCGGCTGGGTCTACGAGATCTGTCGGCGGCCCGCCTCAGGCGACAAATGTCCGGCCGGCGCCGCGGTGGCGGACTACGGTGGCGTGCGACTTGCCCTGCAGAAGGGGGATACGCTGAAGATCAGGCTGGTGAACCAGCTGCCGCAGCTCGATCCGGCCAAGGTGAACCACAACACCGATCCCGGTCAGGCCAATCTGTTTCGCAACCCGACCAACCTGCATACCCATGGGCTGATCGTCGAGCCGCGCGCGCCGACGCTGACCGACCAGACCTTCGGGGACTACGTCTTCGTTCAGGTCTTCAACTCGGCCAACGGCATGCCGGTGCCGCAGACCACCCACCAGCACGGCTCCAACAAGATGGACTCCGCGGATTTCCGCATCGAGATTCCGCGCAACCACCCGTCGGGCCAGTTCTGGTTTCACCCGCACATCCATGGCATTTCGCTCAACCAGGTCTCGCAGGGGCTGGCCGGCATCATCTCGGTCGGCGAGGTCTCGGACTACGCGCATGGCGATGCCAGGCATTCGCCGTTTCCGGACGCGAGCGTGCGCCATCTGATCCTGAAGGATCTTCAGGTCGCGCCCGGCGGCCCGGTGCAGTTCGACAGCGGTCCGGTGGACGTCCAGCCGGGCGAGGTGATCAACCAGCAGGATCCGGGCTTCTGCGCCCAGTTTCCGGCAGGCAGCTCCGAAGTGCGTGAAGGGTCGTGCCCGGGCGTCGATCTGTCGGCCGATGGCGGCTCCAACTTCTCCGGCGGCAAATGGTTCTTCACGGTCAACGGCCAGACGTTCCCGAAGATCAAGGTCACCGATCCCGATGGCGAGATCTGGCGGCTCACCAATGCGTCCGGCAGCCTGTCCTACAATCTTCAGCTGACCGATGACGAGACGCAGAAGCCGATGGTCATGCAGCTGATCTCGGTCGACGGCGTGAGCGTGAACCTGCCGCAGGATACGACGATGGACACCATGGTTCGTCTCGGCGGCGCCCGCTTCAGGGTCGTTCCCTGTCCGCCGTCGCCGACGTCGGGCTTCCATTCGAAGCCGGTCTGCGTCACCCAGATGGTCATGATGCCGAGCTCGCGCACCGAAGTGTTCGTCACCTATCGCGATCCCGCGACGGGTGCGATCGCCAGCCTCGGGCGGTCTGCCTCCGCGACCTTCAAGATGGCCGGACTGACGATGGGCAGCGGCGATCAGTGGCCGGCGGTCGATCTCGCCAAGGTGCACTTCCACCAGCGCGGTTGGCGCAACCACATCGCCTACGCCATGGACATCAGGGGCGACGCCTTGGCGACCATGCAGCCATCAGGCATCCTCGATGCCAAGGTGCCGTATGCGAACGCTGCGCCGCTGCGTGCCGGCTGCCGTCCGCTGCCGGCGGGACATCGCCGCCGGATCTTCTTCGGCATCGCCGACCTGACCGACGACGGCACCTTCGGTCTCGGCTATGAGGAGGTCGATCAGAACGGCAACCCGGTGCCCGGCACCCAGCTTCCGGTGAGCCAGTTCGACCCGTCGCAGAACATCGTCTGCCTACCGCTCGCGCCGGGACAGCGCCCCGTCCACGAGACCTGGGAGCTGGTGCAGCTGTCGACGGAAAATCACAACTTCCACATTCACCAGACGCGCTTCCGGACCGTCAACAGCAAGGCGGGGGAGAACACGCCACTATCAGTATCGCTGAACAGGAGCATCGGCGGGGGCATGCTGCAGGACAACGTCCCGCTCGGCGTCGCGACTCCGAACGTCCCGGAAGTAATGGAATCCCAGAGCGGGGTCTGCAGCATCGAGCAGTGGCGGAACGGGCAGTGCACGTCGAAGCCCGTGGTGGTTGATATCCCGTTCTCACAGGTCGGCGAGTTCGTCTATCACTGCCATATTCTCGAACATGAGGACGGAGGCATGATGGCGAAGATCAAGGTCGTGCCCTCGCCCTATGGCGGCAATCCATGGGAGGCAATGAACCAGATGCCGTGGTAGTTGCGGCAGCGGTCTTCTGCCATGTCGTTCACGAGGTCGGCGCCACATCTGTGGCGCCGACCTTCGTTTGTGCGCAGCGATGCTCTTGCGCGGCCGCCTTACCGCCGCGAAGGACGATCGCCTGCCAAACGCGACGCGCTTTCCAGGTCTGGTTCGAAGAAGGAATTGCGCATTTTGAATCGGTCTAAACGGCTGCAAACGTCTTTGCATGACTTTGAAATGTCAGGCTCGCGTGCCGCAAGCTGCACGAGCGCGGTCCCCGCGACGTGGCGATCTGCAGCAACATTGTTATTCCTCAGCCGCTCCGGCAAATCGCCAACATCGACGTGGCAATTCGCCGCAATCGAAACACTACTCTCTCGACTGACATTCGGAGCCATTTGCAGCGCGCTTGGTTGCGAACGTCGCAAGGACGGAGGCAGACCCGCGAACGGGTAGGGCTGTTGCCGAGGCAAAGTGTGATCGATCGCTCGGGTTCATTGTCGCACTGAACTGGATGGTTCGGAGCGTCGCTGCTGCCGTTTAGACGGCTTCGCAGGAGAGGTTGACAGCGATTGATGCCCTGAGAAGACGAAAATGCGTTCGGCGAGGGAGGGCGTACCATGGAAACAAAGTTGAGGTGGACGAGATGAGCGATTGGTTGAAATGGACGGCGCCCGCAGTGGCCGTCATGTCGATCGCCGCACCGGCCCATGCCATTCAGTACATGAGCGTCGAAGAGGCGCAGAAGGCCGCTTTTCCGGGAGCCAGCTTTTCCGAAGTCCAGCCGGGCAGGGTATGGAAGGCGAGCAATGGCGGCTACTTCTATTACGATCACGTCGTCGGCAAGCACCTCCTGATTGACTACACGGTTGCCGTCGGACCCGACGGGCGGGTGCGTCGCGTCGACATTCTGAACTATCGCGAATCCTATGGCGGCGAGGTGCACGATGCCAGCTGGCTCGGTCAGTTCGTCGGCAAGAGCAGTCAGAACGAGCTTCGCATCAACTCCGACATTCGCAACATCTCGGGCGCCACGCTGTCCTCGACCCACTTGACCGAGGGCGTTAAGAAGGTGCTGTCGTATCATGCCAGCCACTTCCGCTAACCTTCGACGAGCACGGGCTCTGCTCGGGACATTCGTCGAGATCGACGTCACGGATGCACACCGCTGCGATGCGGAGAATGCCGTTGAAGCTGCGTTTTCCGCGGTGACCGACGTGCATCGGCTGATGAGTTTCCACGATCCCGACAGCGACGTGTCGCGGCTGAACCGCGCGGCATCGAGCGGCGTCGTGAATGTGCATTCTTGGACCTACGCCGTGCTGAAGATGGCGCTCGATGTGACCCATCACTCCGACGGCGCCTTCGACGTTGCCGTCGCCGGCGCGGGAAGGCCGTCTGTGGGCTCGACGGCGCAAGCGGATGTCCCACAGTCGACTGCGATCGAGTTGCTCGCCGACGACCGCGTCCGTTTCCGCGATTCCGCCGTCAAGATCGATCTCGGCGGCATCGCCAAGGGGTTCGCCGTGGACCGCGCGATCGCGGCGTTGCAGAGCCGCGGCGTGCGCTCCGCAATGGTCAATGCAGGTGGGGACCTCGCCGCCTTCGGGCCCGATGCTCGCATCGTCCACATTCGCGACCCGCGTTTCCCAGACAGGCTTTTGTGCCAGGTCGAAGTAAGCAATGGGGCGCTCGCGTCGTCGGCGCGCCGCTTCGACCCGTTTCGATCGATGGAAACAATGGATACAGCGGTCGTCACGCCTTCGACCCGGCTGCCCACAGGGGTGGCCCACGGCGCCACCGTGAGCGCGCCAACCTGCATGGTTGCCGACGCCCTCACCAAGGTCGTGATGGTGGCTGGCCAACAGGCTGCGGCGCCACTGGCGCGCTTCCAGGCGAGCGCGATGTTGATTGCGGCGAACGGCGCCATTCATACGACACCGGACTGGCAAGGAGTTCACCAGCATGCGGCTTAAAGGCTTGTTTCGGTTCGCCCTCTACGGAATTCTCGGACTCTTGTTCGCCAGCGGGGCGCTGTGGATCTATGCCGATCAGATGAAGACCCGCACGGAGCTGGACAGCGAGATGTGGCAGCAGGCCGCCGCATTCCTGCTGAGCATGCATGGCGGAACTGCAATGGTGACGCTGATGCTGCTTGGGGCGCTCGGTCCCATGCACGTCCAGCGCGCGTGGCGTGCCGGGAAGAATCGAGCGACCGGTATCGTCAGCCTCGCGATGTATGGTCTGCTCATCGCGACGGCGTTCGGGCTCTACTACGTCGGATCCGAAGCGCTTCGGCCCTGGATCAGCACGGTCCACATTGCGTTCGGGCTCGGCGTTCCGGCTGTCATCACCGCCCACATCATCGTCGGCCGCTCGAGCGTTGTCGCCACGGCTCAGTCCGTGCGGCCACAACGTGCGACCTCTCCGACCCTGGCTCCTGCCGACGCGCCTGCCGATGCCGATCTGGTCAACGTCATGAGCAAGGTAGGTTGACCGCATCCGGCGTTGGGCCGAGCAGGTCTCCATCCCGGCAACGACTTCCTTGCTCGCAGTTGGCCAGTCGCCGCATGGAGGAATTCTCCGAGCCGGCGGCCGCTGCACCATATCGCCCGTTTCTTGCTGATCGGGTTGTACACTGGTACGCGCGCTGGGGCCATCGCGTCGGCTTCGCCTGAGCGCGACGGAGGCCGGTCATTCGTCGATCTCGATCGGGGGATCTTCTATCGCCTCGCGGAGGGCAAGCGAGCGACTAACAAGCGGCAGCCTCCAGTACCGATACCAGGACGGCTTTTGGCGCACATGCGGCGCTGGACGCGGCGCGGCGCAGTGCGTTCGCACTTCGTCGAATGGAACGGCCAGCCGGTCAAATCCGTCAAAACTGGATTTGCGACCGCGGTGCGGCTGTCAGGGCCGTCGCTGAGGGAGGGGAATATCTCGCCGCACACGCTGCGCCACACGGCAGCGACGTGGCTCATGCAGAGGCGCGCCGACCCCTGGCAGGCCTCAGGTTTTCTCGGAATGTCGGTCAAGGTACTGCTCGACACATATGGCCATCATCATCCGGATTACATGCGCGAGGCCGCGGCCGCGATTGCGTCAAAGGACCGCAAGCAGAACGTATCGGTGGTCGAACCAGTGGTTGACCTGGAGAGGCACTTGGCCCGCAAGCCGTAAACTATTGACTGTGCGAGTGGGCCCGGCAGGACTCGAACCTGCAACCAGACCGTTATGAGCGGTCGGCTCTAACCATTGAGCTACAGGCCCCGCGGCGCGGAGGTCTTGCTGGCGGCGGGCAGGAGCGGGCCTGTCCGGCGCGGTGTGGAACCCCAACGACGGTTCGGGCTCCGTTTACAGCCTGGCCAGCCATCCGGCAATGCCGCTACCGGATCGTTTTGGCGCGCCGCCGTCGCCGCCGGCCCGGTCTCGGCCCGCCGCGACGCTAGTCCACCGAAACCCCGGCGAATTCCACCACCTTGCGCCACTTCTCGGTCTCGTCGACGACCAGCTTGCCGAACTCCGCCGGCGTCATCGCGCGCGGGATGCCGCCGGTCTCGGTGAGCCGTGCCACCAGCTTGGGGTCCTTCAGCGCCTCGCCGACCGCCTTGTTGAGAATCTCGACGATCTCAGGCGGCGTGCCCTTGGGCGCCGAGATGCCGTAGAAGCCGACCGATTCGTAGCCCGGCACGGTCTCGGCGATCGCCGGGACGTCCGGCACCGTCGGCCAGCGCTGCGGCGAGGTGACGCCGAGCGCGCGCACGCTGCCGCCGCGCGCCTGCTCCAGCGCCGTCGGCAGATTGTCGAAGATCAACTGCACCTTGTTGGAGATGATGTCCGGGAACGCCAGCGCCGAGCCGCGATAGGGCACGTGCAGCATGTCGCATTTGGTCATCGCCTTGAACAGCTCGGCCGCCATGTGCACCGAGGTGCCATTGCCCGAGGAGGCGAAGGCGATCTTGCCGGGGTTGGCCTTGCAATAGTCAATGAACTCCTTGACGGTCTTGGCCGGCACGTCGTTGCTGACCACCAGCATGTTGGTGAGCTGCATGATGCTGGCGACCGGCACGGTGTCGCGGATGAAGTCGTAAGGCAGCTTCTTGTAGAGCGAGGTGCTGATCGCGTTGTTGGGCGCGACGAACAGCAGCGTGTAGCCATCCGGCGGCGCGTTGATCGCGGCGGCGGCCGCGATGTTGCCGCCCGAGCCGGTGCGGTTCTCGACCACGACCTGCTGGCCCAGTCGGTCGGACAGCCACTGCGCCATGATACGGGCGACGATGTCGACCGGCCCGCCGGGGGCGAAGCCGATCAGCCAGCGGATGGGACGGTCCGGATAGGCGGCGAGCGCCGGCCCCGGTTTGGCGGCGAGTCCCGCCGCCACGATCAGCCCGAACAGCAGCGCGCGCGCCAGCTTCATGCTCGTCTTCCCCCATCGATTGTTGTCATTCAGCTCGCGTGCGGCGGCCCGGTCGCCCGCGGCCGCCGATCGTTCAGTGCGCCATCACTTCTTGATCAGCGGACACGCCGGATCTGGCGGGCCGAACGCGTCATCGCCTTTGATGGTCGCGAGGATCTTGTAGTAGTCCCAGGGATATTTGCTCTCCTCCGGCGATTTCACCTGCGCCAGCAGGAGATCGTGCACCATGAGATTGTCGGCGCGCAGCTTGCCGTTGCGGGCGAAGAAGTCCTCGACCGGCGTGTCCCGCATCTTCGCGGCGACCGCGAGCGGATCGTCGCTGCCCACCGCCTTGATGGCGTTGAGATAGTGCATGACTGCGGAATAGACGCCGGCCTGCCACATCGTCGGCATCCGGTTCATCTTGGCGAAATAGCGCTTCGACCATTCCCGCGTCTTGTCGTCCATGTCCCAGTAGAACGAGGTGGTGAGCAGGAGCCCCTGCGCCGCCGGCAGGCCGAGCGAATGGATGTCGGTGACCAGCGCGAGCAAAGCCGCCATCTGCTGTCCGCCCTTGAGCAGGCCGAACTCGGATGCGGTCTTGATCTCGTTCATGTTGTTGGGCGGGCCCGCGGCGATGCCGATGATCTTGGCCTTGGAAGCCTGCGCCTGCAGGATGAAGGACGACAGATCCGGCGTCGCGAATGGCGGCCGCACCGCGCCCACGACCTTGCCGCCATTGGCGGTGACGACGCTCGACGCGTCGCGCTCCAGCGAATGGCCGAAGGCGTAGTCGTCGGTGATGAAGAACCAGCTGTCGCCGCCGCGCTTGACGACCTCCTTCGCCGTGCCGGTGGCGAGTGCGCGGGTGTCGAACACCCATTGCATCGCGTAGGGCGAGCAGAACTTGCCGTGGAAATCGGCGGAACCGGTCGACTGGGTGATGAACAGCTTCTTCTTCTCGGTGGCGATGGTCTGCACCGCGAGGCCCACCGCGGAGACGGGCACGTCGACGATGAGATCGACCTGCTCGGTGTCGTACCAGCGGCGCGCGATCGCCGCGCCGATGTCGGGCTTGAGCTGATGATCGCCGACGATGACGCTGATCGGCTTGTCCAGCACCTTGCCGCCGAAATCATCGACCGCCATCTGCGCCGCGGTGACGGACCCTTGTCCGGTCGGCGTCGAGGCCGGGCCGTTCATGTCGCTGAGCACGCCGATCTTGACGACGTTGTCGGAGATCTCGGCCTGCGCGGCGGTCGTGACCAGCAGCGCGGCTGCGGCCCACGCCGCCCGCTTCAAACAGCTGAGTTGCAATCAGTCCTCCACCGATACCGGCATGATGCCGTTGTTTGTTCCGGCTCTGCCGGCCGGTCCGCCTATCTGCAATCAATCCAGGGCGGCCGTCAATCATGCCGGACGGCGGAGCGGTGGAGCGATCCTGTGCGCTGCAATGCCGCAAGCAGTGAGCTCATCGCGCACGCGCGCAGGCTCCTCGGCCGTTCAGGCCTTGGCGGTCTTTTGCTCCTCGTGCGCAGCCTCCCACACCTCGCGTGCGGCGTCGGCGTTCATCAGTGCGATGCCGACGCCCACGATCAGGTCGGGCCAGATCGAGGGCCACACAAAGGCGGTCACGAGACCGATCGCGATGATCGCGATGTTGGCGAAGGCGTCGTTGCGTGCGGACAGGAAGGCGGCGCGGGTCAGGCTGCCCCGGTGGTCCCTGACCCGCGCCAGGATCAGCGCGCAGCCGAGATTGACGATCAGCGCGCCGAGGCCGGTCTCGGTGAGCGGCAGCGGTGCGGGCACGATCGGCGTGAAGAACTTCTCCCCGGCGGTCCACAGTCCGGCGATCGCCGGCGCCAGCAGGATCAGCGCCAGCACCTTGCCGAGCAGCGCCCGCCGCGGCGGACTCCAGCGCAGCGCCAGCGCAATCAGGATGTTGACCGAGGCGTCTTCCAGAAAGTCGACGCTGTCGGCGAACAGTGACACCGAGCCGATCGCCAACGCCACGGCGAACTCGATGCCGAAATATCCGAGATTGAGCACGGCAACGGCGAGCACGGCGCGGCGGACCATGGTTGTCGCGTCCATCAGGCGTCCTCAATCCTCGAGAGCCGCTCCGCCTCGGCGAGGTCGAGCGCGGTATTGGCATTGAAGAACGGATCCAGCGGAAGCGACGGCCAGCTCACGGTCGCGACCTTGTAGCGCGCCGTGAAGCGGGTGACCTTCCGGATGTCCTCCGCGACCAGGGCGTGGCGAAGGTCCTCGCGCAGCCCGACCGGCCACAGCCCGATCACTGGGTGGATCTGTCCGCCGGACGCCGCCAACGCCAGTTCGGCCTGCTCCGCCGCCCGCGCTGTCGCCAGCCGTGCGACCAGGTCACGCGGCAGGAATGGACAGTCGCCGGCGGCGCTCAGCATCCACCGTGCCTCCGGCATGTGCGCCGCAACCCAGTCGAGGCCGGCGAGAATGCCGGCGAGCGGGCCCGGAAAGCCGACGACACCATCCGGCACGACTGTCAGGCCGGTGCCTGCGAAGCGCGCGGGGTCGCCATTGGCATTGAGGATCAGCCGGCTGCACTGCGGCGCCAGCCGCGCGATCACGCGCTCCAGGATGGTGCGGCCGTCGACCATGCGCAACGGCTTGTCGCCGCCGCCCATCCGCTGCGCGCGACCGCCGGCGAGCAGCACGCCGGGGATCGAAGTCGAGGTCATGGCTGTCATCGCGGGTTCGTTACCACGACTGCTGCCAGGGCGTCAGCGTTGGCGCGCACGATCCACCATTTGCGCCTGCGCGGCGGCCGCACCGGCATGCCCCTCGCTTACGGGCCTTGCCTGGTCCGCGGGGCTGCTGGCATGACAGCGCGAAGCGTGGATATGGCGTTCCACCCGGCCTTCGGGCCATCGATCGATCCCGCGCTCCTGGCTGTGCGAAAGCGCCGGGGCTTTTCTGGAGACCGCGATGAAAGTCATCGGCCTCGCCGGCTGGAGCGGCGCCGGCAAGACCACGCTGCTGACGCGGCTGATTCCTCATCTCAAGGGGCAGGGACTGCGCGTCTCGGTGATCAAGCATGCCCATCACAAGTTCGACGTCGACGTTCCCGGCAAGGATTCGTGGCGGCATCGCGAGGCCGGCGCCGAGGAGGTCCTCGTCGCGTCGGGCACGCGCTGGGCGTTGATGCACGAGCTGCGCGGCGCAAGGGAGCCGGCACTCGCGGAGCTTCTGGCGAAGTTGTCTCCCGTCGATCTGGTCGTCATCGAAGGCTACAAGGCCGGGCCGCATCGCCGCATCGAGGTGCATCGCACAGCCAACGGCAAGCCGCTGCTGTTTCCCGATGATCCAGGCATCGTCGGGCTCGCCAGCGACGGCGATGTCGAGACCGTGCTGCCGCGCGTTCATCTCGACGATATCCCGGCGATCGCGGCGCTCGTCCACCATCTGGCGATGCCGCTGGCGGACGTTCTGGCGTTGTGCGACAAACTTGGTGTTCCGTGATGGAACTCGCGCGAGTTCGCAACGCCAGTGTTCCTGGCATCCCAGGAACCCAGTTCAAGGTTCCCGTGATGGTGCGGCCCGGTTGACGTGCCGGAACCGCTTGGCCATGGTCGCGCACATGATGATGACGAGGCTGGATCTGACGGGCCTGAAGTGCCCACTGCCGGTGCTGAAGACCCGGAAGGCATTACGGACGCTCAAGGCGGGAGAGCGGCTCGAAGTGTGCTGTACCGACCCGCTTGCGGTGATCGACATCCCGAATCTGGTACGGGAGACCGGAGATCGGGTGGAGAGCGTCGATCGCACCGAGCGCGGCATTCTGTTTCGGATCGAGAAGGCGGCGGGACCGGCCGGATGACCCGTGCGGCGGTGAACATCCTCTGCTGCAGGTTGCTCGAACTACGTAGTTCGTGCGTGCGATCTCGACGCATCGATGTGTCAAGGGATCGTGCTGCTTCCTATCGTCGCAGCGGCGTCAACCCGAGCTCACAACAATGCCGCGTTCTCAGTCCAGGCTTGCGACGCTGTTGCCAGGCAAGGACAAGTTGCTTCTTCTTCACGTTTCCGCGAGCGCGCGCATGCGGCCTTAAGCCGTGTCCCGTCGCTGATCGCCCGGACATCTCATTAGTTGATTCCATCAGGAATGGTCGTGACGCGTCCGGAAAGTAATCGAGAGCAATGCGGCTACAGCCGTGAGTGGCGGTCGCGTTGGTTGCACGTGAATTTGTGTGTTTGTTAGCAACACATTCCCGCTGCATTGCGATCAATCCACGAAGATCGACCGAATATTACCATTTTACTATCGACAATTTGCCTCAGTTCTGCACCAATTGAGACGCTTCCGCGGAGGTTGCGGGAGACGAGTCATGCCCGCTGGGGAGCGGGCCAGGCAGAACAGCGGCACAAAGATGGTGAGGGCATAACGTCTCGGGTGGAGTGTTATGCGCATCGAGCCAGTGATGAGCGTTTGTGCGTTGCGAGACTGCTCTGGTACGCGATAGCGGGCGGGGTGAGTGGGCGTATTGATTCTGATCAAGGGGACAGAACATGACGTTGTTGCGTTGGACGGGAGTCCGTAGGGGAGGAATGCATGGCTACCATTGAAAGCGCGGGCACGCTCCCGGGCTCGCAAGCGGGGATCTTCGATCGTGAGCACACGGTCGCCAAGGCGGGGTTCAACCGCTGGCTGGTTCCTCCGGCTGCGCTGTGCATCCATCTGTGCATCGGCATGGCGTATGGCTTCTCGGTGTTCTGGCTGCCGCTGTCGCGCGCGATCGGCGTGACCAAGACCCAGGCCTGCCCGGACATGACCCTGGTGCAGGAGCTGTTTACGACGACCTGCGACTGGAAGGTCGCAAGCCTTGGCTGGATGTACACCCTGTTCTTCGTACTGCTGGGTGGCTCCGCGGCGGTCTGGGGTGGCTGGCTCGAGCGGGCCGGACCGCGCAAGGCGGGTGCCGTTGCGGCCTGCTGCTGGGGTGGCGGCCTGCTGATCGCAGCGCTTGGCATCTATGTGCACCAGCTCTGGATGATGTGGGTCGGCGCCGGCGTCATCGGCGGCATCGGCCTCGGCCTCGGCTACATCTCGCCGGTGTCGACCCTGGTGAAATGGTTCCCGGACCGGCGCGGCATGGCGACCGGCATGGCCATCATGGGCTTCGGCGGCGGCGCGATGATCGGTGCTCCGCTCGCCAACCTGCTGATGAACTACTTCAAGACCCCGACGTCGGTGGGTGTCTGGGAGACTTTCGTCACGATGGGCGTGATCTACTTCGTCTTCATGATGATCGGTGCCTTTGCCTATCGCGTCGCTCCGGTCGGCTGGCAGCCCGAAGGCTGGACGCCGCCTGCGGTCAAGAAGGCAATGATCTCGGAGCACCATGTGCATCTCGACAACGCGCACAAGACTCCGCAGTTCTGGCTTGTCTGGTGGGTGCTCTGCTTGAACGTGTCGGCAGGCATCGGCGTGATCGGCATGGCCTCGCCGATGCTGCAGGAGATCTTCGCCGGCAAGCTGATCGGTCTGCCCGACGTCAGCTTCAACCAGCTCGACGCCGGCCAGAAGGCCGCGATCGCGGGCATCGCGGCAGGCTTTGCCGGCCTGTTGTCGTTGTTCAACATCGGCGGCCGCTTCTTCTGGGCGTCGCTTTCGGATCACATCGGCCGTAAGAACACCTATTACTGCTTCTTCCTGATCGGCATCGTGCTCTATGCGCTGGCGCCGACCTTCGCAGCGATGGGGTCCAAGCTGCTCTTCGTGGGGGCCTTCGCCATCATCCTCTCGATGTATGGCGGCGGCTTCGCGACCGTACCTGCCTATCTGGCCGATCTGTTCGGCACCCAGTTCGTCGGTGCCATCCACGGCCGGCTGCTGACCGCGTGGGCGACGGCCGGCATCATCGGTCCGGTGGTCGTCAACTACATCCGCGAGTTCCAGCTCGCCGCCGGCGTGCCGCGCGACCAGCTGTACAACACGACGATGTATATCCTCTGCGCCATGCTGCTCGCCGGCCTGATCTGCAACTTCCTGATCAAGCCCGTCGATGACAAGTGGAACATGAGCGCGGACGAAGTCGCGAAGTACCAGGCGGAGCTCGCCAAGAACGAGTCGGCGATCCAGCACGGGTCGTTCGGCATCGGCAAGGGCGGCCTCGACGTCAAGGCCGCCCTGTTCTGGGCCTTCGTCGGCGTGCCGCTGGCCTGGGGCGTCTGGAAGACGTTGGAAAGCGCGGTCAAGATCTTCTGACCGATCGACGATGATACAAACGGGGCGGCCGGATCGGCCGCCCCTTTTTTTGCGCGGTGCTGCGCGGCCGCTAGGTGGAAGCTCGCTTACCGCGAAAGCGCCGAACCTCCTTGCACTTATTGATTTCCTATACGAGACGAATTCGGCCTCTCTCGCATTCCTACGCTGCTGGGCTCCATCTTCCGCCTTGCCGGCCGGATCTGGCGCCGGCCCGACGGAGAATGGACATGAGCGCGGTTGACCTGTTTCGCGAAGCCCGCGGCGCTATCGGCCTGAGAGCCATCCGGCGGCCGCATCCAATCAAGACGCTGCGCGGCATCTTCAGGACCATTCATGCCGCGATCGCCGCGGCCAAGCTGCGGCGCTTGCGCAACGAGCTGCTCTGTCGGCGCAGTTCCGTGGCGTCTCCGTCGCTGCCGGGTGATGCGAGAGTCCGGCCGCGGTCGCCGCAGATTGTTGACGACAAAGGGAGCTTCTGAACGATCGGTCCTCGCGGCACCGCGCGGTGGGCCCTCTCAACACCGGACCTCTTGCCTCCGTGACGCGGCTGCGGTGTGAGCGCTGAGCAGCGTCATGGCCTGCATGACGGCTGCCATCGTGGGAGAGTCCAAAGCTGTCAATGGCAGACGAACGCCGACAGCGATGAGCCCCTGGAGACTGAGCGCGTATTTGACTGCGGCCGGCGTATCGCGGCTGAACGCCTCGATCAGCGGCAGCAACTGATGATGCAGCCGTCGCGCAGCGCTCCAGCGGGCGCGCTGACAATAGGCGAAAAGCGCGCCGCAGAGCTGCGGTGCGACGTTGGCCACCAGCGAGATGTTGCCGTCGCCTCCGGCGGCTGCGAACGGCACCGCCGTCGCATCGTCGCCTGACAACAGGCGGAAGCCGACCGGAAGCCGCGATCGCAGATGTACGGTCCGTGCGATATCGCCGGTGCCGTCACGCAGGCCGACGAATTGCGCCCACCGCGCAAGGCGCACCAGTGTATCGTCGGGCAGTGCGCGTCCCGTGCGCGACGGGCAATCGTGCAGAATGACCGGCAGCGCCGTCGCGTCGCCGACGGCGCGGAAATGCGCGTAGATTCCCTCTGCCGTAGGTCGGTTGTAGTAAGGGACCACCGACATGATCGCATCCGCGCCGGCGGCTGCCGCCTGGCGGGTGTTCTGCACGGCCTGGAGCGTCGCGTTGGATCCTGCTCCGGCGATGACGTGGACCCGATTGGCGGCCGCCGTCACTGCCGTGCGAATGACCTGTTCGCGCTCTGCCGCGGTGAGCGTAGATGCTTCGCCTGCGGTCTCGCAGACCAGGATCGCGCTGGCGCCCGCTTCGATCTGCCGCTCGCACAGTCTGGCGAGCGCCGGGCGGTCGAGCGCACCATTGGCATCGAACGGGGTTGGAATGTCCGCGATGGTGCCGGCGAGCCAGCGTGCGGCCGATCCAGGCTGCATCCTGAGCGCATCGCTCATGCGACCGGTCGCCTTCCGCTCGCGAACAGCAGACCGATCGGAGCAAGCCGGCCATCGGCATCGAGCTCGATCGTGCGCGCGAGCTCGACGATGGTTTCCGGATGGTGGCCGTTCTCGAACAGCGCATATTTCATCGCCTCGGCGCGGCTCACGAACAGCCCGCCATAGAGCCCATTCTGCTCCTGGGCGACCCACTGGCCATGTCCGTTCTTGCCGATGAAGACGAGCGCGGGGGCCGGCATGTTGTACGATGGGGGTTCGAGACTTTTCACGGGACTGTTCCTTGTTGTGGTGTGAGCAGGCCGGTCGGAACGATCGGCGCTCATGGACGGCAATATCGAAGGCGAGGGGTAGGAATTCGAGATGGCGCCGCGTGCGATCGCATAAGAGCGGTGTAAGGGCGCTTAGTTTCCGGACGGCTGGATCAGCGCCATCACCGCGCAATAGAGCGCGGTGTAGCCGATCATCTCGTCCCAATGGTTCAGGCTCGCGGCGAACACGCGCTCCCGGCGCAGCGTCGCGAGCACGGCACACAGGATCGTCGTCATCCAGAGCAGGGCAGCGAGGCTGCGACCGAAGCCGATGCTGCCGAACGCGGCGAACAGGATGAGGACCAACATTCGTAGCAGAAATCGAAGCAGCACCCTGGCGGCCGGAAGCTCCGTGGCCTTGTCAGCGGAAAGCAACATCGCGGCAATGACGGCGGCTCAGAAATTGTCGCAGCAGAGCAGGTCGGCGACCGCCGGCTCCGTCGTGATGCCGCGCCTTGCGTCAGGCTGCGAGACGCTTGGCTCGAGACGGCGGGCTTCGGCCGCGGCGTGGAGAATGGCGAGGGCGAGATCGCTATGGCGGGCTTCAGCGCAACGATCGAGCCAGTCCGGCAATTCGCGCTGTTGCGACAATGCGCAGTGCCATTCGCCGTCGTCATAGGCAATGCGGCGAAGCTGCCATCGCGGCAGCTGCAACGCGACCAGTTCGAGCGCGGCATCGACGCGCGCCTCGGTCTCCAGCAATTTTGCGATCCGCAGCCGGCGCCGCCCGCGCGCCGACAAGGGTGAGACTCCCTCGTCGTCGTCAAGCAAAGCCGTCAGCATCGCCGTGGTGGTCTGCGCGAGCTGTGCCGGCTCCAGGACATCCGGTCGTGTTGTCAAGGCAGCCATGCTGGCCTCCCGTCGTCAGTGAGCGTTGGCCCGATGGGCCCTGATCGGCAATGTGGCCGACGGCGCCGTAGGAATGCGAGAGGGGCGGGGGCTGAGAGAAATAAGCGGCGCATAAAGATGCCTCGGTGCTGTGGCTGCCTCCATATGCGATCGCCGCGGCGACCAGGCGAAAGCCACTGCGGGAATGCCGTGGTCTTTATGAAATTCCTATAACTTTCCCGGCAGCGCTGTCTCGAAAACCTATGGTTCCGGATGCCATCTGTCGCGATGGAGCGGATCGTGGGGCACGGCGACGGGATGCTTGATCTATCACAAGTCGCGCGCCTCCGGCTGTCCTTACGCTTTGCGCGTCTCTCGCGCGCATGAGGAGCACACCATGCTTGACATCCTGATGCTGGCGCTGGCCGCCGGCTTCTTCGCCTTGGCGATCGGCTACACCTATGCCTGCGAGCGACTCTAGGAGACGGGCCATGATCTTCGACTATTCGCTCGCCGGCGCCGTGTCGCTCGGCCTTCTGTTCTATCTCACCTATGCGCTGCTGCGGCCCGAGCGGTTCTGACCGCCGGCTGTCGCGCCTTCAAGGACATATCCCATGACTGTGATCGGCTGGATCCAGATCCTGCTCTTTTGCGCCGTCATCGTCGCGCTCGCCAAGCCGCTCGGCTGGTACATGACGCGCGTCTTCAATGGCGAGCGCACCTTCCTGTCGCCGGTGCTGCGGCCCGTGGAGTCCGCGATCTACTGGGCCGGCGGCGTCGACGAGCGCCGCGAGCAGCATTGGCTGACCTACACGGTCGCGATGCTGCTGTTCCATGTCGGCGGCTTCCTGATCATCTACGGCGTGATGCGCTTGCAGGCCGTGCTGCCGTTCAATCCCGCAGGACAGTCCGCGGTCGCTGAGGATCTCTCCTTCAACACCGCGATCAGCTTCCTGACCAACACCAACTGGCAGAACTACGGCGGTGAGAGCACGGTCTCCTATCTCGTGCAGATGCTCGGCCTCACGCACCAGAACTTCCTGTCGGCCGCAACCGGCATCGTGCTCGCGATGGCGCTGATTCGCGGCTTCTCACGCGCCTCGGCGCGGACCGTCGGCAATTTCTGGGTCGATGTCGTCAGATGCACGCTCTATGTGCTGCTGCCGCTCTGCATCGTCTACACGCTGTTCCTGGTCTGGCAGGGCATCCCGCAGACGCTCGGGCCCTATGTCGAGGCGACCACGCTGGAAGGGGCGAAGCAGACCATCGCGGTCGGCCCGGTGGCCTCGCAGGTCGCGATCAAGATGCTCGGCACCAATGGCGGCGGCTTCTTCAACGCCAACGCCGCGCACCCGTTCGAGAACCCGAACGCGCTGTCGAACTTCATCCAGATGCTCTCGATCTTCGCGCTCGGTGCCGGCCTCACCAACGTGTTCGGCCGCATGGTCGGCAATCAGCGCCAGGGCTGGGCGATCCTCGCCGTGATGGGCGTCCTGTTCATCGCCGGCGTCGCCATCACCTACTGGGCCGAGGCCAACGGTACGACCACGTTGAACGCGCTGGGACTGACCGGCGGCAACATGGAAGGCAAGGAGGTCCGCTTCGGCATCGTCGCGTCGTCACTGTTCGCCGTGATCACGACGGCCGCCTCCTGCGGCGCGGTCAATGCGATGCATGACAGCTTCACCGCGCTGGGCGGCATGATCCCGCTCATCAACATGCAGCTCGGCGAGATCATCATAGGCGGCGTCGGCGCCGGCCTCTACGGCATGCTGCTGTTCGTCGTGCTCGCGATCTTCGTCGCCGGCCTGATGGTCGGGCGCACGCCGGAATATGTCGGCAAGAAGATCGAGGCGCGCGAGGTCAAGATGGCGATGCTGGCGATCCTGGTGCTGCCGCTGATGTATCTCGGCTGGACCGCGGTCGCCGTGGTGCTGCCCTCGGCAGTTGCCTCGATGGCCAATGCCGGTCCGCACGGCTTCACCGAGGTGCTCTACGCCTACACCTCGGCGACCGCCAACAACGGCTCGGCCTTCGGCGGCCTCACCGGCAACACCTTCTTCTACAACCTCACGCTCGCGTCCTCGATGTTCGTCGGCCGCTTCTTCATGATCGTCCCGGCGATGGCGATCGCCGGCTCGCTCGCCGCGAAGAAGTCGATCCCGCCCTCGGCCGGCACGTTCCCGACTACGGGCGGGCTGTTCGTCGGTCTCGTCGTCGGCGTCATCCTGATCATCGGCGGCCTCACCTTCTTCCCCGCTCTCGCCCTTGGTCCAATCGTCGAGCATCTCGCGATGGCCGCCGGCACCGTGTTCTGATCCCGGAGCAACCTCCATGGAAACCATGAAACTGCAGAAGCGCTCGTCGATGTCGACGATGCTCGACCCGAAGATCGTGCTGCCGGCCATCAAGGCCGCTTTCGCCAAGCTCGATCCGCGGCTGATGATCAGGAACCCCGTGATGTTCGTCGTCGAGGTCGTCGCCGCGCTCACCACGGTGATCTTCCTGCGCGACGTCGTCACCGGCGGAGCGAACCTCGGCTTCACCTTCCAGATCATTCTCTGGCTGTGGTTCACCGTGCTGTTCGCCAACTTCGCCGAAGCCGTCGCCGAAGGCCGCGGCAAGGCGCAGGCGGATTCGCTGCGCAAGACGCGCACCGAGAGCCAGGCCAAGCTGCTGACGGGCGCGAGCCCGGCCGATCACACCTACAAGCTCGTGCCCGGCACCAGCCTGAAGGTCGGCGACATCGTGCTGGTCGAGGCCGGCGACACCATTCCCTCCGACGGCGAGGTGATCGAAGGCGTCGCCTCGGTCAACGAGGCCGCCATCACCGGCGAGTCCGCTCCCGTCATCCGCGAATCCGGCGGCGACCGCTCGGCGGTGACCGGCGGCACCCAGGTCCTGTCGGACTGGATCCGCGTCAAGATCACGGCCGCACAAGGCTCGACCTTCATCGACCGCATGATCAAGCTGGTCGAGGGCGCGGAGCGGCAGAAGACGCCGAACGAGATCGCGCTCAACATCCTGCTCGCCGGCCTCACCATCATCTTCGTGTTCGCGACCGTGACGATCCCGAGCTACGCGGCCTATGCCGGCGGCTCGATCTCGGTGGTGGTGCTGGTGGCGCTGTTCGTGACCCTGATCCCGACCACGATCGGCGCGCTGCTGTCGGCGATCGGCATCGCCGGCATGGACCGCCTGGTGCGCTTCAACGTGCTGGCGATGTCCGGCCGCGCGGTCGAGGCCGCCGGCGACGTCGATACGCTCCTGCTCGACAAGACCGGCACCATCACGCTCGGCAATCGCCAGGCGACTGCGTTCCGTCCCGTCAGGGGCGTGAGCGAGCAGGAGCTCGCCGACGCGGCGCAGCTCGCCTCGCTCGCCGACGAGACACCGGAGGGCCGCTCGATCGTGGTGCTCGCGAAGGACAAATACGGCATCCGCGGCCGCGACATGGCCGAGCTCGGCGCGACCTTCGTGCCGTTCACGGCGCAGACCCGCATGAGCGGCGTCGATGCCGGCGGCTCCTCGGTGCGCAAGGGCGCGGTCGACGCCATCCTCAACTCCATCGGCGGCGGCGGCCCGACCCAGCCCGTCTCCGGCAACACGGTGCGCGCGGTCCAGCCGGTCGAGAGCGAGCTTGTCCGCGAGATCCGTGCAATCTCCGACGACATCGCCAAATCCGGCGGCACGCCGCTCGCGGTCGCCAGGGACGGGCGCCTGCTCGGCGTCGTCCAGCTCAAGGACATCGTCAAGGGCGGCATCCGCGAGCGTTTCGCCGAGCTGCGCCGGATGGGCATCCGCACCATCATGATCACCGGCGACAACCCGATGACCGCGGCGGCGATCGCCGCCGAAGCCGGCGTCGACGATTTCCTGGCGCAGGCCACGCCCGAGGACAAGCTCAGGCTGATCCGCGACGAGCAGGCCAAGGGCAAGCTGGTGGCGATGTGCGGCGACGGCACCAATGACGCGCCGGCGCTGGCGCAGGCCGATGTCGGCGTCGCCATGAACACCGGCACGCAGGCCGCGCGCGAGGCCGGCAACATGGTCGACCTCGACTCCAATCCGACCAAGCTGATCGAGGTGGTGGAGATCGGCAAGCAGCTGCTGATGACGCGCGGTGCGCTGACGACGTTCTCGATCGCCAACGACGTCGCCAAGTATTTCGCCATCATCCCGGCAATGTTCCTGGCGTTCTACCCGCAGCTCAACGTGCTGAACGTCATGAACCTGGCGAGCCCGCAGAGTGCGATCCTGTCGGCGATCATCTTCAACGCGCTCGTCATCATCGCGCTGATCCCGCTGGCGCTGAAGGGCGTCGCCTACCGCGCCATCGGCGCCGGCGCGCTGCTCGGCCGCAACCTGATGATCTACGGGCTGGGCGGCATCATCATCCCCTTCATCGGCATCAAGGCGATCGACCTGATCGTGACCGCCTTGCATTTGGCTTGACCACTTACCGGCGTCATTGCGAGCGAAGCGAAGCAATCCAGAGTCCCGCGCGCAGCCCTGGATTGCTTCGTCGCTTCGCTCCTCGCAATGACGGAGAAAAATAGGAGATTCCCATGCTCAAAGAAATCCGTCCCGCCATCTTCGTCCTGCTCGCGCTGACCCTTATCACCGGGCTGCTCTACCCGCTCACCATGACCGTCGTCGCCGGCACCATCTTTCCGGCGCAGGCCGAAGGCAGCCTGATCACGCGCAACGGCCAGGTGATCGGCTCGGCGCTGATCGGCCAGGAGTTCAAGAACGACAAATATTTCCACGGCCGCCCGTCCGCGACCTCGGCCGCCGATCCGAACGATGCGACCAAGACCGTGCCGGCACCCTACAACGCCGCCAACTCGTCCGGCTCCAATCTCGGCCCCACCAGCAAGGCGCTGGCCGACCGCGTCAAGGAGGACGTCGACAAGCTGAAGGCGGAGAATCCCGCGCAGGCCGTGCCGGTCGATCTGGTGACGACCTCGGCGAGCGGGCTCGATCCGGACATCTCGCCGGAGGCAGCGCTGTTCCAGGTGCCGCGGGTGGCCAAGGCGCGCGGCTTGCCGGAGGCAAGCGTCCAGGCCGTGATCGCCCGGCAGACCCAGGGCCGTCTGCTCGGGCTGCTCGGCGAACCCCGCGTTAACGTGCTTGCGCTCAATCTGGCACTCGACGCTGCCAAACCGCAGTGACGCCCTGAAGGTCCTGCCTTGAAGGTCCTGGCCTTGGCGCCGAGGTCCCTCCGTCTATAATGCCGCATGGCCAGTCAACGCCGCGATCCTGACCAACGTCCCTCGCCGGAAGCCCTGCTCGAAGCAGCCCGGCGGGAGGACAGTCCTGCCGGCAAGCTCAAGATCTTCGTCGGCGCGGCGCCCGGCGTCGGCAAGACCTATGAGATGCTGTCGAGCGCGCATGCCAAGCTGAGGGCCGGCGTCGATGTCGTCATCGGCTTCGTCGAGACCCATGGCCGCGCCGAGACCGAGGCGCTGGTGCGCGGCCTGGAGGTCGTCCCGCGCAAACATATTTCCTACAAGGACCAGATCGTCGAGGAGATGGATCTGGATGCCGTGATCGCGCGCCGTCCCAAGCTCGCGATCGTCGACGAGCTTGCGCACACCAATGCCGCCGGCAGCCGCCACCCCAAGCGCTATCTCGACGTCGAGGAGCTGCTGTCGCACGGCATCGACGTCTACACGGCGGTCAACGTCCAGCACATCGAGAGCCTCAACGACGTCGTCGCCCAGATCACTCATGTGCGCGTACGCGAGACCGTCCCGGACTCGATCCTCGACCGCGCCGACGCCATCGAGCTGATCGACCTCACGCCCGACGATCTGATCCAGCGGCTGAAGGAGGGCAAGGTCTATGTCCCCAAACAGGCCGAGCGCGCGCTGGAGCATTACTTCTCGCCCGGCAATCTGACCGCGCTGCGCGAGCTCGCGCTGCGCCGGACGGCCGAGCGCGTCGACGAGCAACTGCTCACCCACATGCAGGCCAACGCCATCGCCGGACCCTGGGCGGCCGGCGAGCGGATCCTCGTCTGCGTGTCGGAGGATCCGCGGGCGACAGGGCTGGTGCGCTACACCAAGCGGCTCGCCGACCGTGTCCACGCGCCGTGGACCGCCGTTACCATCGAGACCCGGCGCAACCTGCAGCTCACCGACAAGCAGCGCGACCGCCTCGCCGATACGCTGCGGCTGGCCGAGACCCTCGGCGGCGAGGCGCTGACGATTCCGGGCGTCGGCCGGCGCATCGCGGATGACCTCATCAGCTTCGCGCAGGCCAACAACGTCACCCAGATCATCATCGGCAAGTCGAGCCGCTCGCGCCTGTTCGAGATCATCAGGGGCTCGGTGGTGCATGACCTCGTCAGGCGCGCCGGCAACATCAGCATCCACGTGATCGCCGGCGAGGAGGCGCTGGACACGCCGAGCCCGTCGGTGCAGACGCGCCCGCGCAGCGAGCCGCTGCGGCCAAAGCCCTATCTGATGGCGCTGCTGATCACGGCTGTCGGCCTCGGCCTCGCCGAGCTCATCCAGCCCTTCTTCGGTATCGAGAACGTCGATCTGGTGTTCCTGACCGCCGTGGTCGGCGTCGCCGCGCGTTACGGTCTTGGGCCGTCGCTGCTGGCGAGCCTCGCCGCCTCGCTCTGCTACAACTTCTTCTTCCTGCCGCCCCTGTATACGTTCACGATCACCGATCCGACCAACATCGGCGCGTTCTTCTTCTTCATGCTGATCGCCATCCTGGTGTCCAACGTCGCCGCGCGCGTGCGCGTTCAGGCTGACACCGCCACCCACCGCGTCCGGACCACCGAGCAGCTCTACGCCTTCAGCCGCAAGCTCGCGGGCACCGCGACCCTCGACGACGTGCTGTGGGCGACGGCCTATCAGGCGGCGTTGATGCTGAAGGTGCGGGTCGTGCTGCTGCTGCCGCAGGACGGCAAGCTCACGGTCATGACCGGCTACCCGCCGGAGGATCAGCTCGACGACGCCGATCTCGCCGCTGCGAGCTGGGCCTGGAGCAACGACCGCGCAGCGGGCCGCGGCTCCGACACGCTGCCGGGCGCCAAGCGCCTGTTCCTGCCGATGCGCACCGGGCGCGGCTCGATCGGTGTCATTGGCATCGACGACGATCGTACCGGGCCGCTGCTGACGCCGGACCAGCGCCGGCTGCTCGATGCCCTGGTCGATCAGGGCGCGCTCGCGATCGAGCGCGTGCTGCTGGTCGAGGACATGGACAAGGTCAAGCGCACCATGGAGCAGGACCGGCTGCGTTCGGCGCTGCTCACCTCGATCTCGCACGATCTGAAGACGCCGCTTGCCTCCGTGCTCGGCGCGGCTTCGACGATGCGCGATCTGGCAGCCAGGCTGTCCGACAAGGAGAAGCTCGACCTGCTCGCCACCGTCATCGACGAATCCGAGCGACTCAACCGCTTCATCGCCAATCTCCTGGACATGACCAAGCTGGAATCGGGCGCGATCGTGCCGAATGCCGCGCTCCACGACGTCGGCGAGATCGTCGGCAGCGCGCTGCGGCGCGCGAGCAAGATCCTCGCCGGTCATCATGTCTCGCTGGAGCTGGCGCCCGATCTGCCGATGGTTGAGGTCGACGCGGTGCTGTTCGAGCAGGTGCTGTTCAATCTGCTCGACAACGCCGCCAAATATGCGCCTCCCGAGACCTCGATCGCGATCCGTGCGGCCCGCGACAACAACTGGGTCGTGCTCGAGATCCGTGACGAAGGCGACGGCATTCCCGCCGCGGAGGTCGAGCACGTGTTCGACAAGTTCTATCGTGTGCAGAAGGGCGACCAGGTGCGACCCGGCACGGGGCTAGGGCTTGCGATCTCGCGCGGCTTCATCGAGGCGATGCATGGCCGCATCTTCGCCGGCAACCGCACCGATCGGCGCGGCGCGGTCCTCACCATCCGCCTGCCCGTTCTGGCGCAGGCCAGACCGCTGGATACGGCCGCATGACCGGCGCTCCGATCAAGGTGCTCGTGATCGACGACGAGCCGCCGATCCGCAAGCTGCTGCGGATGGGCCTGACCACGCAGGGCTACGAGATTCTCGAAGCCTCGAACGGCAGGATCGCGCTGGATCTGTTGGGTCAGGAGCCGGCGCTGATCATTCTCGACCTTGGCCTGCCCGACATCGACGGGCTCGAGCTGCTGCGTACCATCCGTGGCCGCAACGAGGCTGTGCCGGTCGTGGTGCTGTCCAGCCGCGGCGACGAGGCGGGCAAGGTCCAGGCGCTCGATCTCGGCGCCGACGACTACATCACCAAGCCGTTCGGCATGGATGAATTGCTGGCGCGGTTGCGCGCGGCGTTGCGGCATCAGTTGCAGGTGCAGGGCGAGCGTCCGGTGTTCCGTACCGGCGATCTCTCCGTCGATCTCGTCCGCCGCATCGTCAAGGTCGGCGAGCGCGAGATCAAGCTGTCGCCCAAGGAGTACGATCTGCTCCGCGTCCTGGTGCAGCACGCCGGCAAGGTGCTGACGCACCGCTTCCTGCTCAAGGAGCTGTGGGACGAATTGACCGACGCGCAATATCTGCGCGTCTATGTGCGCCAACTGCGGCAGAAGATCGAGGTCGATCCCGAGCGCCCGCAATTCGTATTGACCGAGACCGGCATCGGCTATCGGCTGCGCGCGCCGGACTGAGCTTGGCCGTATCGGCCGACTGGTCCTATGTGTCAGGGGCGTTGACATCGCCATTCGATGGGCGAGCTTGCGTGTCCCGCGGGCGGCATCAGCTCGTTTCGTTAAATTTACGAGCAATTTTGACCAACCGGTCATGTCGCGCTGCGGCACAGTACGTCCGCAGGCGCCCGTTCTCTGGATCAACGGATGATCGAGACTGCGGTCGTGCCACCTGATCGGCGCAGCTGATCGTGCGTTTGCATGCACGATGGTGTAAACACGGGACGTGCCATGTCTCGGCTTGTCAGAACGCGATCTGAATTTTGGGGGGCGAGGCTGCCGACTGCGGCGCAGAGATTGTCATCGGCGATACCGGGAAGAGCATCATGCCCGAAATTCATCTCAATCAAGGTCAGCCCGACGCGTTGTTCTTGGCTCCCATCAGTGAGGTCGGTCATGGAAGAATACATTCATCTGCAGAACCTCATCCTGTTCAGGAAACGTCTCGCTGAATTCAACGATGAGTCCAAGCGGACGGTGCTCCTGAAATTGCTGACTGAGGAAGAGGCCAGGGACGCATCATTCGGAACGTCGCCTTGTCCAGTTGCGCCTCATGCGGCGGATCAGAACGTCTGATTGGCTTCTCGGTCTATCCGTCATCGAAGCGACGAGCGCGAAGCTGCATTGGAATCTCGATGTATCGACGGGCTTCGATTCCCGCGATCGTGAAAGCATGTGTGGAGGTACGCGGCATCAGCTTGCGCTTTGGAACTTTCGTCTCGCCGACGCGGTTTACGTGTCGCAATCGGGAGGATGTTCATGGCACGACAATACTCGCGCAAGGCATCGGCCAAGGTCGGCCGGGCCATGAAGAAGCGCAAGGCCGGCACGCTGCGCAGCGGCGGTTCCGGTCGCAAGGTCAAGAGCCGCAAGCAGGCCATCGCGATCGGCCTGTCGGAGGCGCGCCGCGAGGGCAAGAAGGTGCCGCCGAAGAAGAGCGCGCGGACATCGGCGAAGAAGTCATCGAAAAAGACAACCAAGAAGGCATCGAGCAAGAAGACCACGAAGAAGACCAGCCGGAAGACAGCAAAGAAATCATCGAAGAAAAGCTGAGGCTCGGGATTGTGCCGCCTTGCGCTCATCCGGGCTACGGCGTACTCAGCCCGCCTTCCTCTGCCGCGCCGCCGACCGATGCGTCTTCTTCGCCGTGCGTCGATGCGTGCTCGTCCGCCGTGGCGCCGCACGCGCCGTCTTTTTTCCGCTCTTGCCGTTCAGGCTCTGCTTCAGCGCATCCATCAGGCTGACGACGTTGTCGGGCCGTTCCTCCGGCTCCGGTAGCTTGATCGGCTTGCCCGACGCCTTGCGTTTTACCAGCGCCTTCAGCGCGGTCTCGTATTGGTCCTTGAACTCCGAGGGATCGAAATGCGCCGCCTTGGTCTGCAGGATGTGGCCGGCGAGCTCGACCATGTCCTTGGTGATCTTCGGCGCCTTGATGTCGTCGAAGAACTCAGCTTCGTCGCGCAGCTCATAGGGAAAGCGCAGGGTGGTGCCGAGCATGCCCTTGCCCATCGGCTCGATGGCGATGATATGCTCACGGTTGGTCAGCACGATGCGCGCCAGCGCGACGCGGTCCTGATCCTTCATCGCATCGCGGATCACCGCGAAGGCGTCGATGGCCGCCTTGCCGTCGGGGGCGATGTAATAGGGATCGTTGAGATAGCGCTGGTCGATCTCGTCGCGCGGCACGAAGCTGTCGATGTCGATCGTATGGTTGCTCTTGATCTGGACCGCCTCCAGCTCCTCGGGCTCGATCTCGACGTACTGTCCCTTGGACAGCTCGTAGCCGCGGCCCTTCTGGTCGCCTTCGACGATGTCGCCGGTCTCGGAGTCGACCATCTGCTGCTTGAGCCGGTTGCCGGTCTCGCGGTTGATCAGATGGAAGCGCGTTTTCTCGACCGAGGTCGACGCCGGATAGAGGACGACGGGGCAACTGACGAGCGAGAGTTTGAGCGAGCCTTTCCAATAGGCGCGGGGGGCCATCGTGGTCTCCTTGGAAAATCCGGACGACGCTGCAACGGGCAAGCGTCGGTGTGGGTTCCATGGGCCCGGCGAAGGTCGCTTCGGGAAAAAATAATTCGCTTGACGACTTCGTAAAATCAGCATTATGGTCCGACCCGTTCCGTTGCGTCGGAGGGGACGTATCGCGGTCGTCACGGACGTCGGCAGCGGAATGCGATGGGTGTGTCGGATTGCAGCGTGATTCAGTCGCGCCGACGAACAATCCGGCATGCACGGTCAAGTCGCGCGGTCCTGATACCCCGATGCTGGTATCCAGCGCGATGCGCGCAAGCGCATTGTCGCGACACGGTGGCCAACAAGCCCGGCGCGCCGAGGAGAACGCGAAGCAGCCGTTAAAGCCGTCGCGCAGGGAGGGCCGGGATGTCTCGGCTGCACCTGTGGTACCTGCCGCCTGCATTTTTTTCGCAGGCGGGCCATGGGGGCGGCGAGCTCCCGGCCTTCCCTGCGCCCTCTCGATTGGCAGAGGGCGGACGCCAGCGCAGCCTGGGCTCCCTGAGCCGCGGGAACGCGGAACTTTGCCCGATGTTATCATCATGGTGATGCGGCCGGTTCCACGAGTTCACCGGCTTTGCTACGCTACCACTCAACGCGAGGGATCACCGTGGCGCTCAGGAAGCTCTCCACCTATCGCAAGAAGCGCGATTTTGACAAGACGGCGGAGCCGTCCGGCGACGCCAAGGTTGCGCGTGCGCCGCGGCCGCGTTTCGTCATCCAGAAGCACGACGCGACGCGGCTGCACTACGATCTCAGGCTCGAATTTGGCGGCGTCTTCAAGTCGTGGGCGGTGACCAAGGGCCCGTCGCTCGATCCGCATGACAAGCGGCTCGCGGTCGAGGTCGAGGACCACCCGCTCGACTACGGCGATTTCGAAGGCACGATCCCAGAAGGCGAGTATGGCGGCGGCACCGTCATGCTGTGGGACCGTGGCTATTGGGAGAGCGAGGATCCCGAGAGCGGCTTCAAGAAGGGCGATCTGAAGTTCACGCTGGATGGCGAGAAGCTGCATGGCAGTTGGGTGCTGGTGCGCATGCGCCACGATCGCACCGGCGGCAAGCGCACCAATTGGCTCCTGATCAAGCATCGCGACGAATTTGCCAAGGAGGGCGAGGCCAACGACATTCTCGACGCCGACAAATCAGTGGCGTCGGGGCGCACGATGGAGCAGATCGCGGCCGGCAAAGGCAAAGCGCCGAAGCCGTTCATGCTCGCCAAGACACAGCGCATGAATGCCGATGCGGTGTGGCATTCGAACCGCAGCGACGGCAAGGCCACTTCGACGAAGACGGCGCCGTCGGCAAAGACGACGAAAGCGAGCCCGAAGTCGAAGACAGTGGCGCCGCGCATGGTGTCATCGTTGCCGGACTTCGTCGCCCCTGAGCTTTGTACCTCGGTCTCGAAGCCGCCGAGCGGTGAGGGGTGGGGGCATGAGATCAAGTTCGACGGCTACCGCGTGCAGATCAGGGTCGAAGGCGGCAAGGCAACCCTGATGACGCGAAAGGGCCTGGACTGGACGGCCAAGTTCAGTGCGATCGCGCAGGAGGCCGCGAAGCTGCCGGATGCGATCATCGACGGCGAGATCGTCGCGCTCGACAAGGACGGCAATCCGAATTTCTCTGCGCTGCAGGCGGCGATCTCAGCGGGCGAAACCGACGAGCTGATCTTCTTTGCCTTCGACGTGATGTTCGCCGAAGAGTTCGACCTTCGCCGCCAGCCTTTGCGCGAGCGCAAGGCGCGGCTCGCGAAGCTGTTGAAGGCGAACATCAAAGGCAAGGCGCCGCGCATCCGCTATGTCGAGCACTTCGAGAGCGACGGCGAGGCGGTGCTGGAGTCCGCACGCAAGCTGTCGCTGGAGGGCATCGTCTCCAAGAAGCTGGACTCGGCCTATCATTCGGGACGGACGGAGAGCTGGACCAAAGCCAAGACCAGGCCCGGCCACGAGGTCGTCATCGGTGGCTGGAAGACCACCAACGGCAAATTCCGATCGTTGATGGTCGGCGTCAACAAGGACGATCATCTCGCTTATGTCGGGATCGTCGGCACCGGCTTCGGCCAGGACACGGTGAAGGAGATCATGCCGGCGCTGAAGGCGGCGGCCTCCGACAAGAGCCCGTTCAGCGGCAAGAACGCGCCGCGCAAGACGCGCGAGGTGCATTGGCTCAAGCCCGAGCTGGTCGCCGAGATCGAGTTTGCAGGCTTCACCGGCGACGGCAATGTCAGGCAGGCCTCGTTCAAGGCACTGCGCGAGGACAAGCCGGCGCGCGAGGTCGTTGCCGAGGAGCCGGTGGTGACGACGAAGGTTGCGAAGCCGGTGGCGCGCGCCGCGGCGAGCGTCGCGACCGTCGGCACCACGGTCCACAAGACGCCGTCTCGGACGAAGGGCTCGGCGACCGTGATGGGCGTTGCGATCTCCAAGCCCGACAAGGCGCTGTGGCCGGACGCGGGCGACGGCGAGCCCGTCACCAAGCTCGATCTCGCGAACTATCTGGAAGCCGTCGGAGACTGGATGATCGGTCATCTTAAGGGCCGGCCATGCTCGATCGTGCGTGCGCCTGACGGCATCGGTGGCGAAAAATTCTTCCAGCGGCACGGCATGCAGGGCATGTCGGACCTGCTCGAGCTGGTCAAGGTCTCGGGCGATCGCAAGCCGTATCTGCAGATCGATCGCGTCGAGGGATTGATCGCGGTGGCTCAGGTCGCCGCCGTCGAGCTGCATCCATGGAATTGCGCGCCGGACGCCTATGACGTTCCGGGCCGGCTGGTGTTCGATCTCGATCCGGCGCCGAACGTCGCGTTCGAGGAGGTGATCGCGGCAGCCAAGGACATGCGCCAGCGCTTGAAGAGCCTCGGACTCGAGAGCTTCTGCAAGACCACGGGCGGCAAGGGTCTGCATGTGGTGACGCCGTTGCTGCACGGCGCGCGCGACAAGGTGAGCTGGCCCGAGGCGAAGGCGTTTGCCCAGGGCGTGTGCCAATGGTTGGCGAACGACAACCCGGAGCAATATCTGCTCAACATGTCGAAGAAGCTGCGCAGGGGAAAGATCTTCCTCGACTATCTGCGCAACGACCGGATGTCGACGGCCGTCGCCGTGCTGTCGCCGCGCGCCCGCGAAGGCGCCACCGTGTCGATGCCGCTGACGTGGGCGCAGGTGAAGAACGGGCTCGAACCCAAGCGGTACACGGTCCGAACCGTGCCGGCGCTGTTGCCCAAGACCAGGGCGTGGGAGGGCTATGACGACGCGGCCGGAGCGATCAAGCCGGCGATGAGGAAGCTCGCGAACGAAGTGTGAGGCATGCGATGCGGGGCGCAATCAAGCCCAGGCCGACGTGGCGCGGCCACGTCAGCCCGAGCTGATCAGTTGGATGGCTATGAGATCGATCGGATCAGATGCGTCCGAGCAGGACGAGAATCAGCACGATGACGATGATCAGGCCGAGGCCGCCGCCGCCGTAGTAGCCGGTGCCGTAGAACGGACCGCCGCCGATGCCGGAAAAGCCGCCGAGCAGGGCGATGATGAGAATGATGAGGATGATAGTTCCGATGGACATGTGCTTCCCTCCAGTGCCCGGCAGCGGGGCGACAACGTGCCTGCCTTCGCCGAGGAAACTGGTTGGAACTTCGAAAGTTCCGCATGGGAACAAGTAAAATGCAGCGTGTGTCTTTGCGGTCGCATCCACCGATGACTACATGAAGACGGTTGTTGGTCAGGAGATCGCGATGTCAAGTCCGCTTGTCGTTTCCATTCCGCATCGCCTCGGCAAGGACGAGGCCGTGCGCCGGCTCCAGGCCGGTCTCAGCCGCGCCGCGACCAGCGTTCCGGTCCTGAAGGTCGACGAAGAGCGCTGGGAGGGCGACAAGATGATCTTTCGCGTTCGCGCGCTCGGTCAGGCGGCGTCGGGCCATGTCGACGTCGCCGACGATCACGTGCGTGTCGAGGTCGTGCTGCCCTGGCTGCTGCAGCGCTTTGCCGAGGCGGCGCAGGCCGCGATCCGTAACCGCGGCCAGTTGCTGCTGACGAAGAAGAGCTGATCAGGTCGGCGCTGCCGCTGTCTGGCGTCGACCAGCCGGGTGGGCTGCCGCATCAGTCCGCGCCGGGATCACTGCTGCAGGCACGTGCGTGAAGATGGAGGACACCGCGACCATGCCGTTCTGCATGTCCGCAGATGTGTAACCGCGGGCATGAACCTCGGCTTCGAAATCATCCGCGTGGGGCCACACCCGGCCAGCGTCGGTAAACGGCGCAAAGTTGCGCGCAGTGACGACGATGACGGCGTCGCGCCCGCGCCGCCGTGCGAAGGCAATGATGTGATCGGCATGACGTCCGCTCACCTCGAGCGGCTCATAGGCGCCGTCCGTGAAGACCGAGGACATCGCGTTACGCAGCCTGAGCAGCCGCCGCGTCCAGGCCAGCTTGATGCGGCCATCCGGCCAATGGTCCGCGAGGTGCGCCCAGTCGGGACTCTCGCACGCACGCAGCGCCTGTTCGCGTGCGGCGAAATCGACCGGGCGGCGATTGTCGGGATCGACCATCGAGAGGTCCCAGAATTCGGTGCCCTGGTAGAAGTCGGGCACCCCCGGCATGGTCGCCTTGAGCGTCAGCTGCGTCAGGGAGTTCAGCGCGCCGAGCAGCGCCAGCCGTCTGGCGACAGTCTCCAGCGACTGCAGGAACTCGGTCGAACGGTCGCGGTCCAGGATGCGTTCGATGAAGGCGCGCAGGCCGTTCTCATAGGCCTCGTTCGGATTGAGCCAGCTGGTCTCCTCCTTGCCCTCGCGCGCGGCTTTCAGCGCATAGGCCTGCAGCCGATCGGGCAGGGTGTCGTCGGTGCCGCTTGCCGGCCAGATGCCGACCAGCGTCTGGTACAGCATGTATTCGAACGCAGCCGAGGGCGCGCGCATCTTGCCATCCGTGATGACGTGCGGCGCGTTCAAGGTCTTCCAGCGCGCGACCGACGACGTCCAGTCGTTGGGCAGCTCGGTGATGGCGGCCAGCCGCGTGCGCGCATCCTCGCCGCGCTTGGTGTCGTGCGTGGCGGTGGCGGTCATGCCGTGCGGCCAATGCCTGGCGCGGTCCTGCATCAGCTTGTGGAAGTCGGCGATCGCCAGAGCATGCGCCGCCGGATCGCCGCCGACCTCGTTGAGCGCGAGCAGCCGGTGGAAGCGATAGAACGCGGTGTCCTCCAGCGACTTCGCCATCATGGGTCCGGTGAGCTGCTGCACCTTGAGGGCGAAGCGGCGCACGCGCGGGACGCTGTGGTTGGTGCTGCGGTCGCGCTTGATGAGATCCATGGTCAGCGCGTCGCGCAGGAACTCGAAGATCGAGCCGTCGGAGGCGAACCATTCGGCGCGGGCGCCGGCGATGGCGTGGTCGATCAGCTTGCGGTCGGTCTCGGTCGGACCGGCTGTGGTGAGATAGGTGCGATAGACCGGGAAGTGGAGAACATACAGTTCGAGCGCCTGGCGCAGGATGTCTTCCGAATAGTCGCGCGTGGAGTAGTGGCCGTTGGCGATGCGCGCCAGCAGGCGCGTCAGCACGGTGAACTCGCTGGTCAGCAGCGTCTCAAGCACGCGTCGCTTGGCTTCCTTTATCACCGGCGCCAGCTTCGGCGGCTTGTTGCTGATCTGGCGCCAGATCTCGTCGAGCGGCTCCAGGCCGTTGCCGTCGATCAAAAGCTGGATGACCACGTTCATCCATTCGTAGCCGGTGGTGCCGTGCACGCCTGCGAAGCGCGGCAGCTTCTCCTGCTTGCAGAGGATCTTCTCGATCACGACGTAGAACGGCCCCGCGGCCGGCCCGCGGGCGTCGCGGATCAGCCGGCGCAGGCGCTGAAAATATTGTGCGGGATCGCGCAGGCCGTCGATATGGTCGAGCCGCAATCCCTGCAACTGGCCGCCGGAGATCAGCGTCTTGACCAGCCGGTGGATCGCTTCGAACGTGCCGGCATCCTCGACGCGCAGGCCCGCCAGCGTGTTGACGTCGAAGAAGCGGCGGTAGTTGATGTCGCTGGAGGCGAGCCGCCAGTGGCCGAGCTTGTAGTGCTGCCTCTCCAGCAGATGATGCAGGGCGAGCGTCTGTGCCGGACGCTCGGGCCCGGCCTTGTAGGCCGCGATCCCGCGGGCAATGACGTCGGCGGCGTCCGGAATGGCCTTGAGGGCCGCCTTGAATGCCGGCGCTTCCTTGCGGTTCGGATGGCGCAGGCCTTGATAGCGCGAGGCGAGCTCCAGGATCGCCCTGCCGGTCTCACTGCTTTCTGCGCCTGCCTCCTTGACGATGATGCGCAGCACTTCGCCGTAGCGCTCGGGCGCGATCGGCAGCCGATGCTCGAAGTACCAGCAGGAGAACGAGCCTTCGCCTGGATCATAGCGCAGCTCGATGTCGCCATGTTCGAGTGCATGCCCGTAGGAGGTGCCGACGATCGGCAGCAGCACGCCGCCGCGTGCGCGATACGGCAACTGGTCCCAATCGATGTCGAACGAGGCGGCGTGCGGCGAAGCCTGGCCCCATTCGAGGACGTCGAGCCACCATGGATTGTCGTCGAAATGCACGCCGACATGGTTCGGCACGAAGTCGAGGATGAGGCCGAGATCGTGCTGTTTGAGCGCCGCGCTCAGTTTGGCAAAGCCGTCCTCGCCGCCGAGCTCGGGATTGAGCTTGGAATGATCGGTGATGTCGTAGCCATGCGTCGAGCCCTTCCGCGCCGTCATGAACGGCGAGGCGTAGACGTGGCTGATGCCGAGCGCCTTCAGATACGGCACGACGCGCGCGGCCGCTTCGAAGTTGAAATCACCCGTGAGCTGCAGGCGATAGGTCGCGAGGGGGACGGCCGGAGGCATGCTATCCTCCGATGCTCCAGAACACGGACCACGGCGGCAGTCGGTCTCCAGGCGTGCCGCCCCAGATCGGAGTGCCCGGGACGCCGTTCGGCGAAGCCGCGAGCTCCTTGTCCGAGACGTTGGCGAGCAGAGTCAGCCTGCTGCCATCGCCCATCTCCCAATGCGCGGTCAGGCGACCGTCATCGGTCACATCAGCGTCGCCGAATTTTGCGCCCGGAAGCCGCGGCGCAACCTCCTTGTGACGCACGGCGAGGAGCGCGCGCACCAGCGCCAGACGCTCGCGCCCCGGCGACTCATTGCGGGAGTCCCAGTCGATGATCGCGGACTTGAAGGTTTCGATGTCGAGCGGATCGGGGACCTCGTCGCCATGTTTGGCGTATGCCCACTCATACTCCTTGCGGCGTCCCTTACGCACGGCATGCGCAAGGTCGCCCTGGAAGTCGCAGAAGAATGGGAACGGCTGCTTCGAGCCCCATTCTTCGCCCATGAACAGCATCGGCACGGTCGGCGCCAGCAGCGTCACCGCGAGCGCCGCCGCGATCCCTTGCGGCGGCGCCAGCGCCTCGAGCCGGTCGCCGAACACGCGATTGCCGATCTGGTCATGGTTCTGCAGGAAGTTGACGAACGCTCCGGGGGCCAGATGACCGCTCGGCTCACCTCGCGGATCGCCGCCCCAGAATGCCGCCGGTTCGCCCTGATAGACGAAGCCGGAGGCGAGCGCGCGAGCGAGATCGCGGCGCGGCGCCTGCTGGTAGTCGCCGTAATAGCCGCCACTCTCGCCCGTCAGCATGACGTGCCAGGCATGATGATAATCGTCGTTCCACTGCGCGCGGAATTTGCCGCGCGGCGGCTCCTCCGCGGAATCCAGCATGCTGGCGCGGTTGTCGCCGTTTTCGAGCACAAGATGGATGTGCCGCCCGGTTGCCTCGACAAGCTTGCCAACCGCCGCGCTCAGATCGTGCAGCATCGGGATCTCACCCTCGTTGGACAGGATGTGATTGACCGCATCGAAGCGCAGGCCGTCGAAGCGATAATTCGTCAGCCAATGCAGCGCGTTCTCGATCGCGAAGGCGCACACTTCCGCGCGCCGGTAGTCGATCGCGCTGCCCCATGGCGTATGCGCATCGGTGAAGAAGGTCGGTGCATACAGGCCGATGTAGTTTCCCTCCGGGCCGAAGTGATTGTAGACGACGTCGAGAAACACCATCACCCCACGCAAATGGGCCTCGTCGATCAACGCCCGCAGGTCGTCGGGCCGGCCGTAGACGCTGTCGGGTGCGTAGAGCAGCACGCCGTCATAGCCCCAATTGCGCCGGCCGGCGAAATCCGCCAGTGGCATCAGCTCGAGTGCCGTGATGCCGGTCTCGACGAGGTGATCGAGCTTGTCGATCATCGCGCGGTAGGTGCCTTCCGACGTGAAGGTACCGACATGACTTTCCAGGAACACGGCATCCTGCCACGGGCGGCCGCGCCAGTTTTCCGAGCGCCAGGTGTAGGCGCGGTGATCGATGACTTCGCTCGGACCGGAGACGTCTTCTGGCTGGAAATCCGAGCCGGGATCCGGAACGTCGAGCTCGTCGTCGATGCGGAACTTATACTGCGTGCCGGCGCCGACGCCGGCGACCTCGAGCGCATACCAGCCGCCGTCGAGGCGCTGCATCTCGTGCTTGCCGTCGAGCACCAGATCGACGCGCTTGGCGGCGGGAGCCCACAACCGGAACGTCGTGCCTTTCCCGGTGATGCGAGGTCCGAACTGACGGGGGCTCATGGCAGGCCCGCATACGCCAGCACGGAGCGGGGCGGAGCCTTGAGGTCGGCCCCGGCGGTGAAATCGACCTGCTTCTGCTGGGCTTCGGTGGTGTCGAGGACCTGCTGCCACGTCTTGTATTCGGCGAGCTCGGGCAATTTGAATCCAATCTCTTCGGGCGCTGCATTCAGAACGATAAAGATCGGAGCCTGCTCCTGTTCCAACGGGGCGAGCACGTAGGCGAGAAATCGTCCGTCGGGAAAGGTCCAGTCGGTTTGCGTCATCTCCTCTGCCGAAGGCGTCAGCCACAGCACGCCGAAGCTGCCGTCCGAGCGGCGGCCGTCCAGCCAGCGGCGCGCGCGAATCTGGCCGAAGCGACGGCGCAGCTCGGTCATGTGCGCGATGAAGTCGATGAGGTCGTCGCCCTCGCGGCCCATGCCGCTCCAGTCGACCCAGCCGACATCGTTGTCCTGACAATAGGCGTTGTTGTTGCCGTGCTGCGAGTTGCCAACCTCGTCGCCTGCGAGCAGGATCGGCAGACCCTGCGCGAGGAACAGACAGGCGAGCTGATTTTTGCGCAACCGTCGGCGCATCGCATTGATCGCTGCGTCGTCGGTAGGGCCTTCATGGCCGCAATTGTTGCTGTGGTTGTCGTTGGAGCCGTCGCGGTTGTCCTCGCCGTTCGCCTCGTTGTGTTTGCTGTTGTAGCTGAACAGGTCCGCCAGCGTGAAGCCGTCATGGACGGTGACGTGATTGACGCTGGCGCGTTGGGTGCGGCCGTCGTGATTGAAGATGTCGGACGAACCGGTCATGCGGCTGGAGACCTCGCCGATCAGGCTGCCTTCGCCGCTCCAGTAGCGGCGCATGGCGCTGCGATAGCGGTCGTTCCACTCAGACCATTGCGACGGAAAGGCGCCGACCTGATAGCCGCCGAGGCCGACATCCCAGGGCTCTGCGACCAGCTTGACGCCGGCGAGCACGGGGTCCTGGCGGATCGCGGTGAGGAACCCGCTGCGCCGGTCGAAGCCATGCTTCTCGCGCGCCAACGTCGTCGCGAGATCGAAGCGGAAGCCGTCGACATGGCAGACCTCGACCCAGTAACGCAGCGAGTCCATCACCATCTGCAGCACGCGTGGATGGGTGAGATTCACGGACGAGCCGCAGCCGGTGAAGTCGTCGTAGAAGCGCGGATTGTCGGGCTTCAGCCAATAGTAGGATGCGTTGTCGATGCCGCGATAGCACAGGGTGGGCCCGAGATGGTTGCCTTCGGCAGTGTGATTGTAGACGACGTCGAGCATGACCTCGATTCCGGCATCGTGCAGCCGTGCCACGGTCGTCCGGAAGGCATCGAGCGGATTGTCCTGCGCGTAGCGCAGCTCCGGCGCGAAGAACGAGATGGTGTTGTAGCCCCAGTAGTTGACCAGCTTCTTCTCGACCAGCATGCGATCGTCGATGAAGGCGTGGATCGGAAGCAGCTCGATCGTCGTGACGCCGAGCCGCTTCAGATGCTTGATCATCGCGGGCGAGGAGAGTCCGCCATAGGTGCCGCGCAGATTGGGCGGCACGTCGTCGCGCTTGTTGGTCAGGCCCTTGACGTGGGCCTCGTAGATGATCGTGTCCTCCCACGGGATCTGCGGCCGCATCTCGCGCCGGCCCCAGTTGAAGGTCTCGTCGATGACGACCGCCTTGGGCATGCCGCGGGCATTGTCGCGCCGGTCGAACGAGAGATCCTCGCGCGGCGAGCCGGCGCGGTAGGCGAAATGGGCATCGCTCCAGACCAGCCGGCCGGCGAGCCGCTTGGCATAGGGGTCGAGCAGTAGCTTGTTGGCATTGAAGCGGTGGCCGCGCTCCGGCTCGTAGGGCCCGTAGACGCGGTAGCCGTAGAGCTGCCCCGGCGAGACGTCGTTGAGATAGCCGTGCCAGACATCTTCCGTCCGCTCCGGCAATTCGATCCGCTCGATCTCTCGCCGGCCCTGGCTGTCGAACAGGCAGAGCTCGACCTTCTCGGCATTGGCGGAGAACAAGGCAAAATTGGTCCCCCGTCCGTCCCAGGTTGCTCCGAGACGGGCGTGGCTTCCTGCGGCCAGACGCATTGCGTCAGGCTTCCGGGACGAGAAATACCGCTGCCATGGGCGGGAGGATGAGGTTGAGCTGGTGTTCTTCAGAGGCATGGACCTGGCCGACATTGCCGACATTGCTGCCGCCATAATGCAGGGAGTCGGAATTGAAAGCTTCCCTCCATTTGCCGCCGAACGGCACGCGGACCCGGTAATTGTAATACACGTTGGGCGAAAAGTTCACGACCACGACGCAGCGCGCGTGCTCATCGAAGCCCTTTCGCACCCAGGCGAACACGTTGCGGTCCGCGTCATCGGCGATCAGCCACTCGAATCCGTCCGGCTCGCAGTCCCGCTCATGCAGCGCCGGCACGTTGCGGTAGAGATGGTTGAGGTCTCGGATCAGGGCCTGGATGCCGGCATATTTGGCATCGCCGAGCAGATGCCAGTCGAGCGAGGTGTCGTGATTCCACTCGCGCTCCTGGGCGAGCTCGCAGCCCATGAACAGGAGCTTCTTGCCGGGATGCCCGAACATGAAGCTGTAATAGGCGCGCAGGTTCGCAAAGCGCTGCCAGTCGTCGCCGGGCATCCGGCCGAGAATGGAGCGCTTGCCGTGCACGACCTCGTCATGCGACAGCGGCAGGATGAAGTTTTCCGAAAAGGCGTAGTGAAGGCCGAACAGGATCTCACCGTGGTGATATTTGCGGTGGATCGGATCCTTGCTGATGTAGCGCAAGGTATCATGCATCCAGCCCATGTTCCACTTGTAGCCGAAGCCGAGCCCGCCCATGTCGACTGGGCGCGACACCTGCGGCCACGCCGTGGATTCCTCGGCAGCCGTGGTCGCCTGCGGGAAATGACCGAACACGTCGATATTGGTCCGACGCAGAAACTCGATCGCCTCGAGGTTCTCGCGCCCGCCATATTTGTTCGGGATCCAGCCGCCGGAGGGACGGCTGTAGTCGAGATAGAGCATCGAGGCTACGGCATCGACGCGCAGGCCGTCGATGCCGTAGCGCTCCAGCCAGAACAGCGCGTTCGAGCGCAGGAAGTTGGCGACTTCGGTGCGGCCGTAATTGTAGATCAGCGTGCCCCAATCGAGATGCCGGCCCTGCATCGGGTTGGCGTGCTCGTAAAGCGCTGTCCCGTCAAAATGGCCGAGGCCGTGCGGATCATCCGGGAAATGGCCCGGCACCCAGTCGAGCCACACCGCAAGGCCTTCGCGGTGGCAGGCATCGACCAGCGCACAGAAATCCTCAGGACTGCCAAAGCGGCTGGTCGGCGCGAACAGGCCGGTCGGCTGATAGCCCCAGGAGCCGTCGAACGGATGCTCGCTGACGGGCAGGAATTCGATGTGCGTGAAGCCCATGTCGCGTGCATAGGCCGGCAACTGCTCGGCGAGCTCGCGATAGGTCAGCCACTGGTTGTTGTCCTTGCGCCGCCAGGAGCCGAGATGCACCTCGTAGATCGAGACCGGTCGATTCAGTTTGTTGATGTCATGTGGCGCCGGCCGCGGCCGCGGCAGGATGGTCTCGTCGACCACGATCGATGCGGTCTTGGGACGCATCTCGGCCGCGAAGGCCATCGGGTCCGATTTCAGCGGCAGGTGCTCGCCCTGCGGGCCGATGATGTCGAACTTGTAGTGGTCGCCGGCCCTGGCACGGGGAATGAACAGCTCCCAATAGCCGTTGCCGCGGACGCGCATCGGGTGGCGCCGCGCATTCCAGAAGTTGAAATCGCCGACCACGCTGACGCGACGTGCATTGGGTGCGAGTACGACGAATCCGACGCCATCGACGCCGTCGAGCACCATCGGATGCGCGCCAAGCTTGTCGTAGAGCCGCTCATGGTTGCCTTCGCCGAGCAGATGCAGGTCGAAATCGCTCAGGATCGGCAGGAAACGATAGGGATCCTCGAGGTCGGTGACGTGGTCGCCGAAAGTCGCCCGAAGCCGATAGCGCTGCAGCGACGGCATGGTCCCGGTGAACAGGCCGGCATCATGGATGCGCGTCAGCGCGGCGACGTCGCCGTGCTCGCCGACCACCTCGACCCGAGAGGCCTCGGGCAGGAAGGCACGCACCACGGTCCGCCCGTCGACATTGTGCTGACCGAGATAGCGAAACGGGTCGGCATGCCGACCTTCGATGATCGCAAACGCCTCGGGAGAAAGATGGGTCATGAGGACTCGCTGGCTGATGCTGGCTCGGACAGGACGCGAAGCAGGTTGCCCAATGCGACACGCAACCAGTCCGGCCGGTGAGCCAGATCATATTCGAGCGCTCCGAGGGCTTTTTCCAGCATGAAAAAGTTAAGGAGCGCCTCCGCGGTGTGCGGATCGTCCGGCCAGAGGCGCTGGTTGGCCTTGATCTCCCGATAGCCCGTCAAAAAGGCCGTAACAGCCTGGTCGCGCCATTCCGACAGCGCGGCGGGGATCCGGCCGTGATCGTCCGGGCCTGCCCTCAGAGCACGCTCGAGCGCGACGCGGACCGAGCAATCGATCGAGCGCAGGAAGCCCGCGATGTCGCGGGCCGGCGGCGCCTTGCGCAGGCGCTCGGCGAGCGGCTGCTCCTCGTCGCCGTCGAAATCGATGATGAAGATATCATCCTTGACGATGAGGATCTGGCCGAGATGGAAATCGCCATGCAGCCGGATGTCGCAGCCGCCGACATGGTGCGGGATCAGGCTGCTGAGGCGCTCCGACAACTCGCCGCGCCTGGCGAGCACCTGGTCGACCAGCCCTCGTTCCGGATCCTTGAGGTGATCGCGGCGCTCGCTCAGGTCCGTCAGGACCCGTCCGGCCTGGGCGCGCAGCCGGTCGATCCAGTGATCGAGATGATCTGCGGTCGTGGGTTCGGGCGCGAAATCGGCGACGTCGCTGCGCGAGGCGAGCGCCGCATGCAGTTCGCCGACGCGACGGCCTGCCTGCGCCATGTAGCGCAGATAGGGCGACAGCTCCTCGCTCTGCCGCACGTCGCCGCTCGCGGCGAACACGCGCTGGTCGTCGACGTAGCGATCGAGATAGGCGGCGCTGACGGTCCAGCCGTCGCCCTGGTTCTCGATGAAACCATGGACGCAGCCGACGGTCTGCCGCTCGCCCTCCTGGATCACCTCGATGCTGCCGAGCAGCGGCGGGACATTGGCGAAGCCCACCGCCTCCGTGAGGAATCGGCCGATCTCGATCTCCGGATGCGGGCCGGCCTCCAGCTCGCGGCGGATCTTGATGAAGAACTCGTTGTTGACGACCGCCTTGCTGCTGCAGCGGTCGGTTTCGACCACGCGCACCTGCTCGGATTCGCGGATTGGCTTGTCCGGAAACCGCGACGTCGGCCGGAATTCGAGGCGCACCCCGTTTTCTTCGACCGTCAGCGATTGCTTCAGATTGTGCAGGAGCAGCGCAAGAAAGATCGGGCTGGTCGCTGCATCGAGCAGCGTTCCCTCGCGAGCGCCCTGGCGCACGGCGGCAAAGGCTTGCGGATTGTAGCGATCGCGATCGAAGCGAACCCATTCGATCTGCATCGGCAGCAGATAGCGCAGCTTGTCGTCGCGCTCAGCGGCCTTGAAGAAGATCAGCCAGGGCCGGTTGTCGCCGATGTCGCAGAACGGGATCGCCGAGGTCAGCGTCGGATGGATCGCGTCCGCCGAGCGCTCGGGGTACCAGCGCGCGCGCGCCAGATGACCGGGCAGAACGTCGCGTTCGAACACGCTGCGAGTGCGAGCCAGCGATACCCAGGTCGAGCCGAGCGGCACGACCAGCGTCTCGAACTCCGGCACCGCGCGCTGGATGATGGGCTCCGACTTCTCGCGCTCCTTGAGCTGGAACCAGTAGAATCCGTAGGGCGCGAGCGTGATCATGTAAGGCAGCTCGCCGATCGCGGGAAAGCGCGAGCGGCCGAGCATCTCGATCGGGACGCGATCCTTGAACGGCGAGAGATCGAGCTCGGTCGCCTGCGCCGAGCGCGACAGGTTGGCGACGCAGAGGATGACCTCGTCCTTGTATTGGCGGACATAGGCCAGCACCGACCGGTTGGCCGGGCGGATGAAGGTCATGGTGCCCCTGCCGAAGGCCAGCGTCGACTTGCGCACCGAGATCAGCTTCTTGGTGGCGTTCAACAGCGACGACAAGCTGCGCGACTGCGCCTCGACATTGACCGCCTCGTAGCCGTACACCGGGTCCATGATCATCGGCGCGTAGAGCCGCGCCGGGTCGGCGCGCGAGAAGCCGCCATTGCGGTCGGGAGTCCATTGCATCGGCGTTCGTACGCCGTTGCGGTCGCCGAGATAGATGTTGTCGCCCATGCCGATCTCGTCGCCGTAGTAGATGATCGGCGTGCCCGGAAACGACATCAGCAGCGAGTTCATCAGCTCGATCTTGCGCCGGTCGTTGTCCATCAGCGGCGCGAGGCGGCGGCGGATGCCGACATTGATGCGTGCGCGCGGATCGTTGGCGTAGGTCGACCACAGATAGTCGCGCTCGACGTCGGTCACCATCTCCAACGTCAGCTCGTCATGGTTGCGCAGGAACAGCGCCCATTGGCAGGTCGCGGGGATGTCGGGCGTCTGGCGAAGGATGTCGGTGATCGGGAAGCGGTCCTCCTGGGCGATTGCCATGTAGATGCGCGGCATTAGCGGGAAGTGATAGGCCATATGGCATTCGTCGCCCTGGCCGAAATATTCCTGAACGTCCTCCGGCCACTGATTGGCTTCCGCAAGCAGCAGCTTGTCCTTGGCGTAATTGTCGAGCTCGACACGCAGGCGCTTGATGATCGCATGCGTCTCGGGGAGGTTTTCGTTGTTGGTGCCGTCGCGCTCGCAGAGGTAGGGGATGGCGTCAAGCCGGAAGCCGTCGACGCCGGCATCGAGCCAGCGTTTCATCACCTGGATGATCGCGTTGACCACGCGCGGATTGTCGAAATTGAGGTCCGGCTGGTGCGAGAAGAAGCGGTGCCAGTAGAACTGGCCGGCCTCCGGATCCCAGGTCCAGTTGGACTTCTCGGTATCGGTGAAGATGATTCGGGTGCCGAGATATTTCTGGTCGGTGTCGCTCCAGACGTACCAGTTGCGGGCGCTGGAGCCGGGCGGGCTGCGCCGGGCGCGCTTGAACCAGTGATGCTGGTCGGAGGTGTGATTGACCACGAGCTCGGTGATCACCCGCAGGCCGCGCCGCTTGGCCTCCTGGATGAAGCGCTTGAACTCCTTCATCGTCCCGAAATCGGGATTGATGCTGCCGTAATCGGCGATGTCGTAGCCGTCGTCGCGGCCGGGCGAGGGGTAGAACGGCAGCAGCCACAGCGTGGTGACGCCGAGGTCCTGCAGATAATCCAGCTTGTCGGTCAGGCCGGCGAAGTCGCCGACGCCGTCATTGTTGCTGTCGGCGAACGCCTTGACGTGCAGCTGGTAGATGATCGCGTCCTTGTACCAGAGACCGTCGCCGTCGGTCTCGGTCTGCAGACTCGGCGAATCCAGGGATGACATCAGGTTCACGAGGCCCTCACCTAGGAGAGAGGATGATGATGCAGCTGCGATCGGAGGCGTCTCGAAAGATGTCTCGGTCTCGGCAGATGCGGCTCTCCTCAAAAGAGGGCAGAATAGGGGAGAAAGCGTCCTTGGGGGTGACGCTCTCGAACGTGTGCGCAAATTTGTTCACGGTGATGCCATTGACAAGAAAACGGCGTCCCGGTTCGCTAGAAGCCGAGACGACCCCCTTACAAAGCTGCAAGGCTCGTTTTGTTCCCCGGGAACGACGGCCATGCCGCGGCGTTAGGGGCTTATCTTCTTGCCGTCCCACAACAATTTACGACGTACGTCTCCCGTTACGTCCAGATCGCGTGCCGAATGGATCTCTACAGCGAAGCCCATAGTCTCGGAATCCTGACAGAATTCTACGATGGTCAGGGGCAGCGTCGTGTCACCGACGAAGCGGCGCTCAAGATCATCGTTGAGGCTTTTCCCAGGCCCACGCCTCGTCGGCTGCTGAGCGGCGCGGTCGTGATTCGGTCCGGGCAGCCGGCGCGCAGCCGCCTCAACGAGGCGGCCAAGCTGCCAGTCAGGTGGACCATCAGGCGTGGCGACGCTGAGACAGTCTCCGGGCAGGCCGCTGAGGCCCTGGTCGAGTGGCCGGGTGATCTGCCGGTCGGCAGCTATCGCCTCGAGCTGGTGGATGCGTCGTCGTACCGCGAGGAGCTGCCGCTGCTGGTCGCGCCGGCGAAGGCCTTCGGCGGTGATTTCGATCGCGTCTGGCTGCTGGCGGTCCAGCTCTACGGCATTCGATCCGGTCGCAACTGGGGCATGGGTGATTTCACCGATCTTGCCGATCTCATCACGCTTTGCGCCAAGCTCGGCGCCGATGGCGTCGGCCTCAATCCGCTGCACGCGCTGTTCGACGACCGGCCGGGCGATTTCAGCCCCTATGCACCGAATAGCCGGCTGTTCCTGAATGCGCTCTATGTCGATGTGGAGCAGGCGCCCGGCTTCGCGAAGGGGCCGGACAGCAAGGTGCTCGAGCCGCTGCGGCAGGCCGAGCTGGTGGACTACAAGGGAGTGGCGGCGTTGAAATGGCCGGCCTTGCGCGCGGCCTTCGACGCCTTCATGGCTGCGCCCGGCGCCGCCGCGGCGGCGGAGTTCAAGGCCTACCGCGCCGAGCGCGGCGATCTGCTGGCGCGCTTCACCTGCTTCGAGGTGTTGCGGCATCGCTTCCAGAAGCCGTGGTGGGACTGGCCCGAGGAGTGGCGGCAGCCCGATGCTGGGCGCTGCGCGGCGCTGCTCAGCGGCCCCGATCGGAGGGAGGCCGATTTCGTCGCCTATGTGCAGTGGCTCGCCGAACGACAATTGAGCCATTGCAGGGATCTCGCGCAGCGGCTGGGAATGAAGGTCGGTCTGTATCTCGACGTCGCGGTCGGCGTTCAATCCGACGGTTTCGATGCCTGGAACGAGCAGGGCGCCATTTCGCGCACGCTGTCGGTCGGGGCGCCGCCCGATCCCTTGAACACGGTCGGGCAGAACTGGGGGCTCGCCGGCTTCAACGCGCCTGGACTGGCGCTGAAGAATTTCGAGCCGTTCCGGGAAATGGTCCGGGCGTCGATGCGGCATGCCGGCGCGATCCGGCTCGACCATGTGCTCGGTTTGAAGCGGCTCTATCTGGTGCCGCACGGATTTCCGGCCAAGCAGGGCGCTTACGTGCAGATGCCGTTCGAGGCGCTGCTCGCCGCAACCGTCATCGAGAGCGTCGCCAACGAATGCATCGTCATCGGCGAGGATCTCGGCACCGTGCCGGAGGGCTTTCGCGAGCAGATGGCCGATTGGGGACTGTGGTCCTACAAGGTGATGATCTTCGAACGCGACGACAACGGGCGCTTCCGCGATGTCGACTTCTATCCGCCGAATGCGCTGGTGACGCTGAATACCCACGATCTCTCGACCTACGCCGGCTGGCGCTCGTTCGGCGATCTCAAGACCAAACGCGGGCTGGGCATCGATCCCGGTGAAAGCGACCAGGATCGCTGGGATGCGTTGGGGCTCTGGGACGAGGTGCTCCGCCAAAACGGCATTCGAGCCAACGACGTCCACTCAGCGATCGCCTTCCTGTCGCGGACGCGGTCCCGGCTGCTGGTGATTTCCCTGGAGGATCTGCTGGAAGTGGTCGATCAGCCCAATATTCCCGGCACGATCGACGAGCATCCGAACTGGCGCCGCAAGATGCCGATCAAGCTCGAGAACATCGCCGGTGCGACCAGCGTCGCGGCGTTGAAGGCGGCGACCGCCGAACGGATCAGCCCGGCCGGCGTTTAGAACGGGGGGATTGCGGGGGGGCAGTTGCACGCGGATGCCAAATGTCCTGCAGGATCGAAGACTACGCGCTGATTGGTGATTGTGAGACGGCTGCCCTGGTGAGCCGGAACGGGTCGATCGACTGGCTGTGTTGGCCGGCGTTCGATTCGGATGCCTGTTTCGCAGCCTTGCTGGGAGATCGCAGCCATGGCCGCTGGCTGATCGAGCCGCGCGGCGACGTCCGATCGACGTCTCGCCGTTATCGCGGCGACAGCCTCATCCTCGAGACGCGATACGAAACTGCGACCGGCACCGTCGAGGTGATCGATTTCATGCCGCCACGGGGCAGCGCCTCCGATGTCGTTCGGCTGGTCCGCGGCGTCTCCGGCCGGGTCGCCATGCGGATGGAGCTGATCATCCGATTCGGCTTCGGCATCGAGATTCCCTGGGTGAAGCGCTCGGGGGATCGCTCCGCGCTGCTCGCCATCTGCGGCCAGGACATGGCGGTGTTGCACACGCCGGTCGCCACCCGCGGCGAGGACATGACCACGGTGGCGGAGTTCGAGGTCGCTGCCGGCAACACCGTGCCCTTCGTGCTCACCTACGGTCCGTCGCATCTGCCGGTGCCCAAGGCGATCGATCCGGATCATGCGCTTGACGACACCGAAACGTTCTGGGCCGACTGGTCGCGGCGCTGCACCCATCAGGACGAGCATCGTGCGCTTGTGATGCGCTCGCTGATCACCTTGAAGGCGCTTACCTACGCGCCGACCGGCGGCATCGTCGCGGCGCCGACCACCTCGCTGCCGGAGAAGCTCGGCGGCCGGCGCAACTGGGACTACCGGTTCTGCTGGCTGCGTGACGCGACATTCACGCTGCTGGCGCTGATGAACTCGGGCTACACGGAGGAAGCGCTGGCCTGGCACAACTGGCTGCTGCGCGCCGCGGCCGGCGCTCCCGCCTATATGCAGATCATGTATGGCATCATGGGCCAGCGGCGGCTGATGGAGTGGGAGGCCGAGTGGCTGCCGGGCTACGAGGGTGCCCAGCCGGTGCGGATCGGCAATGCCGCGCATGCGCAGCTCCAGCTCGACGTCTACGGCGAGCTGATGGATGCCTTCCACCAGGCCCGCATGACCAAGCTCAAGCTGGAGGACGGCACCTGGGACCTGGAATGCGCGGTGCTCGACCATCTCACCGACGTCTGGGACCAGCCCGACCACGGCATCTGGGAACGCCGCGGCGATGGCCGTCATTACGTGTTTTCCAAGGTGATGACCTGGGTCGCGTTCGATCGCGCGATCAAGAGCGCGGAGAAGTTCGGGTTCAAGGCGCCGCTGGAGCGCTGGCGGCGGCTGCGCGAGGCCATTCATCGCGACGTCTGCGACAAGGGCTACGACGAAGGCCTCGGCAGCTTCGTCGAGTCCTATGGCTCGCGGCTGCTCGATGCCAGCCTGCTGCTGTTGCCGGCGGTCGGCTTCCTGCCGTGCTCCGATTCGCGCATTCGCGGCACGGTCGAGGCGATCGAGCAGCATCTGCTGCGGGATGGCTTCGTGCTCCGGCACGATCCGCGCGACGTCTCTCCGGACGAGCAGCAGCCGATCGAAGGCGCGTTCCTGGCCTGCACGCTGTGGCTGGCCGACGCGCATGTCCTGGCGGGCGATACGGAGAAGGCCGAGATGCTGTTCCGCCGCGTGGTGAACATCGCCAACGACGTTGGGCTGCTGGCCGAGGAGTACGACACCGGGGCACGGCGGCAGACCGGCAACTTTCCCCAGGCGCTGACGCATATCGCGCTGATCAACACGGCGCAGAATCTGAGCAGCGCCAAGAAGGCCAGCGACAAACCCGCGAGGCAGCGGTCGGAAGCCTGAGCTGCCGCGCGTCAGCTTGCGGATGAGCCTTGCGCGTTCTCCGCCAGGATCATCTCCATCGCATTGGCAAACCCTTCGTCCTGGTTGGACGTGGTGATGCGCTTGGCTTTGCTCTTCACCTCGTCACTGGCGTTGCCCATGGCGATCGACAAGCCGCTCACCTCGAACATCGCGACGTCATTATGCATGTCGCCGATGGTCGCGACCTGGTCGAGCGGGATGCCGAGCCGCTGGGCCATCGCTTTGACGAAGGTGCCCTTGTTGCGGCCTGGCGGCGTGATGTCGAGATAGTAGCTCTGCGAGCGGACAGCGGTCGCTTCCGCCCCCAATGCCTGCTGCATCTGGCTCTCGCAGCGCGCCAGCAGCTCGAAATCGCTGCTGGCGCCGACGATCTTGCAGGCGTTCGACAGATAGGGGGAGAAATCGTCGACGATCGTCGGCTCCGCGCGAATGGCGCGCCGCTCGTTCGGGACGTACTCGCCGTCCGGATTGCGCGTCAGCCAGGCATCATTGGTGAAGACCCAGATGTCGACGCCGGATTGATGGAGAAGATCGACGCAGCGCGCGGCGGCCGCGGGCGGGATCAGGCTCTGCTCGAGCGGGCGCATGTCGGCGCCGATGATCGAGCTGCCGTTGAACGGGCCGACCGGAAGGCTGATCTGCAGCGGCTCGATCAGAAAGCGCATGCCGATCGCCGGGCGGCTCGAGGTGAGCGTGAAGGCGACGCCGCATTCATGCAGCCGTCGCGCCACCTTCGCGGCCCGCTCGGTCAGAACCTTGTCCTTGGTCAGCAGCGTGCCGTCGACGTCGGATACGACGAGAGCGATGCGGGTCATGAGCCCTTCCTGTTCGCGGTCAGGAGCAGCGCCGACCGGCGTGAAGCTGTTGCATGATGTCGTGCACGATCGCCGCGACCGGCGCGTCGACCGAGACGGTAATGGGATGCTCGCCGGCCCCAGGTGGTTCCAGGGTGGCGAACTGGCTGGCGAGCAGGCCCGGCGGCATGAAGTGCCCCTCGCGATGGCTCATCCGCTCGCCGATCAGCTCCTGACTGCCCTGGAGATAGACCATGCGGACATCGTTGCGGCCGCCGACGAGGATGTCGCGATAGGCCTTCTTGAGCGCAGAGCAGGCGATGATGATGTGCTGGCCCGCAGTACGACAACGCGCGATCTCCGCCGCAATGGCCTGCAGCCAGGGCCAGCGATCCTCGTCCGTGAGCGGGTGGCCGGCGCTCATTTTGACGACGTTCGCGGGCGGGTGAAAGCTGTCGCCATCCTCGAAGCGCCAGCCGAGGCGCTGGCCCAATGCTTGCCCGATCGTGCTCTTGCCGGAGCCGGACACGCCCATAATGACGAGCGCATGGGGCAGGTCAGATCTCGCCACTTTGCCCCTCCGGCCAGGCCTCGCTGTCGATGAGCAGGATCGTCTCCTGAATCGAGCGGGCGCGATTGGCGGGCAGGTCCTCACCGGCCAGTACCCGCGCCATGACCGCGCGCTTGTCGGCACCGGCGACCTCGAACAGCATGGTTCGGCAGGAGGCGAGCGCAGGCAAGGTCAGGCTGATCCGCGGCACGAAGGGTGCGACGTGGGCCTTGTCGACGCCGACAACCCAGCGATCGGTGACGTCGATTGCGGGAAAGCCGGGAAATAGCGACGCGACATGGCCGTCGGGACCGATGCCGAGCAGCACGAGGTCGAACAGCGGCCGCCCGGAGTCGAGCCGCGCGGCGCCGTAGAACGCTTCCAGCGTGCGCTGATAGTCGCGGGCAATGGCCTCCGGGTCCGACCCATCGGTCGCGATCGGGTGGATGTTGGCGGCCGGCGCGCAGGCATCGAGGAACACGTGACGTGCCGTGGTCATGTTGTGCAGGGAATCGCCGGGCGGAACATATCGCTCGTCACCGATGAACCAGTGGACGCGCGGCCATGGAATCCGTTCACGATAAGCGTCCGTCGCCAGCAGCTCATAGAGCTGCCTCGGGCTCGATCCCCCGGTGAGACAGATGGCCACGCGTCCCGGATTGGTATCAGTCCGAGCCAGGAGATGTTCGGCCGCGACCCTCGCCATCGTCGCCCGGTCGGCGACGCGCACGAGCTTGCAGTCCTGCGGCCCGGCCACGGCTAAACCAGCTTGCGCCAGCTGCGGCCGTCGCGGGCCAGGAGATCGGCCGCCGCCTCAGGTCCCTCGCTGCCGGCCGCGTAGGAATGCAGGCCATCGCGGCCAGCCTTCTTCCACGCCCCGATGAACGGCTCGACGGCCTTCCAGCCGGCTTCGACGCTATCGGCGCGCTGGAACAGGATGTTGTCGCCGATCATGCAGTCATAGATCAGCGTCTCGTAGCCGGTGGCCGGCTCAGCCTGGAAATAGTCCTTGTAGTTGAACTTCATCTGCACGCCATCGGTGCGGATGGTGGGGCCGGGCACCTTGGTGTTGAACTGCAGCGTGATGCTCTGGGTCGGCTCGATGCCGATGACCAGATAGTTTTCGGCCAGGGTTTCGATCGGCGTGCAACTGAACATCGCGAACGGCGCCTGGCGGAACTTGATCGCGACCTCGGTGCGCTTGGCGCCGAGCGCCTTGCCGGTGCGCAGATAGAACGGAACGCCGGCCCAGCGCCAATTGTCGATCGTGAGCTTGAAGGCGGCATAGGTCTCGGTGGTGCTGTTGGGGCGGACGTCCTTGCTCCTCAGATAGTCGGGCAGCTCGGCGTCGCCGATCATGCCAGCCGTGTACTGGCCGCGCACCGAATTGAGCAACGCCTCCCGTTCGCTCAACGGCTGGATCGCCGACAGCACCTCCGCCTTCTCGGAGCGGACGGTATGTGCATCGAACCGTGCCGGCGGCTCCATCGCCACTAGCGACAGCAATTGGAATAGATGATTGGGGACCATGTCGCGCAGCGCGCCGGTCGCGTCGTAGAAGCTGCCGCGCGTCCCGACGCCGAGCTTCTCCTCGACGGTGATCTGCACGTGGTCGATGTGATGCCTGTTCCAGATCGGCTCGAACATGCCATTGGCGAAACGCAGCACCAGGATGTTCTGCACCGTCTCCTTGCCGAGGTAATGATCGATCCGGTAGATCTGGTGCTCGGTCACGAGCTGCAGCAGCTCGTCGTTCAGCTTCTTGGCCGAGGCGAGGTCGGTGCCGAACGGCTTTTCCACCACGAGGCGGCGCCAAGCCTTGCCGTCCTCGCGCAGCAACCCAACGCGCCCGAGCTGTTGCGCGATCGGCGCAAAGGCGCTCGGTGGCGTCGCCAGGTAGAACAGCCGATTGCCGTGGGTCTCCCGCGCGGCTTCCAGCTTTTCCAGCCTCTCCTTCAACTGATCGAAGCTTTCCGGCTCCTTCGGATCGGCCTCGATCGCGGTCACGCATTGCAGCAGTCGCTGGGCGATCTCGTCCTCGATCGGGCGCGTCGCGTATTTGCGCAGGCCTTCCATGAGATTGTCGCGCAGTTGCTCGCTCGACATGCCCTTGCGGGCAATGCCGACGATGCAGAACCTGTCCGGCAGCAGATGATTGGCCGCGAGATTGTAAAGCGATGGCAAGACGAGCCGATGGGTCAGATCGCCGGTCACACCGAAGATCACGAAGGCGCAAGCGTCGGGCTTCTGATGTCGCGGCTGGTGCGGATGCAGCGGGGTCACGCGCGGTCGTCCCTGGGCTTGACGATCTCGGGCGCGCTCTGGCGCGCCGGGTCTGGGTGCTGTTCAGGCTCCTTGTGTCCGCCGAAGCCTTCGCGCATGGCCGAGAGAATCTTCTCCGCGAACGTGTGCTCCTGGCGCGAGCGGAAACGGGCGAACAAGGCGGCGGTCAACACCTCGGCCGGTACCGCCTCGTCGATCGCCGCATTCACGGTCCAGCGGCCCTCGCCGGAATCCTCGACATAGCCGGAATATTTCTCCAGACCGGGCTGCCGCGCCAGTGCGCTGGCGGTGAGGTCGAGCAGCCAGGACGGAATGACGCTGCCGCGGCGCCACACCTCGGCGACATCTGCGAGATCGAAGTCGAAGCGGTGCGCCTGCGGCAGCGCCGCGCTGTTCGCATTCCTGAGGATGTCGAAGCCCTCGGCATAGGCCTGCATCAGGCCATATTCGATGCCGTTGTGGATCATCTTGACGAAGTGCCCGGCGCCCACCGGACCGGCATGCAGATAGCCCTGCTCGACGCGCAGGTCGCGGCCATCACGGCCCGGTGTGCGCGGGATGTCGCCGATCCCAGGCGCGAGCGCGGCGAAGATCGGATCGAGCCGGTCGACGACCGGCTTATCGCCGCCAATCATCATGCAGTAGCCGCGATCGAGGCCCCAGACCCCGCCGGAGGTGCCGACGTCGACGTAGTGCAGACCGCGCTCCTTCAGCGCCTTGCCGCGGCGGACGTCGTCCTGCCAAAAACTGTTGCCGCCGTCGATGATGACATCGTCTCGGGTCATCAGCCCGGTGAGCTGCTCGACGGTGGCTTCCGTGATCTTGCCGGCCGGCAGCATGATCCATGCGTGCCGCGGGGTGGCGAGCTTGCCGACGAACTCCTCGAGGCTCGCGGCGCCGGTGGCGCCTTCGGAGACCAGCGCGGCCACAGCCTTTGCGTCGCGATCATAGACCACGCAGGAGTGCCCCGCGCGAATCAGGCGGCGCACGATGTTGCCGCCCATCCGCCCGAGACCGATCATTCCAAGCTGCATCGACGAGGCCCTTCCTAGCTCAGCGCTTCGCTGATCGCGCTGTCGAGCATCTTCAGGCCCGATTTCAGATTGCCCTTGAGATGGACCCGAAGAGCCCGGCGCCCGCGCTCGGTGAGCACGTCGAAATCGCCGCGCGCCTGCGCCGCCTTGATCACGCCGAAGCTCGCCTTCTGCCCGGGGATCGGCAGATCCTCGGCATCGTCGGCGGTGATCTGGAGAAACACGCCGCTGTCCGGACCGCCCTTGTAGGCCTGACCGGTCGAGTGCAGGAAGCGCGGACCGAATTCGGCGCAGGTGGCGAGGTGCTTGGCATCGCGCAGCCTCAGCCGGATCCGCTGCAGCGTGTCGATATTGCCTGCATTGCGGTCGATATAGCCCAGCAGGGCGATGTAGTCGCCGTCGCCGGCGCGGCCGAGATGCGCCTTCAGCCAGGACGCAAGCGTTCCGTCGGCGCCATGCCCGCGCAGGCTCTCGACGTTCTGCGCATCGGTGTAAAGCTCGCAGCCCTTGATCGATACGACGGGCTCCTCCGCCGGCAGTGCGCCGCTTTGCTCGAACGCCGCGGTCAGTTCGCGGGTCTTGATCTTGGCCGATTCGACGTCGGGCTGGTCGAACGGGTTGATGCCGAGCACGGCGCCGGCAACAGCGGTCGCTATCTCGAAGCGGAAGAATTCCTGGCCGAGCTGGTCGATCGACGTCATGACGATGCGCACGACCGGATGACCGGCCTCCTCGAGCGCGGCGAGCTTCGCGTCATGGCCCGCCACCTCGTCGCCCTCGACCTTGATATCGATGAAGAAGCGATCGCTGCCATAGAGCTCAGGCGATGCGATAGGCTCGCCGTCGATCGGGATCAGGCCTTTGCCTTCCTTGCCCGTGGACTCCGCGATCAACTGCTCGGCCCAGGCGCCGAAATCGGCGATCTTGGGCGAGGCGAAGATCGTCACCTTGTCGCGGCCTTCGAGGCCGGCAAGGCCCATCGCCAGACCGAGCTGCACACCCGGGTTCTGCAGCGGCGGCACGTCGGGCCCGCAGGAGCGCACCATGGACAGCGCCAGCGTGATCAGCCTGCGCACGTCGATGCCGGCGGTGGCGGCCGGCACCAGGCCGAACGGCGACAGCACCGAATAGCGGCCGCCGATGCTCGGCTCGCCGTGGAAGATGCGGGCGAAGCCTTGTGCCTTGGCCGCCTTCTCCAGCGACGAGCCGGGATCGGTCACGGCAATGAAGCGATGGCCGGCCTTCTTGGGCCCGATCGCATCGGATACGCGCGCAAAGAAATAGTCCTTCATCGCGTTCGGCTCGGTGGTGCCGCCCGACTTGGACGAGACGATGAACACCGTCCTGGCGATGTCGATCGCCTTCTCCATCGCGCGCACCTGCGCCGGATCGGTGGAGTCGAGCACATGCAGCTTGGGGAAGCCGGCCTTGCGCGGGAAGGTCTCGGCCAGCACCTCCGGCCCGAGGCTGGAGCCGCCCATGCCGAGGACCACGGCGTCGGAGAATTTCTGTCCCTTCACCCGCTGCGCATAGTCCTCGTAATCGGCGATGTCGGCCTTCTCCGCGCTGGTCAGCCAGCCCAGCCATTTGTGCTCGTCACGGCCGGTCCAGACCGTCGCGTCCTTGTGCCAGAGTCGGCGGATCCTGGCGTCCTTGCGCCAGTCCTCAGTGGCGGAGGCGACCTTCTTCTCCAGATCAGCAGCAACCGCGATCGACTGCTGCCCAAGCCCGGTCCCGAGCACGACGGCGCGCTTGTGCGCAACCGCGCCATAGAGCTTGTCGGCGGCGTCCGCGAACTGCTTGACGCCGTCGATCACGAGATCTGCAGTGATGTCGTCGAGCGAGATGCCGGTCTTCGCCAGATCCTCAAGGGCGGCCTGGGCGGCATCGACGTCTTCCTCCAGACTGTCGCGCACCTTGCCGTGATCACGGAAGGCGTCCAGCGTGGCCGGCGGCACGGTGTTGACGGTGTTCGGCCCGATCAGCTCCTCGACATAGAGGACGTCGCTGTAGTCCTTGTTCTTGGTGCCGGTGGAGGCCCAGAGCAGCCGCTGCGGCTTGGCCCCTTGCTTGGCCAGCCGCTCCCAGCGCGCGCCGGCGAACAGCTGCTTGTAGTCCTGATACGCCATCTTTGCATTGGCGATGGCGATCCTGCCCTTGAGCGCGGCCAGCCGCTCCTTCTCGGTCGGATCATTGGCCTGGGCGATCTTCTCGTCCAGCTGCTTGTCGACCACGCTGTCGATGCGGCTGACGAAGAACGAGGCCACGCTGGCGACATGCGACGGATCGCCGCCGGCGCCGACGTAGGCTTCGAGGCCGGCAATATAGGCTTCGGCAACCTGCCGGTAGACGTCTTGCGAAAACAGCAAGGTGATGTTGACGCTGATGCCCTTGGAGATCAGGTGCTGGATGGCCGGCAGGCAGGCGTTGGTCGCCGGCACCTTGATCATCAGATTCCTGCGGTCGACCGCCGTCCAGAGCTGCTCGGCCTCGGCGATCGTGCCCTTGCTGTCCATCGCCAGATAGGGCGAGACTTCGAGGCTGACGAAGCCGTCATTGCCATCGAAGCGGTCATAGACGGGCCGCAGCACGTCGGCGGCATTCTGGATGTCCTCGACGGCAACGGCCTCGAACAGCTGCGTCGGCGATCGATCGCCGTTCTTCAGCGCCGTGGCGATCGGTGTGTCATATTCGTCGGAGCTGCCGATCGCCTTCTCGAAAATCGCGGGATTCGAGGTGACGCCCTTGACGCCATCCTCATCGATCAGCCGCTTCAGGTCGCCCCTGGCGACGAAGCCGCGTGCGAGGAAATCGAGCCAGACCGCCTGGCCGTGTTCTTCGAGAGCTTTGACCGGATTCATGATGCCTATCTATGTGCGTCGGCTTGCTTTTTTGGGTTCCCGCCTGGCAGCTGCCAGGTCGATAGGGACCTCACATGAACAACTATGCGCCAGCCCTCAGGAGAACGCCATTCATAATGGATTGATCCCTCTGGAATCCCAAGAGCTTCGAGCCGGGGTGACGTGCCGGCGGGGCGCGTCCGGAGGGAGATCGGCAGGCGACGCGAAGCCTGCCGCTGATCGTTCCGGCCAAAGCGCGCGGCAGAGCCGCCAGAGCGCGGTCGGCGTTCGGCCTGCGTCGACCTCAGCAGTGCTCGTGCGCCGGAGAGGCCCCGGGAGGCAAGCAAATGCCGTCGATCAAGCTTCTCCGGCTTGCAATGCTGGAAAGGTGCCACATGTGTTCTGGGGAATGGTGCCCTACGCAACGGATCATGGCGAACGTCTCACGGTTGTCGCCTCGGCAGCGCCTCACGAGTGTCGGCGGATAACCCATGATGCTTTCCGGCTGCAGATGCTCAGCGGCGAACAGCCGTGTGATCATGGCAATGATCGGCATCGAGTGATCCGTCCGGCTTCGGTCGCGCGTTATTTCACGCCGTTCGGTTCAGGCGGCGAACATGCGTGCGCGCGGCCCTATGAGATGCGCGCGCTCATCGCTCCCTCGAGGACGTTGTATGAGCGACGGCAGATGCGATCGCAGCAGGCCCGTGTTTGGTCGGCCGCCGTGGCCGGCGCGCATCAGGTCGTGCAGCGAATGAGACGTTCCCTGCCTGGAGCGCTTGCGGGAAGAGTTGCGTTCACTCGCGGTTCACTTCGGGAAGAGAGACTGATTTTGGAGCTGTCACGCCACCAGTTCACGTGGCTTCACAACACCTTGTGCGGCGCAGGGAGACTACGGTGCCGGGGTATTGCGGATGTTGCGAAGCAGAGACAATGAGGTACAAATGGGGAGAGTCGGCCGGCTTTTGCCGAACTATTGAGCGAAGTGCATGTTGATAGGGCATATGCTGCATGCACTTTGCGTTGCGGAAAAGGACGAAGACGGTGCCCAATGGGGGCTAGCGCGCTTCACTCTGAGTCGGTTCGGGATCAGCAGGAACGTACTTGGATCTCGGCCCGTTGCAGCAGTGCGGCGGAACCTACGTGGAGAGGGATCATGTACAACGATTCGTTGTTCAACGCGTTCGCAAGGTCGTTCGAGGCACGCAGCCAGACCGACATGTCGATGCAGGAATATCTAGAATCGTGTCGAACCGACCCGATGCGATACGCGAACGCCGCTGAACGACTACTAGCTGCGATCGGCGAGCCTCAGATGATAGACACGGCCAAGGACCCACGCCTTGGCCGTATTTTTTTGAACCGGACGGTTCGCCTGTATCCTGCATTCGCCGGCTTCTACGGCATGGAGGACACGATCGAGCGCATCGTCGGCTTCTTCCGTCACGCCGCGCAGGGTCTCGAAGAGCGCAAGCAGATCCTCTATCTGCTCGGACCGGTCGGCGGCGGCAAGTCGTCGCTGGCCGAACGGCTGAAGCAGTTGATGGAAACCCATCCGATCTACGTGCTCAAGGCCGGAGATGAGCTGAGCCCGGTGTTCGAGTCGCCGCTCGGCCTGTTCGATCCCGACACGCTGGGCCCGATGCTCGAGGAGAAATACGGCATTCCGCGCCGCCGTTTGTCCGGCCTGATGAGCCCGTGGTGCTACAAGCGGCTCGAAGCCTTCGGCGGCGACATCTCACAGTTCCGCGTCGCCAAGATCCAGCCGTCGCGGCTGCGCCAGATCGGCATCGCCAAGACCGAGCCCGGCGACGAGAACAACCAGGACATCTCCTCGCTGGTCGGCAAGGTCGATATCCGCAAGCTCGAGACCTACGCGCAAAACGATCCCGACGCCTACAGCTATTCGGGCGGTCTCAACCGCGCCAACCAGGGCATTCTCGAGTTCGTCGAGATGTTCAAGGCGCCGATCAAGATGCTGCATCCGCTGCTGACGGCGACGCAGGAAGGCAACTATATCGGCACCGAGAACATCGGCGCCATTCCCTACAACGGCGTGATCCTCGCCCACTCCAACGAGTCGGAGTGGCAGAGCTTCAAGACCAACAAGAACAACGAGGCCTTCATCGACCGCATCTGCGTCATCAAGGTGCCGTACTGCCTGCGCGTCACCGAGGAGCGCAAGATCTACGAGAAGCTGATCCAGGGCTCCGAGCTCTCCACCGCGCCCTGCGCGCCGGCGACCTTGGACACGCTCGCCCGCTTCTCGGTGATGTCGCGCCTGCGCAAGCACGAGAACTCGACGCTGTATGCCAAGATGCGGGTCTATGACGGCGAGAGCCTCAAGGAGTCCGATCCGAAGGCGCGCAGCGTGCAGGAATATCGCGATGCTGCCGGCGTCGACGAGGGCATGGACGGCATCTCCACCCGCTTTGCCTTCAAGGTGCTGGCTGCGACCTACAATCACGATACGGCGGAAGTATCGGCCGACGCCGTGCATCTGATGTACGTGCTGGAGCAGTCGATCAAGCGCGAGCAACTGCCCGAGGAGCTCGAGAAACGATACCTCGAATTCATCAAGGCGGATCTCGCGCCGCGCTACGCCGAGTTCATCGGCCACGAGATCCAGAAGGCCTATCTCGAATCCTACTCCGATTACGGCCAGAACCTGTTCGATCGCTACGTCGACTACGCCGACGCCTGGATCGAGGATCAAGACTTCAAGGATCCCGATACGGGACAGCTGCTCAATCGCGAGCTGTTGAACCAGGAGCTGACCAAGATCGAGAAGCCGGCCGGGATCGCCAACCCGAAGGACTTCCGCAACGAGGTTGTCAAGTTCTCGCTGCGCTCCCGAGCCCAGAATGGAGGCAAAAATCCGTCCTGGACCTCCTACGAAAAGATCCGCGAAGTCATCGAAAAGAGGATATTCTCGCAGGTCGAGGATCTGCTTCCGGTCATCTCGTTCGGTACCAAGAAGGACGGCGAGACCGAGAAGAAGCACGACGACTTCGTCGCGCGCATGGTCGAACGCGGCTACACCGAGCGGCAGGTCCGTCGGCTGGTCGAGTGGTACATGCGCGTGAAGCAGGCGGGTTGATCGTGGTCCGGCGCCGATGTTCACTGCAGGTGCGGCAGGCCATCGGTCTGACGTCGGCGCCAGGGTTACGAACGAGATGAACGTTCGACGCTGAGCTTCGCTGGGAGGCGTCGGACAGGCAGAGGGTGCCGTTGCAGTGTCGGGTCCGATACTGCGCCGCGGCATCGCGGCGGGGGAGAGCAGGAGTCGAAGCCGCTGCAGCAGGAGGCGTATGGAACGTGGTCATGCACATCATTGATCGGCGCCTGAATCCGGGCGGCAAAAGTCTCGAAAATCGTCAGCGATTTTTGCGCCGCGCCAAGGCCCTGGTTCAGGGAGCGGTCAAGAAGACCTCGCAGGACCGCGACATCAAGGACGTGCTGGAGGGCGGCGAGGTCTCGATCCCGCTCGACGGCATGGACGAGCCGCGCTTCCGCCGCGAGGGCGGCACCCGCGACATGGTGCTGCCCGGCAACAAGAAGTTCGTCGAAGGCGACATCCTGCCGCGCTCCGGCGACGGCAGCGGCCGCAAGTCGGCACCGGGGCAGGGCGACAGCGAGGACGCGTTCCGCTTCGTGCTGAGCAAGGAGGAGTTCGTCAATCTCTTCCTCGACGATCTCGAATTGCCTGATCTCGCCAAGCGCAAATTCGCCGAGGCCGAGAGCGAGGGGCTGGTGCGTGCCGGCTACTCGACGTCGGGCTCACCGGCCAACATCTCGATCAGCCGCACCGTCACCCGCGCCTTGGCCCGCCGCGTCGCGCTGCGCCGTCCGCGGCCGGAAGCGATTGCCGAGCTCGAGGCCCAGCTGGAGCAGGAGACCGACGACGACAAGCGTGCCGCGCTGCTGGCCGAGCTCGAAGCCCTGAAGGCCAAGGCCAAGCGCATCCCCTTCATCGATCCGATCGACATCCGCTACCGCCGCTTCGAGGCCGTGCCCAAGCCGATCGCGCAGGCCGTGATGTTCTGCCTGATGGACGTGTCCGGCTCGATGTCGGAGCACATGAAGGACCTCGCCAAGCGTTTCTACATGCTGCTCTACGTGTTCCTGACCCGGCGCTACCGTCATGTCGAGATCGTCTTCATCCGTCATACCGATCGCGCCGAGGAGGTCGACGAGCAGACCTTCTTCTATGGACCGGCATCCGGCGGCACCTTGGTATCGAGCGCCCTGCAATGCATGCACGACATCGTCCGCTCGCGCTTCCGCCCCTCGGACTGGAACATCTACGCGGCGCAGGCCTCCGACGGCGACAACGCCACCTCGGATTCCGATAACGTCGCCCGCCTGCTGACGGACAATATCCTGCCGGTGTCGCAGTTCTTCGCCTATCTCGAGGTCGGTGAATCCGGCACCTATTCGTTCGAGATGCCGGACTCCGCGCTGTGGTCGCTGTATGAGCGGCTGCGCGCCGATGGCGAGCCGCTGTCGATGCGCAAGGTGCGTGACCGCAGCGAGATCTTCCCGGTGTTCCACGACCTGTTTCAGCGTCGCGGCACCACGCAGGAGAGGGCGGCGTCATGAGCGGGTTGCTGTTCGAGGGCGCGGATTGGAATTTCCTCACCCTGCAGCGCATCCACGATGCCTGCGAAGCCGTCGCCGAGAAGGAGCTCGGGCTCGACACCTATCCCAACCAGATCGAGGTGATCACGGCCGAGCAGATGCTCGACGCCTATTCCTCGGTCGGCATGCCCCTGTTCTACAAGCACTGGTCGTTCGGCAAGCACTTCGCCTATCACGAGGCCTCGTACCGCAAGGGCCTGATGGGCCTCGCCTATGAGATCGTGATCAACTCCTCGCCCTGCATCTCCTATCTGATGGAGGAGAATACGGCGACGATGCAGACGCTGGTGATCGCGCACGCCGCGTTCGGCCACAACCATTTCTTCAAGAACAACTATCTGTTCAAGCAGTGGACCGACGCCGACGGCATCCTCGACTATCTCGATTTCGCCCGCGGCTACATCGCGCAATGCGAGGAGCGCTACGGCCGGCTCGCGGTCGAGCATACGCTGGACGCGGCGCATGCGCTGATGTCGCACGGCGTCGACCGCTATCCCGGCAAGAAGAAGCTCGACTTCCGCGAGGAGGAGAAGCGCGCCGGCAAGCGCAGGCTCTACGAGGAGGGCCAGTTCAACGATCTCTGGCGTACGGTGCCGACCGGCCCGGTCAAGACCAATGCGATGCTGAACGTCGAGCGGCGCCGCGCGCTGCTCGGCCTCCCGCAGGAAAATTTGCTCTATTTCCTGGAGAAGACCGCGCCGCGGCTGGCGATGTGGCAGCGCGAATTGCTGCGCATCGTCCGCCACATCGCGCAATACTTCTATCCGCAGGGCCAGACCAAGGTCATGAACGAGGGCACGGCGACCTATGTGCATTATCGCATCATGAACCGGCTGCACCAGGACGGCCGCCTCACCGACGGCAACTTCCTGGAGTTCCTGCAGTCGCACACCAACGTCGTCTTCCAGCCGGAGTTCGACGATCCGCGCTTCTCCGGATTCAACCCTTACGCGCTCGGCTTTGCGATCATGCAGGACATCGAGCGCATCGTGAAGGACCCGACCGACGAGGACCGCGAGTGGTTTCCGGACATCGCCGGCACCGGCGACGAGATGGCGGTGCTGCGCGACGTCTGGGCCAATTATCGCGATGAGAGCTTCATCAGCCAGTTCCTCAGCCCCAACCTGATCCGGCAGCTCAGACTGTTCCACCTGCATGACGATCCGGCCGAGCGCGCCGGCATCCTCGTCGACGCCATTCATGACGAGCGCGGCTATCGCCGCGTCCGCCGCGAGCTGTCCAAGCAGTACGACGTCGGTTGCATCGATCCGAACATCGAGGTGGTCGATGTCGATCTCGCCGGCGACCGCCGCCTGATGCTGCGGCATACCGTGGTGAAGGGGGCCCAGCTCAGCGAGACCGACACCAAGCGCGTGCTGCAGCATCTCGCCGATCTCTGGAGCTACGACGTCTCGCTGGTGGAAGTCGATGCCGCCACCGACAAGGTGCTGAAGGAGTACGTGCTCAATCCCCGGATACAACCGGCGGCCGCCTAGCGCGGCCGCCAAGCCTTAGATGTCCGCAAACACCTCGAGCAGATTGCCGTCGGGATCCCTGAAGAACAGCGTGCGGTGGCCGAAGGGCTGGTCCGTCGGCGGCTCCATGAGGGCGATGCCCTTGCCGGTCAGCTCGGCCGCGCAGCGGTCGACATCGTCGGGGGTCACCTTGAAGGCGAGCTGAAGCGATGCGCTCCCTGGCGGCGTCGGCTGGTCCGAGGCCAGCCGTTGCGGCCGGGCGAGCGCCAGCGTGTTGCTGCCGGCCTGGTACTCGATCCAGCCATGTGACAGCTCGCGCAGCAGGGGAAAGCCCAGCACCTCCTCATAGAAGCGGCGCATCGCGGACCAGTCGCGCACCAGGATGACGGTGTAGTCGATGGCCCGGATGGCCCGGAACGGCGATGTCTGTTGCCCGGCGTCGGTCATGATCAGTCTCTCGTTCTGCAGGCGGGACCTGCAGCTTACGTGTTGCGGCGAGTGGCGTGAACCGGATCGGGGCGCTATGGTATGCGGGTTGGCCGGACGCGCCGGCCCGTGCAGCCGGATCGGCTGTCAATGGCGCAGATCGAAGCTCGGGCGTGAGAGGCGTGGTCGGACCAGGGAAGACGGCGGCGGCGGAGCGGCGGGACCGGTTCATTCCGTTGCGCAAGTCGGACATTCTTGATGGCCTGATCTCGAACGGCCATGTCGATGACGCCCAGGCCAGCGAGCTGCGGCAGCTGGCGCGTATGCTCGGCGCGATTCTGCACCATCAATATTTCGACGAGCTCGATCGGTTCCGCGACGCCTATTTCGACTTCGATCCCGAGGTGCCGGTCGGCCGCCGTCGATCGCCGGAGGATCTCGACGCGGCCTATCGCAGCCTCGCCGACGAAGTCGTGCGGGTGCTCGGCGAGGCCAATTTCATCGAGATCAGCCATGACGAGATCGAGCGCGCCTTTGCCGAGCATGCGCTGGTGCGGGTCAAGCTGAAGGCGCCGATCTCCGACTATCGTGCTGTACGGATGTTCCGGCGTGGCCAGCATCAGGAGACGATCGAGGTCCCCATGCTGTATGGGCTGCGACGGCGCAAGCATGAGATCGAGGTCTATGACGACATCGTGCTGATGGTCGCGACCAAGCCCGACGAGCCGGTCAAGAAGAAGAGCAAGGCCGCCGCCTGGCGCGGCCGCAACAAGATCCGCGGCGGCGCGGTGCTGTTCAAATATTTCCGCCACATCGCGCGCTTCGACCTCGAGGCGCTGCTGCCGAACGTCCGCGTCGTCATGGGCCTGCGCGAGCAGCTGACGCTGGGCGTGCCGGCGCTCGTCGGCGGCGTACCGATCCTGCTCAAGCTGGCTTCGACCTTGACCGTGCTGTTCATCGTCGCCGGCTTCTATCTCGGCCTCAGCGGCACCGTGCACGACAACGATACGGAGCAGGCGCTGGCGGCGCTGTCGGGATTGTTCGCGCTCGGCGCCTTCATCCTGCGGCAATGGGGCAACTTCCACCGCCAGTCGCTGATCCATCAGAAGCAGGTCACCGACAACATCTACTTCCGCAACGTCAACAACAATTCCGGCATCTTCAACTATTTGATCGGCGAGGCCGAGGACCAGGACTGGAAGGAAGCGATGCTGGCCTATGGCGGCCTGCTGCTGGCGTCGGTGCCGCTCTCGCGTGCTGCATTGGGCAGCCATGTCGAGGAGTTGCTGCAGCAGATGTTCGGGCTGGGTCGGGCGTTCAATATCGATGAGGCGCTGCTGCGGCTGCGCGAGTTTGGGCTTGTGAGTGGTGGCGACGACGCGCTCTCGGCGCTGCCGCTGCCAGCGGCGATCGCGCAGCTCGATCGCGTTTGGGCGAGCGCGCTGCGGGCGTAATCGTCATCAACGATGACGGGCCTCATGGTTCAAGACGCGCCTGCGGCGCTCCTCACGATGAGGAGCGAGGGCGCGGCTCACCAGGATATGCCGAGCTGTCGCAACGAACGATCTGCCAGTTAGTTACTCCGTCATGCCCGGGCTGGTCCCGGGCATCCACGTGGTTCTCAGCGTGCCGAACGACGTGGATGGCCGGGACAAGCCCGGCCATGACGTGGAGATAGAGAAGCGCAAAACTCCGATTGTGAAATGCGATAGCCCCGCCAGAAGCGGGCGCAATGCACTCCGCCCTCGTCCTGAGGAGCCCGCCGGAGGCAGGCGTCTCGAAGGACGGCTACAGAGCACACGCTCTCCACGCAGCGGTCTGCTAGCGCAGACTCGCATTGATCTTGTCGAGCGCGGCCTGTCCCGGACACAGATCCGCGGCCTCCAGTCGGTTGAGCGGCCGCTCCACCGTGTTGAGGTGGTTGTGCAGATCATCGGCTTCCGGATCGACATAGAGCAGGCCGGTCACGATCTGGCCTTGCGCGGCATGCTTCTGCAGGAAGGTCATGGCGCCGAGCCGGTCGTGCGGGTCGTAGTCGGCGTCGATCTTGCGCAGCGCCAGCCTGGAGCCGTCGTGCTGCTCGACGATCTGCACCGTGCCCGGATCCTGGTCGATCTCGATCGGATCGCGTCCGGTCAGCACGTCGAGCCGGTTCACGGCATCGTTGTGCTCGCGGACATAGTCGAAGCTCTTGGTTGAGCCGGCGTGATTGTTGAACGCGATGCACGGGCTGATGACGTCGATGAACGCCGCGCCCTTGTGCTGGATGGCGCCCTCGATGATCGGCACCAGCTGCTTCTTGTCGCCCGAGAACGACCGCGCCACATAGGTGGCCCCGAGCTGCAGCGCGATGCCGACCAGATCGATCGGATTGTCGGTGTTGGTGACGCCCTTCTTCGACTTCGACCCGCGGTCGGCGGTCGCCGAGAATTGGCCCTTGGTCAGGCCGTAGACACCATTGTTCTCGACGATATAGGTCATGTTCACGCCGCGCCGGATCGCGTGGGCGAACTGGCCGAAGCCGATCGAGGCGGAATCGCCGTCGCCGGAGACGCCGAGATAGATCAGCTCGCGGTTGGCGAGGTTGGCGCCGGTCAGCACCGAGGGCATGCGACCGTGCACGGTGTTGAAGCCGTGCGAATTGCCGAGGAAATAGTCCGGCGTCTTCGACGAGCAGCCGATGCCGGAGATTTTTGCCACGCGATGCGGCTCGATCGACAGCTCGAAACAGGCCTCGATGATCGAGGCCGTGATCGAATCGTGGCCGCAGCCGGCGCAGAGGGTCGAAATCTTGCCCTCGTAGTCGCGATGGCTGTAGCCGAGCGCGTTCTTCTTGATGCCCGGATGCTGGAACTTAGGCTTTGCGATGTAGGTCATGAGAGCCTCGCATCACCCGGCATCGTCATGGCCGGGCTTGTCCCGGCCATCCACGTCGGGGCCGGGAGGAAAGACGTGGATACCCGGGCCTTCGCCGCGCCGAAGCAGCTACGGCCGCGCAGGCGGGTCGAGCCCGGGCATGACGGCGGAGAGAGCGAAGAGTACGTCATGACACGGCCTTGCGCAGTGGGGTGACCTTGATGTGGTCCTGGTGGTCGCCGATCGCATCGGCGATGAAGCGCGCCGTGATCGGCGTGCCGTCATAATGCAGGATCGGCACCAGCCGGACCGGGTCGATGCCGTTCTCGGTGACGATCAGCTGGCGCAGCTGGGCGTCGCGGTTCTGCTCGACCACATAGACGAAGTCGTGCTCGGCGATGAAACTCGCCACGCTCGAATGGAACGGGAAGGCGCGGATGCGCAGCCGGTCGAGCTGGCAGCCGCGCGCCTCCAGCAGTCCGATCGCCTCGTCCATCGCCGGCGCGGTCGAGCCGAAATAGATCACGCCATATCTCGTCGGCTTGCTCGCATTGGCCTGCAGCGGCCGCGGCACCATGTCTTGCGCGGTCTGGAACTTGCGCAGCAGGCGCTGCACGTTGTCGGCATAGACGGCGCCTTCCTCGGAATAGCGCGCGTAGCGGTCACGCGACGTGCCGCGGGTGAAGTAGGAGCCCTTCGTCGGATGCGTGCCGGGGTAGGTGCGGAACGGAATGCCGTCGCCGTCGACGTCGAGATAGCGGCCGAAGTCGCGGCCTTCGTCGAGCATCTCCGCCGTCATCACCTTGCCGCGGTCATATTGCTTGGCATCGTCCCACTTCAGCGGTCTGCACAGCCGCTGGTTCATGCCGATGTCGAGGTCGAGCATCAGGAAGATCGTGGTCTGCAGCCGCTCGGCAAGATCGAACGCCGCAGCGGCAAACTCGAACGCCTCGGCCGGATCTTCGGGGAACAGCATCACGTGCTTGGTATCGCCGTGCGAGGCATAGCCGCAGGCGATCAGGTCGCATTGCTGCGTCCGCGTCGGCATGCCGGTCGAGGGGCCGGCGCGCTGCACGTTCATGATCACGGCCGGGATCTCGGCAAAGTAGGACAGGCCGATGAACTCGGTCATCAGCGAAACGCCGGGGCCCGATGTCGTGGTAAAGGCGCGGGCGCCGTTCCAGGACGCGCCGACCACCATGCCGATCGAGGCGAGCTCGTCCTCGGCCTGCACGATCGCGTATTTGGCCTGCCCGGTTTCCGGATCGTGCCGCAGTTTCTTGCAGTGGTTGCTGAACGCTTCGGCCAGCGAAGACGACGGCGTGATCGGGTACCAGGCGCAGACCGTGGCGCCGCCATAGACGGCGCCCAGCGCGGCGGCGTTGTTGCCCTCGATGAAAATGCGGTCGCCGACCTTGTCGGCCTTCTTGATGCGCAGGCCGATCGGGCATTTCAAATTCTGCAGCGCCCAGTCGCGGCCGAGATGCAGCGCGTGGACGTTGGAGGAGAGCAGCTTCTCCTTGCCCTTGTACTGCTCGCCGATCAATTGCTCGATCAGCTTCGGATCCATGTCGAGCAGCGCTGAGAGCGCGCCGAGGTAGATGATGTTCTTGAACAGCTGGCGCTGGCGCGGATCCGAATAGGTCGAGTTGGTGATCGCGGTCAGCGGGACGCCGATGACGGTGATGTCGTCGCGGAACTTGGTTGCCGGCATCGGCTTGGTGGAATCGTAGAACAGATAGCCGCCCGGCGCGATACCGGCGACGTCCTTGTCCCAGGTCTGCGGGTTCATCGCCACCATCAAATCAGTGCCGCCGCCGCGGGCGCCGAGATGGCCCGCTTCGGTGACGCGCACCTCGTACCAGGTCGGCAGGCCCTGGATGTTCGACGGGAAGATGTTGCGTGGGCTCACCGGCACGCCGTGACGGAGCACGGCGCGCGCGAACAGCTCGTTGGCGCTGGCCGAGCCGGAGCCGTTGACGTTGGCGAAGCGGACGACGAAGTCGTTTACGCTGCTGAGCGGCGCTTGCTGGGACATGCGTTACCTGCGTGGGTCGTCTCGATGAAATATTTCTGCATGTCCCACGCACCGGTGGGACAGCGCTCGGCGCACAGGCCGCAATGGAGGCAGACGTCCTCGTCCTTCACCATCACGCGCCCGGTCTTCAGATCCGAGGACACGTAGAGGCTCTGGTCGGGATGCAGCGAGGGCGCCTTCAGCCGCTCGCGCAGATCCGCCTCCTCGCCATTGTCGGTGAAGGTGATGCAATCCATCGGACAGATGTCGGCGCAGGCGTCGCATTCGATGCACAGCGTGTCGGAGAACACCGTCTGCACGTCGCAATTCAGGCAGCGATGCGCCTCGCCGAGCGCGAGCTTGACGTCGTAGCCGAGCTCGACCTCGGTGCGGATGTCCTTCAGCGCCACGACCTTGTCACGATGCGGCACCTTGAAGCGTTTGTCGGAGGAGATGTCGTTGTCATAGCTCCATTCATGAATGCCCATCTTCTGCGAGGAGATGTGCACCTCGGGCAGCGGGCGCTCGGTGATGTCCTCGCCCGAGAGCAGGCGATGGATCGACAGCGCGGCCTCGTGGCCCTGTGCGACCGCCCAGATGATGTTCTTCGGCCCGAACGCGGCGTCGCCACCGAAGAACACCTTTGGATTGGTCGAGACGAAGGTGGTCGGATCGACCTTGGGCATGTGCCGCTTGTCGAATTCGATGCCGCAATCGGCTTCGATCCAGGGGAATGCGTTCTCCTGGCCGACGGCGACCAGCACGTCGTCGCAGGGATAGGTCTCGTCGGGCTCGCCGGACGGCACCAGCGAGCGTCCGCCGTTGGCGTCATATTCCGCCTTCACCTTCTGGAAGGTCATGCCGGTCAGCTTGCCGGCGGCATGGTGGAACGCGATCGGAACGAGATAATTGAGGATCGGAATGTCCTCGTGCAGCGCGTCCTCCTTCTCCCACGGAGACGCCTTCATCTCCTCGAAGCCGGAGCGCACGATGACCTTGACGTCTTCGCCGCCGAGCCTGCGCGCGGTGCGGCAGCAATCCATCGCGGTGTTGCCGCCGCCGAGCACGATCACGCGCTTGCCTATCTTGTCGGTGTGGCCGAACGAGACACCGGATAGCCAGTCGATGCCGAGATGGATGTTGGCCGCCGCTTCCTCCCGACCTGGAATGTTCAGCTCCCGGCCGCGCGGCGCGCCGGAGCCGATGAAGACGGCATCATAGTTCTCGGCCAGCAGCTTCTTGAGGCTGTCGATACGATGGCCGGCCTTGTAGTCGACGCCGAGGCTGAGCACGTAGCCCGTCTCCTCGTCGATGACGCTGTCGGGCAGGCGGAACTTGGGAATCTGTGAGCGCATCATGCCGCCGGGTTTGGGATCGGCGTCGAACACGGTGCAGTGATAGCCGAGCGGCGCGAGATCGCGCGCCACGGTCAGCGATGCCGGGCCGCCGCCGACCAGCGCGATGCGCCGGCCGTTCTTCGGGGCAGGGCGCGGCATGCGCTGATGGACGTCGTCCTTGAAATCGGCCGCCACGCGCTTGAGGCGGCAGATCGCGACCGGGCTTTCCTCGACGCGCCCACGTCGGCAGGCGGGCTCGCAAGGGCGATCGCAGGTGCGTCCGAGAATGCCCGGGAATACATTCGATTTCCAATTGATCATGTAGGCGTCGCTGTAGCGACCCTCGGCGATCAGTCGGATGTATTCGGGGACCGGAGTGTGCGCGGGACAAGCCCATTGGCAATCGACTACTTTGTGAAAGTAGTCGGGGGCCGAGATATCAGTCGCTCTCATTCATACCCTGTCCGCGCGGCGAACCATGAGCGCGCGGCCTTCCTGACGTGAGGACGACTGCTTGTTCAGGATCGGCTGGGGATCGATTGGGAGTCCGGAGCAGGTCCTGTTCGTCGCCCTTCTGTTTTTTGAATGGCTCAATTGAATAGTCTTATGAGACTAGAGCCATTCCAAGGCGCACACAAAGGCAAATTTGCAAAGCTGCCCTTCGTGCACAGTGTGCGGCGCCGCATTGCGGGCGTGATGCTGCCATCGAATTTGTTGCGTTGCGGCATTGTGGCGAGCGGCTGCATCTGCCGGTTGCACGCTCGCGTCATTGATGCAGAACAATGCGCGCTCAGCCAGAGGCGATGTCCGCGCGGCTCAGGTCCCACATCAGCCTGTAGATGCCGGCCGAGATCTGCGTCGCCAGCGGACCGTCGATCGCCGCGAAGCGCGTGGTCATCAAGGTCGCGATGGCATGACTGTCGGTGCCGTCGATGAGGATGAACCAGTCGGCATCGCGTGAGCTCGCAGGAACCCCGGCTGCCGGACCGGAGAGATCAGCATCGCCCTCGAGCAGGTGCATCGAGATGACGCCCTTGACCTCGCTCGGATCGAGCTCGATCTGCAGCGCGTCGCGCAGCGCCCCGTCCTGTCCCGGCTTCGGCCGCAGGCGGATGATGCCGAGCACCGCGCCGCGACCGGCGCCGATCGAGATCGTGATGCGCGCGACGCTGCGGATCATGTTCTTGAACCGCGCCATCACTGCCTTCGACCATTCCGTCGGCGACTCGAGCCGGGCGCGATAGGGCGCGCTGTCGAGCACGTCGATCGTCTCGGTCGAATACAGGCAGAGATATTTCGGGCTGCCCTGCTCGGCGACATAGCGCCGCGCCTCGATGAAGCCGGGGATGGCCACGCGCTCTTCGAGATGCTCGCTGTCATACCAGCGGTTGAAGTCGGCTTCGTCAGCGGCATCGATGTTCATCGATGTCAACAGCATGCCTTTCCCGGCGATGGGCATTGCAGATGTCCTTGTTTGGCGGCCAATTCCTCATGGTGAGGAGCGCCCCTCGGGCGCGTCTCGCGGACAATGCTTGCGCATTGCCTGGTGAACCATGAGGTCGGGATGGATCGGCCTCATCCTTCGAGACGCCATGCTGCGCATGGCTCCTCAGGAATGAGGGGAGACGATCACATGTTTAAGGCGCGGTCGTGCGCTTAGCCATGTCGGAGATGGCTTTCATGACCGCATCGCGGATGCCGGGGTCATAAAGATTGTGACCTGCGGCTTCGACGACACGGATTTCGGCGTCGCGCCACACCTCCGCCAGCCGTGCCGAGGTCGCTGGCGGACAAAGCAGGTCGTAGCGGCCCTGCACGATGATTCCGGGAATCCCGCTGAGGCTGTTCGCATTGCGCAGCAACTGGTCCGGCGCCATGAAGCTGTCGTGCGAGAAATAGTGCGCCTCCATGAACGGCGTCGCCGGCAAGGCGGTGCCGGAGCGGATGGCGAGGCGATCGAGCCGGGCGCGCGCGGGCTTCACCTCCGACAGCGCGCGCTCGGTATCGTGCCAGGCGCGGGCGGCAGGGCCATGGATCGCCGGATCGGGATCGAGGATGCGCCGGAAGTAGGCGTCGCACGGATCGGCGTGCTCGTTCTCCGGCAGCAGCTCCAGAAAGTCGCGGTGCAGGGCTGGGTGAAAGCGCGCCAGCGTCTCGCCGAAGGCGGTCGCCACCTCCGCGCGGGTGCCGAAAAAGGTCGCGCGCAACACCAGGCCCGTGACGCGCGTCGGGTGCGCCTGCGCATAAGCCAGCGCCAAGGTGGCGCCCCAGGAGCCGCCGGCGACGATCCAGCGCTCGAAACCGAATCTTTCGCGGATCGCCTCCATGTCGGCGATCAGGTCGGGCAGGGTGTTGTTGTCGCGGCTGCGTGCAGGACGCGAACGGCCGGCGCCGCGCTGGTCGAACAGCACGGCGTGGAAGCGCTCGGGATCGAACAGCCGGCGGTGATCCGGCTGGCATCCGGAGCCCGGCCCGCCGTGCAGATAAACCGCGGGAATGCCGCCAGCGCGGCCGCTGCTCTCGACATAGATCTGGTGACCGCCGGAGACATCCAGCCATTCCGACGTCAGCGGGATGAACGGATCGCTGCGGTGCGCGGAGGCGCGGCCGGCTTCGGCGTCAGGCATCGTTGCCGTTCTCCGGCGTGCCGCCGGCAAAGTTGCGATAGAGGAAGCGGTCCTGGCCCGAGGCCGCGTCACGTTCCGCCTGCTTGAAGATGCTCTCGTGTAGCGGGGATAAGGTGCAGGCCGGATCGGTGTTGGCGGCGTCGCCGGTCAGCGCGAACGCCTGGCAGCGGCAGCCGCCGAAATCAATCTCGCGGAACTCGCAGGATTTGCACGGCTCCTTCATCCAGCCGGTGCCGCGGTAGCGGTTGAAGGCCTCGGAGTTCTGCCAGATCCAGGCGATCGAATGGTTCGAACGCACCGACATGAAGTCGAGCCCGGTGATGCTCTCGGCGGCGTGGCAGGGCAGGATCTTGCCCGAGGGCGAGATGTTGAAGAACTGCCGGCCCCAGCCGCCCATGCATTTCTTCGGCCGCAGCGCGTAATAGTCCGGCACCACGTAGTCGATGGTCAGCGTGCCCTTCAGCCGCTCGCGGGCGTCCTCGACGATGCGGTCGGTCTCTTCGAGCTGGGCGTAGGTCGGCATCAGGCTGGCGCGATTCTTCAGCGCCCAGCCGTAATATTGCACGTTGGCGACCTCGAGCCGGTCGGCGTCGAGATCGACCGCCATCCGGATGATATCAGGCAGCTGATGCAGGTTCTGCCGGTGCATGACGGCGTTGACCGTCAGCGGCAGCTCGAGCTCGCGGGTCCAGCGCGCGACCTCGAGCTTCTTGACGTGGCCGCCCTTGTAGCCGCCGACGCGGTCGGCGATGCCGGCCTCGCTGCCCTGGAAGCTGATCTGGACATGGGACAGCCCGGCATCGGCCAGCTCCTTGAGCCGCTCGCGGGTCAAGAGCACGGCCGAGGTGATCAGGTTGGTGTAGAGTCCGACGTCGTTGGCATGCTGCACCAGCTCGACCAGATCCTTGCGCGCGGTCGGCTCGCCGCCGGAGAAGTGGATCTGCAGCACGCCGATCTCGGCGAGCTCCGACAGCACCTTCTTCCACTCCGCCGTCGTCAGCTCCTGCCCGGCGCGATCGAGCTCCAGCGGGTTGGAGCAATAGGGGCATTGCAGCGGACAGCGATGCGTCAGCTCGGCCAGCACGGCGAGCGGGATGCCGTAGGTCTCGGCCGTGGAGCCGCGCCGCTCCAGCACGGCAAGGCCGTCATTCGCGTCGATCTGCGGCGTCGTCTCGGTGAGCTCGGTCATGATGTCGTCTCCCGAACCTCGGTGAGAAATCCCTTGTCGGCGAGATCCTGCAGCATGGCGACGACGTCGGTCGCGATGACGTCGCGGGGCGCGGCATATTTCGCCGCGAGATCGTCGATGATGCCGGCGACGGCGCGCGCGCCGTCGCACAGCTTGAGCACCTCGACCGCGATCTCGTCCGGCGCCAGCACGCGCTCAGGGGCGAGGATGACCCAGACCTGGCGCGTCTCGTCGAACTTCAGCTTGGTGTGTCGCGGCAGCACCACGCGGCTGGTCTCGGTGACTTGGATGTGACGCGGAGCCATGGCGGGTCTCTAAGTCGTGTAGTCGTGAAGAAGCACGGTGGCCGCGCAGAGCACGATGCCACTCCCCTCCCCCTTGCGGGGAGGGGTCGGGGGTGGGGGTCCCAGCAAAGACTTCCCGTGTGGACCCCCCACCCCAACCCTCCCCCGCAAGGGGGGAGGGAGTGCACCGTTCGCGGTACGAGAGCGGTGGTTCAAACGGGACACGGCTACCCCTCCTTCGGCACGAAGGCGCCGGGCGGGATGTTGCCTTCGACATAGGCGTAATACAGTGCGTCGAGCTGCACCCACAGCACGTTGGTCTTGAAGATCAGCGCGTTGCACACGGCGGCGCGCTGCTCCGGCGTGGTGGCGTGCTCCTTGACGTAATGCAGCGCGAAGTTGGCGTCGCGCGGCGCCTGGGTGAGACGCCGCTTGAAGTAGCTCATCGTGTCGTTGTTGACGAAATTGTAGTGCTCGAGCATGCCCGAGATACGCTCTTCATGGATGCTCGGCGCGAACAGCTCGGTCAGCGACGAGGCGATCGCCTCCAGCGGTGAGCGGTCGCGGCAGAAATGCACATAGGCTTCGACCGCGAAACGGGTAGCGGGCAGGATGCCCTCGGTGGATTCGACATAGTCCGTGTCGAGGCCCAGGCCCTCCGTGAGCTTGATCCAGCGCTCGATGCCGCCTTCGCTGCCGACGTCGCCGTCATGATCCTCGATGCGGTGCCGCCATTCCAGCCGGGTGGCGCGATCGCGGAAGCGCGTCATCACCATCGCGTCTTTGATTGGGATCGTCGATTGATAGTAGTAGCGGTTCAGCGCCCAGGCCTGCACCTGGCCCTTGTTCAGCTTGCCGCCATGCAGCAGCTTATGAAACGGATGCAGGTTGTGATAGCGCGTCGCCCCGATATGGCGCAGCGCCGCTTCCAGCTCGCTGGCACTGTTCAAGGTCACGCCCTTGCCGACCGACAGCGCCGTCATTCCACTCAGTTTTGCCTCACTCACAGTACGATCTCCATCCCTTCAGCGGGGATTTCCCATCCCTCGCGTTCCAACGTTTGCCGCTCGGGTGAGGCGTGCAGCCACGCCGGATTGGAGTTGTTGATGTGCAGGAAGACCTTCCTGCCGATCCCGATGTCCGCCAGCTGCTTGATCGCGCCGCTTTCTCCGGACATCGCGATATGTCCCATGCTCTGCCCGGTCTTGTTGCCGAGTCCGGCCTGGATCATCTCGTCGTCGCGCCACACCGTGCCGTCGAACAGCACCAGCGGCGCGCCCTTCAATCTCGTTCTCAGATCATCGTCGACGCCGGCACAGGCGGCGATGACGTAGCAATATTGGCCGCCTTCGAGATCGGCAATCTTCAGGCCCAGCGTGTCGCCGGTCGTGGAGCTACCGCCGGGATGCTGCTTGTCGCGCAGATACCACGCGCTCGTTCCCGAGACGGCGAAGGCCGTGACCTCCAGGCCCGAGGGCCTTCCGTCCTGCAAAAGCGGCCGGAACGGCACGTCGATCACGATCGGCACGCGCTTGACGGTCTCGTCCTTCAGCACATCGAAGATGTTGTTCGATCTGAGGATCGCAAGCACCTTGGGATGCGCATGGATCGAAAATGGCGAGCTCTCGCGCATCGACAGCAGCCCCGTGACCGCGTCGATCTCGCCATTGGTCAGGATCACGCCGGCGATCGGGCTGTGGCGCAAGGCGCCGGGCTTCGGATGCAATTGCGGCGTGCGGGTGACCTGCTGACGCAGATCGGGCGAGGCGTTGATCAGGAACCAGTTCGCCCCGTCGGCGCTGACCGCGACCGAGGCCTGGCTGTTGCTGATCTCGGGATGATCCGTGCGCGCGGCACGGCACACGGCGCAGCCGCAATTCCACTGCGGCACTCCACCGCCTGCGGCGGCGCCCAGGACGACGAGGCGAAGCATGAGCCGTCTCCTGGAATTCAGCTGTGGTGGCGCACGCGATTACCAGCGGCAGGATGACCGACAGGCAAGCTGACCAACGGCCAGGATCGCCCGCAGGGAAGGTGACGAGGGTGGGACATCCGACCCGCGTACGGGCTGGCACATACGCGGTCGCTGATCCCCACCCTCAAGCGTCGACGTCCTGATCGCCGAGACCTGGACGTCACACCCGCGAATTATTTGCGGGCCGCGCAGGCGTACATGTTGATTTCCATGCCGACCGGCACTTCAACGATCTTCGGTGCTTTCCAGGCCATTGTCCTCTCCTTCAAGATGGGACGGTTATCGTCCTCAGCATTAAACTACCGTGCTACGAAAAGTTCGCCAGTGGAATCTTTTTGTTTGAGCCTCTCAGGCCTGTTTATTGCAGTGCGAAGTTGCAGATGCGAGTTGCTGCCGTTTTCGTCGGATTGAGCCGCGAAAACAACGAATTCGTGATCGATGGCTTCGCAACGCCGTACAATTCGGTCCCTAGCTTGAGGGGCTGAGCTGGCCGGATGAAGCAGTCGTGAGATGTTCGAGACTTCAAAACCCAAGCGCGCGACCCCATTGGAAGCTGATGATGCCTAGATATTTCTTCAACACACGGATCGGCGAGGAACTGGTCTCCGATACCGACGGCGAGGTGCTGCGCAGTCCCGACCGCGCCTGGGAAGTCGCGCGCGACATGATCAAGGAACTGCTGCGTACCGAAGGCGGCAACGCGGCGCTGATGACGGCCGTCATCGAGGTCACCGACGAGGACGGCGAGATCGTGCTGGAGTTCCCGTTCTCCGAAGCGATCTTCAACATGCCGGCGCAATCGATGACGCGCCATTGAGCGCAGAGCGGCCGCATCGCCGCTCCTCGAACGCTCGCATGTTTGCAGCCGAGGTCAGACCGAATGGCGCGGGCGCACGATGTCGCCGCGCGTGCTGGCGATGCCCATCTCGAAGCTGTCGGCGATGCGGCGGGCGCGGACGATGAAGAGCTCCGCGAGTTCCGGCGCGAGCAGGTCCTTCGCCGTCGCCTCGAACAGTTGCAGCCAGCGGTCGAAATGCGGCCCCTGCAACGACAGCAACAGATGCGGCCGCATCGGCGCGCCGGTGTAGCGGCCCGTCTTCAGGAACATCGACGACCAGAAATCGCTGATCCTGCCAATATGTTCGTCCCAATCCTCCACCGCACGGTTGAAGATCGGGCCGATCAGCTCGTCCTCCCGTGCGCGCCCGTAGAAGGTCTCGACCAGTAGGCGGATCGAGGCGTCGTCGAGTTCCGGATGTTGAACGGCGAGGGGATGGCGGTCGGGCTGGGCGGCAGGCATGGTCATGCGCTGTATATAGGGGATGATAGCGCCGGTGGAAACGCCGGGGCCGCCACTCACGATCTCGCGGCGGCGCCGGCGTTCGGTCACGGCAGGCTGACGAACTCCACCCAGTTCGGCTTCTTGCCCACGGCGTAGGATTTCAGCTTCTCCAGTGCGCCGCCGGCGGCGTCGATCCGATACACCGTCATGCCGTTCGACAGCTCGCCGACGGCGGCGAGATAGCGCCCGGCGGGATCGATGGCGAAGCCGCGCGGCTGGGTCTCGGTCGGCACGCTGCCGATCAAGGTCAGGCGCCCGCTGGCCGCATCGACCTTGAAGCCGGCAATCGTGTTCGAGCCGCGCTCCGAGGCGTAGAGGAACTTACCATCAGGCGTCACGTGAAGATCGGCCGCCCAGGGTTTGCCGGTGAAGCCGGCGGGCAGGGCGGTGGTGCGCTGCTGCTCGCTCCAGGTGCCTTTCTCGGCGTCATAGGCATAGACGGCGAGATCGGCGTTGAGCTCGTGGAGGAGATAGATGAACTTGCCGTTCGGGTGGAAGATGAAGTGGCGCGGCCCTGACTTCTCCGGCGTCTTCACCGTCAGCGCGTCCTTGGCCGTGAGCGCGCCGGTGGCGGCGTCGAAGGCGAAGCCGAGCACCTGGTCGGAGCCGAGATTGGTCGCGAACACGAAGCGATTGTCGGGCGAGGGCAGGAAGGCATGGGCGTTCAGCCCGGTCGGGAGCACCTGGCTCGGCGCGGCGACCACGCCGTTGGCCTGGACCGGATTCGCCGCGACCTTGTTGCCGCCATAGGACGCGCTGAACAGCACCTTGCCGGTGCGGTCGAAGGCGATGTTGGCCATGCTGTCGGCGAGCGGGCCGTTGCCGAGATGGCTGAGCTGGCCGGTCTTGGCATCGATCGCGAAGCTCTCCGCCTGGAACGGCTGCGACCGCACACCGGCGATCAGCACCCGCTTGTCCGGGCTGACCGCGAGCGGGGTCGACGAGCCCGGCTTGTCGACGCCGACGAAGGAAGCCGTCTGCACCGAGGTCATCTCGCCGGTCGCGGCGTCGAATTTGAAGACGCTGATGTCGTTGCTGTCGGCGTTGCCGACATAGGCGTAGGTCTCGGCGTAGCCTGCGCGCGGCGCCAGCGTTGCTGCAGCGGCGAGAACGAATGTCGCGGCCATGATGGTGCCCGGTCTGATCATGTGGTTTCCCCCTTCGTGATGTTGTTGCTTGAGGTCTTAAAGTCGTTTGTGAAGCTTGACCAAGCTTGTTTCCGGATCGATCGATACAGGATCGGTATTGATCGTCCCCTCGGTCCCGATCGGCGAGCGGGGGACAAGACCCATGCGCGTTGCTGCATGGGCTATCCCGGAGTGCCGCGCCTGGACGGCTTTCTCCCATCCAGCCCGCGCGCTAGAACAGCCATCCGTCACCACGGAGCTCCCCATGACCGATCTCTGGCGCCTGCCGGCTGCCGACCTCGCCGCCCTCATCAAGTCGAAACAGGTCTCCGCCCGCGATGCCGCGACCGCGGCGCTGGCGCGGCTCGATGCGGTCAATCCCGCGATCAACGCCGTGATCGACCATCGCCCCGAGGACGTGCTGCAACAGGCCGACGCCATCGACTCCCGGCTGGCGCGCGGCGAGGATCCGGGGCCGCTCGCCGGCGTGCCGGTGACGATCAAGGTCAATGTCGACCAGGCCGGCTTCGCCACCACCAACGGCCTCAATCTGCAGAAGGACGCGATCGCGTCGGCACACAATCCGGTCGTCAACAACCTGGTCAAGGCCGGTGCGGTGCTGCTCGGCCGCACCAACACCCCGGCGGTCTCCTATCGCTGGTTCACCAGCAACCTCATCCACGGCCACACCAAGAATCCGCGCGACCCCGGCATCACGCCGGGCGGCTCCTCGGGCGGCGCAGGATCGGCCACCGCGTCGGGCATCGGCCATATCGGCCACGGCACCGACATCGCCGGCTCCGTCCGCTATCCCGCTTACGCCTGCGGCATCCACGGCCTGCGCCCGACGGTCGGCCGCATCCCGGCCTTCAATACACAGTTCCCCGAGCGCCCGATCGGACCGCAGATCAGCGCCGTCTCGGGGCCGCTCGCCCGCACGATCAACGACATCAGGATCGCGCTGGCGGCGATGTCGGCGCGCGACGTCCGCGATGTCTGGTGGATGCCGGTGCCGCTCGAGGGCCCGCCGCTGCCGAAGCGCGTCACGCTGTGCGTCAACCCGGACGGGCTGAACCCGGTGCCGGAGGTCGTGGCCGCCTTGCGCGATGCCGCCAGGCGGCTGGAAGCCGCCGGCTGGACCGTCGAGGAGATCGCGGACACGCCGCCGATGCAGGAGGCCGCGCTGCTGCAGACCCGTCTCTGGCTCGGCGACGGCTACGAGGCGCAGCTCGCGGCGGCCGAGAAGGAGGGCGACCCTGGCGCGCTGGCCTGCCTGCGCGGCGTCAGTGACAAGGTTCACCCGTTCGACCTGTCGCAGACGCTCGCGCGCCGCGCCGCGCTGACTCGGCAATGGCTCCTGTTCATGGAGCAGCATCCGCTGCTGCTGATGCCGGTGTCGGGCATGCTGCCGTTCGCCGATCAGCTCGACCGCAAGGACGAGGAGTCCTTCAGGCAGGTCTGGCACGCCCAGCTCACGCAGATCGCGATTCCGTTCTTCGGCCTGCCGGGCCTGACGGTCTCGACCGGCATGGTCGGCCGCGTCCCGGTCGGCGTCCAGCTTGTCGGCCAGCGCTTTCGCGAGGACGCGTGCCTTCTCGCTGGCGAAGCGATCGAGGCTGGCGGTACGCCGCCGTCGCCGATCGATCCGGTGCTGGGCTGATGGCCGGCATCTATGATTTCACCGCGACCTCGCTGAAGGGCGAGGAGGTGCCGCTGAAGCGCTTCGAGGGCCAGGTGCTGCTGATCGTCAACACCGCCAGCGCCTGCGGCTTCACGCCGCAATATCGCGGGCTCGAAGCGCTGCACCGGGCCTATGCTGACAGGGGCTTTGCCGTGCTCGGATTTCCCTGTAACCAGTTCGGCGCCCAGGAGCCCGGCACGGCCGAGGAGATCGGCGCGTTCTGCGCCGGCAAGTACGACGTCACCTTTCCGCTGTTCGCGAAGATCGACGTCAACGGTGCGGACGCGCATCCGCTATACCGGTTCCTGAAGGGCGAGAAGACGGGCCTGCTGGGCTCAGCGATCAAGTGGAATTTCACCAAATTCCTGGTCGATCGCACCGGTCACGTGGTGTCGCGCCATGCGCCGACCACCACGCCCGAGGCGTTGAAGAAAGAGATCGAGGCACTGCTGTGAGCGACAACGAGACGACTGCGACCCCATTTCCTGACCGGCTGTCGGTCGATCCGAAGAGCCCCTATTACAATGCGGAGATCCTGTCGCGCGACGTCGGCATCCGCTTCAAGGGCGCCGAGAAGACCAATGTCGAGGAATACTGCATCAGCGAAGGCTGGATCCGCGTCGCCGCAGGGAACGCCAAGGACCGCCACGGCAACCCGCTGACCATCAAGGTCCACGGCCCGGTCGAGCCGTATTTCAAGGATTGAGGCGACTGCGCTGCGGGCCTCTGGTGGTCGTATCCGCCAACCTCTGGCCTCAGCGATGAGGCAAACCGCCAACCCAGGACTCATCATGCCCGGGCTTGTCCCGGGCATCCACGTCGTCATTCCAGGCGCACGACATGGATGGCCGGGACAAGCCCGGCCATGACGGTGTGGAGAAGGGCGGGGTCGAAGCAGCTTTAGCACCCGCGTCGCGATGGGGAATTTAGAATGTTGGTCGTAGATATTTGAGCGTCGTTCAAAATTATATTGAACGTCGCTCACATTCCGCTACACTCACCCATATCCGCCCCGTCGGCACCGGTCCCGACGCGCGACGTCCCCAGGCGTCTGCGCGATCGGACCCCTGCGTGCCGTCTCCGGCGAGATCACAGAGGGTGAAGACGATGTCCTATTCGGAACAAGATCTGCGCGCCGCAGCCGGGGCCGGCGCGATCGGGCCCGACGAGTTGCAGCGGTTGCTGACCTACCTCGAGCAACAGGCGAAGGCGGGTCCCGCGGCGCACGCCAAATTCGATGCCGCGCATCTGCTCTGGTACGCCGGCGCGCTGATCGTCATCGGCGCCATGGGCCTGTTCTCGACGGTGGCGTTCTCGCAGATGGGCGGCCGTGCGCTGACCGCTTGCGCGCTCGCCTACGCCGCCGCGTTCGGCTTCGCCGGCGACCACCTCTGGCGCCGCGACCTGCGCGTCCCCGGCGGCCTGCTGATCGCCATCGCCGTGTCGATGGCACCGCTCGCCGTCTACGGCGTCCAGGCCGAATTCGGCTGGTGGGGCAAGTTCGGCAAGCCCGGCACGGTCCACGACTTCTACGTCTGGATCAAGGGCAGTTGGCTGTTCATGGAGATCGCCACGATCGCGGCGGGCGCGATCGCGCTGCGCTTCTATCGCGTGCCCTTCATCGTCGCGATCATGTCGGTCGCGCTGTGGTTCATGTCGATGGACCTCACGCCCTGGATCTTCAACGTCAGCCATTTCGACTGGGAGATGCGCCGCATCGTCTCGATCTGGTTCGGCCTCGGCATTCTCGCGGTGGCGTGGATCGTCGACTACAACAGCCACAGCCGCGACTTCGGCTTCTGGATGCACTTGTTCGGCCTGATGGCCTTCTGGGGCGGCGTCAGCGCCACCGAAGGCGCCACCGAGCTCGGCAAGGCGATCTACTGCCTGCTGAACGTCGGCCTGCTTGCGATCGCCGTCATCATCGTCCGCCGCGCCTACGCCGTCTTCGGCGCGATCGGCATCACGATGTATCTCGGCCACCTCGCCGACGTCGTCTTCAAGGACTCGCTGCTGTTCCCGTTCGCACTGTCGCTGATCGGCATCGCGGTGGTCGCGGTGGGACTGGCGTATCACCGGAAGCAGAAGCTGATTGCGGAATGGCTGGCAGCCAATCTGCCGCCGGCGGTGCTGCGGCTGCGGCCGCAGGGCGCGTTGGGGTGAAGTGGCGGGATTTCGGTTACGGCGTCACGGCGCATCGAGAACGCCAGAATTGATAGTTGTGAACCTACCTGAAGGACAAGCATCGGCGCGCCGCGCCGGGGGCGGCAATCGCAAGACTGGTATTCACCGGAATTGGTGGGCACACCCAATTCTTCCCTCAGGCTCGGCTCTCGCAAATGGGCGTACAAGACCAACATCTTCGGCTTCGAGTGGCAGTTGGACCGCAGCCAGTGCTGGCGCAACATCAATCCAGCGCCCTAAGTTCTGTACCCGTTTGTATATAAAGGGCGGCGCACCATGTGGTTTGCGTGCCGGACAACTGGATTTCGTGTTCAGAGCTCTTGCCTTCGCGAGTGGAAGTTCCCACTTATCGCAAAGGTTGTGCTTATACCCCATTTTTCTCGTGTTAGGTCATGCCGCGGAAAAGCGAGCCTTCGTTCGTGTCCGACGCGCGTCTGCGCTTAGCGCAGGCCAAAAAGCGCATCGTGCGACAGCAGCGCCGCATCGAGAGGATGAGCGCTGCGGCACCGAACCGCGTTCGTGCTGAGACGCTGCTCCAACTGCTGCGGCGACGCGAACACAGGGCGACCCAGTATTTGGGCATGGTTTCTGGCTGGTCGCGAAAGCACCGCCGCAGCAGGTTTCCCCGGAATATCAAGAATAGATTTATTGGTCCTCCAAAGGCGCGCGAAACCACAGAACAGCGTAAAGCGCGATGGGATCAGAACGTCCGCAGTTTCCTGGACAAGCAATATGAGGCCGCGCCGCACTACAAGTCGTGCGTTCTCATGGCGTGGGAGAAGTTTCTTGCCCTCAACTTGCCGTCAGAGCACTTCGTCACGGAGCTCGTAAGCGGCAACAAAGCTAAGATCCTGCAGCGAGTGTGGGAAATGATGATCGCGCGTCATCTCGATGCGCTCGGCTTCAAAATCACAACCGCTGCTAAGGGGCCGGACTTCAGGTTCGAGCACGAAAATAAGGTTTATTGGATTGAGGCCGTTTCACCGGAGCCCATGGGAGTACCCGAAGACTATTTGGAGTTTCCGAAGCCTGGCGAATTTAAGGTTGGGGATGTACCGCATGAGGAGGTACGGCGACGATGGATCGCAGCGGTTGATGAGAAGGCGAAGAAGCTAAAAAAATATCGTGCCAAGGGCATTGTTGGTAGCAAGGATGCATACGTCATTGCTGTGAATGGCTGTCAACTTGGTGCACTCCCAATTGATCATGGGCTCTCAGGGCTTCCCTACGCTGTTGAAGCAGTTTACCCAGCAGGCCCTGTTACCATCCCCGTTGAAAGAGCTACCGGTGCGTTTGGAAAACCGTACATCGGAAGCCAGTGGTCTATAAAAAGTGCGAACGGAAGCCCGGTGCCGACCTCGATGTTTGTTAACAGAGAGCACGCTGGGGTTTCTGCTGTTATCGCGTCGTCTTCCGATCGTTCTGAAGACCCCATCTTACCGCTCGACGTCGTGCACAACAATTTCGCCGAAGTGCCGGTTGGTCGCGGCCTGTTGGGCGCCAAGTCGGACGAGTGGGTACCATCTCCCGACGGCAAAGGAGGTATCAACATAACGAAGGTTGCACTCAAGTCACAAATGGTAGCCGGAGCGGTGACAGGTAGCGTGGAAGGCACGGAGATTTCTCTCGGGCATGACCTGAACTGTGACAGTGCACAAGACTCCCTGTCGGGACGATGAGGTGAGGTAGTCAATACGTTAAGTGTCATCGAAACCCAATCGGGCGCGTGACCACGTCGGAAAGTGCGCTAACGCAGCGGGAGGCTGCTACGTGAACATCGAAGAGTTTCTGAAGGCTCATCAATATACGATTGCCGCCCTAGGCGTCTTAGGCACGTTCTCGGCCGTCTTAGTCGCTCTGTTTAGCTCGATCGCTGCAATGAGAACATCCCGTACGAGAATAAGTGCGCGCGCCTCCATAAATGTCATCCACCACTCTTCCTTGGAAGGAAAGGAGCGACCGAAATATCTGGTAGTATCCATTCGCAACTTAGGCACGATGCCCGTGCATATTCCGATGGGGTTCTTTCATTGGAAGCTACCTCTCCAGCGCGGAGTTTACGAGGTGTTGCCTCTAGACTACTCGGCTGCAGATGAATGGATTGCCCAGAAAAGGTACCCAGTTGAAATCAGGGCCCGCGGGTCTGAGATCTTCTTTCTCTCGCCTATTTCGGTTTTTCAGGAAAATGCATTAAAAACATTTATTGGAACATCCGTTTGGAGCAGATTTCGCTACCGATTTCTTTCCGCGATGGTGTTTACAGACGAAGGTAGGACCTTCAACGTTAAGCTCGAGAGTTCGTTGCGCAAAGAGATGGTGCGTCTTTGCGATCATCGGAGCAACTCAATGTAAGTTTGGTAAGAATATGGTAGGGGCCACTCTAGTTCTCGGCTCTTTCGGTGACAGTGCATAAAACTCGTCCTTGAGCGCGCTGATCGACGCGAAGACGGCGGAAGCGAGAGGTGTTGGGTTCCGAGCTGGGGCGCCAACAGACGCCAACCGCATGCTGACCGTGCACACCGGCGTCTTTTTCATTTTTCAACGCATTGAGGGCTCGCGGGTGTCGGGACCGGCCAGTCTGGCTCGTCTTTTAACCGACACCGCCCCCTGCGCTCATGCAGTGAGCCGTCCAAATGCAACCAGGAGCAATGTTTCATGAGGATCACCGTCGAAACCACCGTCGCAGCCCCGATCGATCAGGTCTGGCGTGCCTATACGACGCCGGCCGACATCGTGAAGTGGAACGCGGCCTCCGACGACTGGCATACGACCAAGGCCACGGTCGACCTGAGAGAGGGCGGCGCGTTCTCGTCGCGGATGGAGGCCAAGGACGGCAGCATGGGTTTCGACTTCGCAGGCACCTACACCAAGATCGTCGAGCACAAGCTGATCGAATACGCCTTCGGCGACCGCAAGGCCGAGGTCCACTTCGAGCCCGGCCCGAATGGCGTTGTCGTTCGCGTCGCCTTCGATGCCGAAACGACCCATTCAGTCGAGCAGCAGCAGGGTGGCTGGCAGGCCATTCTCGACAGCTTCGCGCGGCATGTGGAGGCGAAGAAGGCGTCATGAGGGCGAGGGGGCCGAGGTCCCGACGGGCACCGCCCGAATCTTTCACCTTGACAAATTCCGAAAATCAGCAATGATGCGCATGTCCTGTCCTTTTCGCAGAGGGACGTACGCGTCGTCACGAACGTCGGGGCAGGGATGCGGTGGCCGTGGAGATGTCGGTAGACGACCGGCGTCTGTGCGGACGGAGAAGTCGTGTGGTCCTGGCCTCTCGACGCTGAGGTCAAGTCCGCAAGCGTTGCTTGACGGCACGCCCGGGCGATGGGGGCAAGAACGCCTCTCCCCAGGGAGAGCACGAAGGACACCGTTCAAACCATCGCGCAGGGAAGGCCGGAATGCACCGGTCGTACCTGTGGTTCCTGCCCCGTGCACTTTCTCACGCACGGGGGCCATGGGTTGCGGCCAGCACCCGGTCTTCCCTGCGCCCTCTGTATTTGATGAGGGTGACGTGTTTCGCAGCACTCGGGCGTCAGGCGTCGCGAGGCCGCGGTCGCACGTCCTCCAGCTGTTTGAGATGTGAAAGCGGTTTTCCTACAGCGTCGTCCCGGCGAACGCCGGGACCCATACTCCGCGGCGGATGTGGGACGCGAGGTCTAACGACGAGTCCGCCCCAAATCACGTCCTGGGGTTATGGATCCCGGCGTTCGCCGGGATGACACTGACTTTGTGGTTCGCGTGGTTCGTCCCATGCGCCGTATAGGGGACCAATTACGACGACAGCCGCATATCCAGCAGCCGCCGGCCCTCGGCGCGCAGCAGCTTCTTGACCGCGCTGGAGGCGACGACCTCGCCGTCATTGGCATAGGCTTCGTGGTTCTTCTCGATGTCCTCGAGCCGATACAGATAGTTCACCATCACGGTCGCGGATTCGCGCTGGCCCTTGGACGAGAGGTCGCCGAGCCAGTTGATGCGCTCGAGCCTCGCGCCGTTGCCGAGGTGGAAGCGGGCGACGGGATCGATCACCTTTCCCTTCGACGTGCGCGCCCTCAGGAAGTAGTGCGCGGCGAGCGGCTCGATCACGGGGCGCAGCTCGGCGGACATCTCGGCGTCCTCGACCCAGCGCGGCTCGTTCAGGAGCTTGAGCACGTTGCGATCCTCTTCGGTCGCATCGGCCGTCGACTTCAGCCAATTCATGAAGCCCGGCACCGGCGACAAGGTCACGAAGGTGTCGAGCTTCGGCAGCTCGCGCCTCAACTCCTCCACCACCTGCTTGATCAGGAAGTTGCCGAACGAGATGCCGCCGAGACCGCGCTGGGTGTTGGAGATCGAATAGAAGACGGCGGTGCGGGCGCGGTCGGCCGGCACCGGCGGACGGTCGACCGCGAGCAGCGGCGCGATGGCGCCGGGGATCGTCTCGGTCAGCGCGATCTCGACGAAGATCAAGGGCGCGTCGGGCATCGCCGGATGGAAGAAGGCGTAGCAGCGGCGGTCGACCGGATCGATGCGGCGGCGCAGATCGTCCCAGTCGTGGATCTCGTGCACCGCCTCGTAGCGGATGATCTGCTCCAGAATGTTCGCCGGCGTCGACCAGTCGATCTTGCGCAGCACGAGAAACCCCCTATTGAACCACGAGCTCAAGAGATGCACCACGTCACGGTCGAGCGCGGCGAGTTCCGGACTGGCCTTCAACAGATCCAGGAGATCGGTGCGCATCGCCACCAGCTCGGGCGTGCCGCCCGGCGCGCGGTTGAGCCGGCGGATCAGCTCCTGCCGGCGCGGCTCGGAGGCGAAATGCAGCGCGCTCGCGCCCTCGTCCGATGGCGCCGCGCGCCAGTCGTCGATCGCCTTGGCGAGCCTGGCCTTGTCGGGCCCGAAATCATGGACCAGCGCGGTGAAGAACGCCTTGCGCCCCTCGGGGTCGAGATCGTGATAGCCGTCGAGCACGTCGCGGGCCATCGCCGTGCCCGAGGCCTCGCCGGCACCGGACACCAGCGCCTCGCACAGCTCGGCCAGGCTCGTCGCATCGTGCTTCTCGACAGGGGCGCCGCCGCCGCGCAGCAGCGTCCGGCCTCGCTCGGAAATTGTGGTGATCAGGTCGGTGAAAAAGGCATTGGCCATCTGATGTCGGTCGAATCCCAGAGCGTGATGAAGGCGATGTTACATGGATTTATGGCAAAGCTGGTCACATTCAAACATAACAAATCGTCAACGCCGCCGTCGCGGCGCGCATATGCGGCCGGCGTGTCATGCACCTGTCTGCTCCGCGAATTCGGTCGGAGTGCGGCCGGTGACCTGCCTGAAGGCATGCGAAAACGCCGGCACGCTGGCATAGCCGAGATCGGCGGCGAGCTGCTTGACGGAGAGGTGACGGTCGGTGGACAGCCGCTCGATCGCGGCGGCGATCCGGGCACGCTGGCACCACGCCTTGAAGCTCAGCCGCGTCTCCGCCGCGAACAGCCGCGACAAAGTGCGGGCCGAGCTGCCGACCTTGCCCGCCAGGGTCGCCAGGTCCTGCTCGCTCGCGGGAGAGGCGAGGACGAGCTGGGCGGCACGGCGCGCGCGCGGATCCTGCGGCAAGGGGATGAAGGTCGAGGAATCCTCGGCGCGGCGCAACTCGAGCAAAGCGAGCCGCACCAGGAGCGCCGTGCGCTCGGGCCCGCCGTCCGCCGCGAACAGCGCCAGGATCGCCTGGTGCAGCAGCGGCGAGACCTGCACCACGAACTCGCGGTCGAGCCGCGCGCCCCGCGTCTCCCGCTTCAGCCAGTCCAGCTCGAAATACAGCGTCCGCATCTGGCTGTCGGCCAGCATGTCGATGGCGTGGCCATGGCGCGCCGGCACCCAGACCGCGCGGTCCGGTGGCACCAGCCAGCGTCCCCGCGGCGTCGTCACCTGCATCGTGCCGCGCGAGGCGTAGATCAACTGGGATTCGCGGTGCATGTGCGGATCGAGCCGCGCACCCTTGTGATAGAGGCGCGCGATCAGATGGACGCCGGGCTCGGTCGTCACCCGGTCGGCGCCAAGCGGCTTCAATGGCGTGTCCACGACGGTCATTGGCGGCTTCTCGTTGGTCGCGTCGACTATAACCGATCCGTCAGGAATCGAGGACAGCTCCCATGAACAGCGCCCGCCGCGTCATCGGCTTCGTCAACGCGGCCCATTTCATCGACCATTATGCGATGCTGATCTTCGCAGCCGCGGTCATTATCATGGGCCCGGCGCTCGGCATGGCCTATGCGGACCTGCTGCCCTACGCGACGCCGGGCTTCATCGCCTTCGGCGCCGGGTCGCTGTTGACCGGCTGGCTCGGCGACCGCTGGAGCCGGCGGCACATGATGCTGATCTTCTATCTCGGCATCGGCCTGTCGATGGTCTCGGTCGGCCTGGTGCAGACGCCGTGGCAGCTCGGCGCGGCGCTGCTCGCGATCGGTCTGTTCGCCTCGATCTATCACCCGGTGGGAACCGCGATGCTGGTGTCCTACGCCGACCGGCTCGGTCGCGACATGGGGCTGAACGGCGTGTTCGGAAATCTCGGCGTCACCTCGTCGGCGCTGGTCACCGGCGTGGTCGGGCAATATCTCGGCTGGCGCTTCGCCTTCATCGTACCCGGGGTGATCACGGTGGCGATCGGCGTGGTGTTCGCGCTGTCGGTCGTGCATGAGGACCGCCGCGGATCGAAGCAGGCCGCGGCGCAGGCCCGCGTCGCGCGCGACCAGATGTGGCGCGTGGTGCTCGCGCTGCTGCTGGTGGTGATCGCGATCTCGACGACGTTCAACGCGATCACCGTGGCGCTGCCAAAGCTGTTCGCGGAGCGGCTGGCCGGGTTGACGCAGAGCCCGGCGCTGCTCGGCGTGATCGCGGCCGGCGTCTACGTGTTCGGCGCGATGACGCAGTACACGATAGGGCGGCTGCTCGATCGCCACGCGCTGAAGACGATCGCGCTGCCGCTGTCGCTGGTGCTGGCGCCGCTGCTGTATCTCGCCGCCGACGCGCGCGACTGGGCGCTGATCGTGGCCTCGATCGGCATCGTCATGGGTGCGTTCGGGCAGGTCACCGTCAATGACGCCATGGTCGGCAAATACACGGCCGAGGAATGGCGCTCGCGCGCCTATGCGGTGCGCTACTTCGTCGGCTTCACCGCGGCCGGCGCCTCGGTTGGCCTGGTCGCCTGGCTGTATGAGCGCGGCGGCTTCGTCACCATGCTGCAGGCGTTCGCCGTGCTCTGCCTGGTTGCGGTCATCGCCGCGCTGATCCTGCCGCCGGAGCTTCCGGCGGCGCAGCCGGCGCTGCGGGAGGCGCCGGCGGAGTGAGAATGCGATCCACCCAAATTTTCCCAATTGCCAGGCACGCGCTGCCGGCGCAGCCTGGGCCGATATGCGCGTGCTGATACTGATGAGATCTGATTGGCCACCATGCAGGCGACCGCGGTGGCGACGAGAGATTGAAGCACGACACCATTGAGGATCGATCGATGATCAATCGCTTCAGGAGAATGCTGGTGCTCGGGATGGTCGCGGCGGCCGGCCTTGCTGCAACGGAGGCGCTGGCGCAGAGCGATGCGCAGCGCAACGCGATCAAGTCGGCATGCCGGTCGGACTACATGTCGAAATGCGCGAGCGTGCCGCCCGGCGGCACGGCGGCGTTCCAATGCCTGCAGAAGAACATCGCGAGCCTGTCCTCATCTTGTCAGACGGCGGTCAAGGCGCTCGAGCCTGCCGCGGAGACCAAGCCTCCGGCAGAGGCCAAGCCTGTCGTGCAAGCCAAGCCGGATTCGGCGCCACCGGCCGAGAGCAGGCCGGCCGCCGCCGAGGCGAGCAAGCCTCCCGCCGAGCCTCCGAAGGTCGCGGCGCAGCCGGCCGCGTCCGTCCCGGCCGTGCCTGCCCAGTCCGCCACGGCTGCGGCCAAGCCGGCTGCGTCGGCGCCTGCGGTCAAGCCGAGCGAGGCGCAGGTTGCCGCGATCCGAAGTGCCTGCGGCTCCGATTACCGCAAGGTGTGCAGCAGCGTGCCGCCGGGCGGCGCGGCGGCGCTGCAGTGCTTGGAGCAGAACAAGGCCAAGGTGTCCGCTCCCTGCGCTCAGGCCATGGCGGCTTCGAGCGGTGGTGCCGCGTCGACCGGGACATCGACGGCGACTGCGGCTGTTGCCTCGCCCGCGGCGACAACCACCGCTGGACCAGCGGCGCCGGCGCTGGTGTTGCGACCGCTGCGGCCGCTCGAGGAGTTGCGCATCGTGAGGGCCGCGTGCGGCGCGGACGCGCGGGCGTTGTGCAGCGGCATCGAGCCAGGTGGTGGCCGGATTGCGCAGTGCCTCGCGGCCAATGCCGGCGCGCTGACGCCTGGCTGCAAGGGCATGCTCGCGCAGTTCGCGGCCAATCGCTGATGCGGAGCGGCTGCCGTCCATGGTTACCATCCGAGATGCATACGAGCGCGATCCACCCAAATTGTCACAATTGTCGGGCGGGGAAGTCCCAGGCAAGGTCGCGACGGGGTGGATATTTGACCAATCAGATCATGATCAGGAGTTTGAAGATGAGCGCCATTGTCTCACGTGCCATTATTTCCACGCTGTGCGGATTGTTCATCCTGGCGGCGATGCCGTTCGTGTCGATGTCGGATGCCAATGCCGTGGTCTGCGCACGCGGCGTCGTGCGGGCCGGCTGCGCCGGTGCGGCGGGCGCCGTGGTGGTTCGCAAGCCGCCGGTGGCGGCCGCGGCGTGCCGCACGGTGATCGTCAATGGCGTCGCGGTTCGCCGCTGCGTTTAAGCGACGCTTAATCGGTTTTCGGTATCGAGTTATTTGAAACCGCAATTGCGACGCGCAAGTTTTGCGCGTCGCATGCTGCTTTGCGTAAGCGAGGTAAGCTGTATTTAACGGTGCTCCCGGCAAGGTGCGGCTCGTATCCAACTTGCAATCCAATGGGAGAGGGCCATGGCGTTTTGGCGCTGGCTGCGTGACGCAGCCCTGGTAGCTGCGGTAGTCACGTTTGCCGGCCACGCCGCGGGCGCAGCCGGCTTGAAGGAAGAAATCGCGCCGACGGGCAAGCTTCGCGTCGCCATTGCCGTTGGCCCCGCCGGCGGTGCGTTCTGGTGCGTCAAGTCGGACAGCGGCTATTCAGGCGTTCCGGTCGAACTGGGCAAGGCGATGGCCGCGCAGGTCGGTGTGCCCGTCGAGTTCGTCGAGCATCCGAATTCCAATGCGATCACCGATGAAGCTGCTCGGGGCGTCTGGGATGTGGCCTTCATGCCGAAGGACGCGGAGCGCGAAACCAAGGTCTCGTTCGGTCCGGTCTACGATTCGGTCGAGACCACCTTCATCATCCGCGCCGGTCTCGACGTCGCCAACATCGCGGCGCTGGACCAGGCCGGCACCGAGGTTGCGGCCATCAACGACACGACCGTGCTGCGCGGTGCCAAGGCCTTCCTGAAGAAGGCGACCGTCACCGGCTTCAAGTCCTACGAGGAAGTCTACGCGTTGCTCAGCGCCGGCGAGATCGACGCGCTCGCGCTGGCGCGCGATCAATTGAATCTCATCACCAAGCAGATTTCCGGCACCAAGGTGCTCGCCGAGACCTTCAAGAAGACGGATACCGCGGTTGCGGTGCCGCTGAAGCATCCGCAGTCGCTGGCCTTCGTCACCAAGTTCATGACGGACTCCAAGGCGAACGGCCTGCTCAAGAAAGCCTACGGCGCCAACAATCTGAGCGAATCGACTTTGCTCACCCAGTAGGCGCACCGACGCTGCCTGCCGAACTCTCCCACGCCACAGGCGGGGAGAGCCATCGTCTCAGCCGGCGCGCTTCATCTCAGTTCGGCGCCCGCCTCACGATCGGATCGAGGCCGCTTTCCGCGATGACGTGACGCGCATCCGGTGATTGCAGGAACTTGATGAGCGCCTTGCTGGCCTCCGGCTCCTTGGCGTCCGTGGCAATGCCGGCGGAGAACACGGTGATCTTCTGCAGTCCGGCCGGCAGCGGCCCGACGATGTCGATGCCCTTCACCGGCTTGAGCTCGCTGATCTGCTGAAAGCCGATCTCCGCTTCGCCCTGGGCGACGATCTCGCCGACGGGAGTGGCCGGAATCATCCGCGCCTTGCCTTTCATCTCGTCCTTGATGCCAAGCTTGTCGAACATCTCGGTGGAGACGTAGACGCCGCTGGCACTGTCCGAATAGGCGATGGTCTTGGCCGCGATCAGCATGCGTTTCACGGCTTCCGCGTTCGAAATATCGGGATGCGGCGTCCCCGACTTGACCGCGACGCCGATCGGCGAATTGGCGAGGTCCGCACGGCTGTCCGGCATCACCTTGCCCTTGGTGGTGAGATCGCTGAGCGCGTAGCCCACCATGATGAGGACATCGGCAGGTTCGCCGCGCTCGAGGCGAACGGGAATCGCATTCGTTGTCGTTCCCATCGACGGGCCGTAGGCAATCGTGACCTTGTGACCCGAGCGCCGCTCGAACTCCGGCACCAGGGATTTGAACGCAGCGGTCATGCCGCCGGAGATCATGACGTGGACTTCTGCAGCTTGGGCCGCGGTGGTCAGGAGGAACGCGGCCGAAGCGGCGAGACCGATGGTGCGGAGATGGGGCGAGAGTATCATGGCAGGCTCCGAGGCGAACGGCTGGAGGCCGGGGGCGCTTTGGATAGCCCGGCCTTGCCAGGAAGGCCAGCGCCGGCGTCGGCGCATACGGCCGTCCCTGCAATGCGTCTCGCTTGCGGCGTCACTGTGTTAGTAGTGTGGCGAGGCTGCTCGCCGCCACCTCAGCCGGCCTGATAGGCCGGCGCGGATGCGAGAAAGTCGTTATACGCGTCCGCATCGGGCGGCGTGAACATCTCGGCCAACGGGTTGCGCCGTCGGCGCTGGGCGCCAATGTCTGCAAGCAGTTCGTCGAAATGCTTGAAGTGATAGGGCGCGACACAAAGTCCGCCATAGACGCCCGCGGCAGGGCGCTCGATCCGCTTGAAATGCAGCATCATCTCGATGTTGTCGCGCATCTCGCGCTCGCTCGGTTGATGCGCCAGCTGTTTGTCGGCATACCGCACCAGCCAGTTGGCGGCCATGTCCGCGCAGAGCACGGTGCAGAAGCTCGAATTGAAGCCGACGAACCCCATGTCGGGAAGATCGGGATTGGCGATCAGCCGATAGAGCCGGTACTGCCCGTCCGGATCGACCAGTCTGGCGCGGTCGGCTGCCGACAGGAACGGGACCCCGAGCTTGTAGCCGATGGCGAGGATCGCGACGTCGGCCGGAATTCGTTCACCGTCGCTGGTCACGATGGTGTTCGGCTCGTAGTGGCCGAAGGTGCCGTAGACAGCCTTGATCCGGCCGTCTGCGACCATCGGGAAGAAGTCGGGCGTCGCGATCGGGACGGAGCAGTTCACGCCGTCCTCGATCCTGCCTTTCGGCACCATGTTGCATTTGGCGAGCTTCAACTGCGTCTTGAGCAGACTCTCCAGGCCCCGCCAATTGGCCCAGACGAGCGGCTTGGCCAGCAGATGGGCAAGGCGCGAGAGCGGGCCGATGCCCCAGCTTGGGAACATCTGCTCCTGGGCGCGGATATAGAGGATGCGCTTGAAGTTGATCAGACCGCCGATGAAGTAGGGAATGCGCCACACCGCTTCACGGAGCACGATTGTGACCGAGCGCGCGCCGGAGCGCACGGCGTTGACCGCGATATCGGTTGCCGATTTCGAGCCGCCGAGGACTACCACGTCGCGCCCCCTCGTGAGCGCGGCATCGTTGTATTTCGAGGAATGCAGGATCAAGCCGCCGGCGGCCGCGAACTGATCTTCGCCGGCAAGCGACAACGTCTGCGGCTCGTTGAACTGACCGGTGCAGACGGCGACGAAATCGAAATCCTCCCGGCTCGTTCGGTCCCCGGTCTTGAGGTCGAGGCTCCATCCAGGCTTGCCGTCACTGCGGCGCTGCATCGCAAGGACGGTCGTGTTCAACCGCATCAGGCGGATGAGGTCGTGGGACTTCGCGTAGTCGGCAAGATAGGCATAGACCTGCGGTCCCTTCGGCCATTCGGGATAGTGATCCGGCATCGCCTTGTCGGTGTAGCGATAGAGCTCCTTGGGGCTCTGCGTCTGCACGTCGGGATAGGATCGCGCGGGCTCCCAGACGCCGCCGAGATCGGCGCTCCGCTCGACGATGGTGACGTCGTGCCCGCGGGCGGCGAATGCTTTGGCTGCAGCCAGGCCGGAGACGCCGGCGCCGATCACACAGACATTCTTTCGATTGATCATGGGACTTCCTTGTTGTCGGGCGCGCGGCCGCGCACCCGCCGCGCCGCAAGAGCCCGCAAGAGTTTGATGGTGACGAAGGTCGCCCGGCGCGACCGAAATGTGCGATGCCGACGGACAAGCCAGCTTCGAAATCAGGGCGAGAAGGATCTCGCCGATCGCATGTCGTTCAGGCGCAGCCGTTGCTCATGCTGCAGGCGCACCGGGCCGATAGCGATGATCGCGCGCCGTCCGTACCGCAACAATTGAGGAGCGCTCGCCGGGCCCGGCGCTGCCGCCTAGTCGTTGGCCTCGGGCGGCAGGAAGTCGACCTCGTGCTCCGCCGAGATCCGCACCACTTCGGCCGGGTCGGCGAGATTGTCCAGCATGTTGAACAGCGCCTCCAGCTTCTGCATCGGCGACACCCAGAACAGCGCGCGCGCCGGCTTGTCGGATTTGTTGAAATAGCCATGCGGAATGCCGCGCGGCATGCGCACGAGGTCGCCGGCATTCGCCTTGACCCAGACGCCGTCGAGCTTGAGGTCGAGGACGCCTTCCTGCACCAGGATGAATTCGTCCTGGGTGGGATGAACGTGAACCGGCACGAACTGCCCGGGCTCGCTGTTGGTCTCGAAGGCGAACGTGGAGTCGGTGACGGCCTTGGGATAATAGAGCTGACCCAGGATATTCCAGGTCTTGCCGGCATAGCCGGTACCTGCGCGCGTGATGCCTTTTTCCAGTGTGATCATGGCGGGTCTCCTTGCTGCACGCATGGGAGGATCAAGCCAGGGCGACGCCAAGTCTATCCAGAAAACGAATCCCTCGACGTCAGTTGCTAATTATTATAGGTTTCAAACGATCTCGACGGACGATGTAGGCCATGACTGCAGGTGCAGCCGCTGATCGTAGTTGGAAGTCACCGGCTGTGCCGCGGCTTACAGCCTATGGCCGTGTTGCAACGCACGATGTCGATGAGGCCGCTGAACAAATAGGCCGCATCTTCTGTCCGCATGGGCTGCAGCCGGAGGCCGATACTGCGCGCGATTTCCTCGCTCTGCATAATTGTGCGGCATTCGATGGCTTTTCCATCAACTACGTCGCCTATGGCGGTGCGGTAACCATCGATCCCGGCTGTCTCGACCGCTTCTTCCTGCTGCAGCTTCCGCTGGCGGGGACCGCGCGGGTTTTCGCCGGGGCCGGCGAGGTCGCCACGGCGCCAGACCATGCAGCATCACTGCTGTCGCCGACATTGCCCACGCGTATGGTCTGGGACGCTTGCGCTCAGTTGATCCTGTTGCTCGACCGCCGTCTCGTGGAACAGCGCGCTGCCGCGCTGTCCGGGCGCGCGGTGCAACCGATCGAATTCGATCCCGCGATCGCGCTGTCGGGACGTCATGGCTCGCGGCTCCGGGCTCACATGCTTGGGCTCGCCGACCTCGCCGAGCGTCTCGGCGGTGGGCGCGGACTGCCATCGGTTGCGGCAGCCAATTGGCGCGAGACGCTGCTGGACATTCTGTTCGAGCAGCCGGGCAATGGCCTGGCGGAGGCGATCAGGCTGCATTCCGGCCGGGTTGAGACGCTGCCGCAGGCCGTCCGCCGGGCGCGTGATCTCCTGGCGGCGCACGCAGCCGAACCGCTCGATCTGGCGCAACTCGCGGCGTCGTCAGGAGTGGGGATCCGGGCGCTGCAAGGCGGCTTCCGCCGCCATTTCGGCATGTCGATCTCCGACATGCTGCTCGACATCCGGCTGGCGCGGCTCAATGCGCAATTGATGGCGGCTCCGCCGGAGGCGCGGATCATCGACATCGCCTTCGACCTCGGCTTCACCCATCTCGGGCGGATGGCGGGTGCCTATCGCGACAAGTTCGGGGAGGCGCCGTCGGCGACACTGCAACGCGTGCAGCGCGGCCGCTTCACGAATTGACGTGCACGAAATCCCGCAGCAGCGGATAGATCTCGTTATTCCACTTCTTGCCACTGAACACGCCGTAATGGCCGACGCCGGCCTGCATGTGATGGACGCGCCGATAGGCACGCACATTGGTGCAGATGTCCTGCGCCGAGAGCGTCTGTCCGATCGAGCAGATGTCGTCGCGCTCGCCTTCCACCGTCATCAGGCCGATGCGCCGCACGGCTTTCGGATCGACGGGACGGTCGCGATGCATCAGCTTGCCCTGCGGCAGCAGATGCTCCTGGAACACGTCGCGCACGGTCTCGATGTAGAACTCGGCGGGAAGGTCCATGACCGCGAAATACTCGTCGTAGAACGTCTTGATGGTCTCCGCCTTCTCGACCTCGCCTTTGGCGAGATGGTTGGCGAGATCCATGTGCTGCTTGACGTGGCGCTCGAGATTCATCGATACGAAGGCCGTGAGCTGCACGAAGCCGGGATAGACCTTGCGGAACGCGCCCCTGCACTGGAAGGGCACGTAGTGGATCAGGTTGTCCTCGAACCAGTCGATCGGCTTGCTCTTGGCGAACTCGTTGACCTTGGTCGGCTGGATCCGCGTGTCGATCGGTCCGGCCATCAAGGTCAAGGTGGCGGGGCGCGACGGATGGTTGTCCTCGCACATCACGGCGGTGGCCGCGAGCGCGGAGACCGACGGTTGGCAGATCGCCACCATGTGCGGGCGCGGACCGAGCTGGCCGAGGAAGGTGATGAGATGATCGGTGTAGTCTTCCAGCCCGAAGCGACCATGATCGCGCGGGATGTCGCGCGGATTGTGCCAGTCGGTGATGTAGACGTCGTGGTCCTGCAGCAGCGTCTTCACGGTGCCCCGCAGCAGCGTGGCAAAATGGCCGGACATCGGTGCGACCAGCAGCACCTTGGGCTGATCCGGCGCAGCGTCCTTCTTGAAGTGCAGGAGCGAGCCGAACGGTGTCTTGAACGTGACCTCTTCGGTGACGGCGAGTTCGCGGTTGCCGACCGTCACGCTGTCGATGCCATACGCCGGGCGAGCGTAGGTCAAGGCCGCGCGGGAGATCAGCTCGAGCGCGGCGGACAGACGCCGCATGGCGCGGCTGGATAGCCCTGATGGGATCAGGTTGAGATAGCGCATGGCGGCTGCTGCGCTCTGGCGCCACGGCTCGGTCAGGTCCATGTGGTTCTGATAGGCTTGGTACAGCAGCGCCATCGCGTCCGATCCATTACATGCATTGCTGTATGCAATATCGGAGCCAGAGTGGCCGAGTCTTGCCTGAAAAACTGGCATGTCGCTTGCTCGCTGAAATCTCTGACGTATCCGGCTCCGCGCATGATGCCGCTCGCACGAGCGGCACGGTGGGCGAACGACAAGCGGCAAAGCGGCAAGAGGGTAGGGGCGACATGGCCAAAGCGACGTTGACCATCAGCAGCAAGAATTACTCGTCGTGGTCGCTGCGCGGCTGGCTGCTCGCAAAATTTTCCGGGCTCGATTTCGACGAGGTCGTGGTCGGTCCGGACGACGCATCGGCGCGCGCCGAGATCCTGCTGCTGTCGTCCTCGATCCTGGTGCCGTGCCTGCGCCACGATGGTGCGACGATCTGGGATACGCTGGCGATCGGCGAGTATCTCAACGAGACCTTTCCGGAGGCGGGCCTACTGCCTGCCGACCGCATTCAGCGCGCGCATTGCCGCTCGATTTCGGGCGAGATCCATTCCGGCTTCACGACCCTGCGGGCGTCGCTGCCGGTCAATCTCAAGGGCCACTTCCCGGGCTTCAAGGTCTGGACGCGGGCGCAGGCCGACATCGACCGCATCTGGGCGATCTGGCGCGACTGCCTGGACAGATCCGGCGGCCCATTTCTGTTCGGTCAGCGCGGCATGGCGGATGCGATGTATGCGCCGGTGGTGACGCGGTTCGTGACTTATGACGTGAAGCTCGAGCCGCAGCTCAAGGCCTATGCCGACCTGATCATGGCGCTGCCGGAGATGCAGCAATGGATCGAGGCCGCCAAGGCCGAGCCAGAGGAGATCGAGGAGCTGGAGGTCGAGTACTAGGGTCCTGCCGTCAGCGGCCCGTGCCCGCGGCCCTTTGCAGCCGCCGGCTCCGGCGAGAACGGCTCATGCCACGGGCAGGTGCTGCTCAATTTGAAGCCGGATCTGCGTCTTCGCGGCGCGTGGCGTGAGCTGTCAGCACGTCACCATTGCCGTGTGGCGTCGGCCAAAACCCGGTTGTTGGCAATCGGTTCGGCCCGCGATGGCGCGCCTGGCCTGCCGATCTTTGCGTTGCAAACGGGGCGTGGCGTGGTTTTCGCATGGCACAATCCGCTTTCGGACGTGGTGGCCTCTGTGGCCGATCGATGGGCCGCAACGGTCGCCGATGTCGCGATCAACCGGTGGAGGCCGTCATGAACCAGCATGCAGTGGTGAGCAAGTTCTCGCACGTGAAGCCCGACGACACCGCCTACACGGGCGGCGGGTTGCGCGACTTCTTCCTGTATCGCGATCTGGGCATCGCCGACGCCACCGGCGGGCAGGTGATCTGCCACCTCGTCAAGGCCAATCCGGATTGTCCGCCGGTGGATGGCACCGGCTGGCATCGCCATGATTGCGATTTCCAGATCGTCATCATGATGAAGGGCTGGGCCCGCTTCATGTACGAGGACAAGCCGACCCTGGTGAACGCCGGCGACGTCGTGCACCAGCGTCCCGGCATCGTGCACTACCTCTACGATTATTCCCCTGACATGGAATATATGGAGATCGTCAGCCCGGCTGACTTCAAGACGGTCGAGATGCCGCCGGCGACCGACAACGTGCCGCCGGTCACGCCGTGGACCTGAGCGCCTGAACTCCTTCTCCGTTAATCTTTGGCATCCGGTTGCGGCATGCGGCGCGATGCTTCTCCTCATGATGTGGTGGGTTGTCTCCGACGTGTCCGATATCTAGCGTGAACAGGTCGCGCACCAGATGCGGCATCCGATTCGGACGCGATTCGTTCCAGCAGCGTTCCGGGGATTAAGACGGCAAGGCAGCGGCGTCGCATTTTGAAACACGGCACGCGCGCTGCCTGTCTCGCGCCTTGGTGCTCTACATTGCCCCTTGCGACCGGTCTGGCGCCGGTCCATCACCCGCGAGGGGAGCATCGATCATGACCTTGACCACATTGGCTTGGCTCGCGCTCGCGGCCTATGGCGCGCATATTCTCGAGGAATACACGTTCGACTGGCGCAATTGGGCGCGTGCGGTGATGAAGCTGCCGGTCGAGTGGAGCGACTTCTACGTGACGAACGCGCTGGTGGTCGTGCTCGGCGCGGTGCAGGCAGAGCTTGCCGAGACATGGCCGCCGGCCGCGCTCGCCTACGCAGCGCTGATGATCATCAACGCCATCTTCTTCCACATTCTGCCGTTCCTGCGCAGTGGAGGCAGATTCTCGCCGGGGCTGGCGACGGCGCTGATTCTGTTCTTTCCGATCGCAATTGCGATGTGGCGGCGGGCGTGGGGTGACGGTGTGCTCGACGTTGGAACGGCTGTCCTTGCGGTCGTCACCGGCGCGCTGCTGATGGCCTATCCGGTCGTGATGCTCAATCTGCGTTCAAAACCATATTTTCGGCAAGACCGGCCCTGAGCAGAACTCAGGGCCCGGTGTGATCAATAAGACGAAGCGCGATCGGCAACGAAGCTCGGCTGCGGACGGCGTCCATTGCGCTCATCAAATCGCGCGCGCGGGAAGCGCCAGCCGATGACAGTGGCTTCGAGCGCGCCGCCGGATTCCTTGTTGTGCCATTTGCCATCAATGTAGAAACAGGGGAACGGAAGTTGATAGGTGCCGCTGTGATCTTCGCACAGCACCTCGACCGTCTGCCCCGGCGGTGGCTCACCGCTGCCGTCGAATTGCGCCAGCCGTTTTTCGCGCGTAGCCATTCTGTCCATCTCCCTAAAAACGGGTCCCGGCCGGAACTTCAATGCGCGATTGAGGTCTCAGTATGGTATCAATCAGGAAACTCCGTCAGTTCCACGCAAAATCATGTGTTGGGCAAGCCAATGAGAAAATTGTGATGCGAAAATTCGTTGCCGCGCGAATCATCTTTGCCGCGAGCGTGCTCGCGATATGTGTGAGTTCTGCCGGACATGCGCAGGATATTCCGGGCATCGAAATCTGCACTGCAGAAAAGGCGATGGATCGACGGACATCATGTCTGCAGAGCAATATCGATTTCCTGCAGAAGACGATGACCAAGCAATCGCTCGATCAGCAGCAGAAGCTCGATGCGGCGAATCGCCAGATCCAGGCGCTGAAGGCCGCGCTGATCTCGCAGCAGGGCCTGATCGACGAGCTGAAGGCGTCCCAGGCGAAGCTCGCGGACGAACTGAGGAAGAAGGCCGATGCGCCGGCTGCCAAGGATGCGGCGCCGGCGAAGCCGACCAGCAAATAGCACGGTCCGCAGCGCAATAACGATCAAGCGCACGTGGATCTCCGCGCGCAGGATCGGGCGCTTCGATAGGAGAGAAGCGTGTCCACCAACCCGGCCCAGAAGGCGCTCTGGTTCATCGAGAGTCATCTGTCGGCGCCGTTGACGTTGGATGACGTGGCGGCCATCGCCGGCGTGTCGCGCTTCCACATCGTGCGCGCGTTCGCGGCGGCGACCGGCGTCTCGGTGATGCGCTATGTCAGGCTGCGCCGTCTCAGCGAGGCGGCACGGGCTCTGGCCTCTGGCGCACCCGACATTCTCAGTCTCGCGCTTGAGGCTGACTACGGCTCCCACGAAGCGTTCACGCGCGCGTTCCGCGACCAGTTCGGCGTCACGCCGGAATCGGTGCGCGCCAACCCATGCCTCGATGGCCTGCCGCTTCAGGAGCCGATCATGATGGACCAGACCCCGCTCGACGATCTCGCCGCCCCGCGCTTCGTGACGGCCAAGCCCCTGCTCGTGGCGGGCGTCTCCGAACGCTTCAGCCACGACAATGGGGCCGGTATCCCGGCGCTGTGGCAGCGCTTCCACCAGGTGGTGCACGAGATCCCGGCTCGCATCGGAGATGTCGCCTACGGTGTCTGCTGCAACGGCGACGATGCCGGAAATTTCGACTACGTGGCAGGAGTCGCGGTGACCGACTTCTCCGACCTGCCGCGCAGCTTCGCCAAGGTTCGGATTCCCGCCGCGACCTTTGCCGTGTTCGCCCATCCGGGCCACGTCTCGACCATCCGCCGCACCGTCAACACGATCTGGAATCACTGGCTGCCGCAATCGGGCTGCACGGTCGCCGACGCACCGAGCTTCGAACGCTACGATCAGCGCTTCGATCCGAGGACCGGTGATGGCGGGTTCGAGATCTGGGTTCCGGTGATTCGCTGACCCCCGCCGGAGGCGTCCCGGATTTGTGTCGAGACGCTGCAGGCCAGCCCTGCGGCGCCGGACCCCGCCGATTGCTTGGCAAGCAGCGGCACGTTTGCGATAACCTCACGCCTAACAACAATGCGCCGCAGCGCGGCGACGAAAGCGGGAGGTCGTCCGATGTCCGACATGCGCGTGCTCGCCACCGATCTGGAATTTCCGGAAGGGCCCGTGGTGATGCCCGACGGCTCGGTGGTGCTGGTCGAGATCCGCGGCAAGCGCCTGACGCGGGTGTTTCCCGACGGCCGCAAGGAGGTCGTGGCGCAGATTCCGGGCGGGCCGAACGGCGCAGCCCTCGGGCCCGACGGCAAGATCTACATCTGCAACAATGGCGGCTTCTCCTGGATTCCGACCGGCAAGATGATCATGCCGGGCCCGCAGCCCGAGGACTATCTCGGCGGCTCGATCCAGCGCGTCGATCTGCAGAGCGGCAAGATCGAGACCGTGGTCAGCCGATGCGGCGAGCATGAGCTGCGCGGACCGAATGACCTCGTATTCGACCGCCATGGCGGCCTGTGGTTCTCCGATCTCGGCAAGCGCCGCGCCCGCGACATGGATGTCGGCGCGTTCTACTACCTCAAGCCCGGCATGAGCGAGATCGTCGAGGCCGTCCACGGCATCCTGCCGGCCAATGGCATCGGGCTGTCGCCGGATGAGAAGACCGTCTACATCGCGGAGACGCCGACTGCGCGTCTCTGGGCCTACGATCTCGCCGAGCCCGGCACGGTGAAGCCGCGCGAGGTGATCTATCGCGGCGAGCGCGGCCGGCCGATCGCGGGCCTCGGCGGCTACCAGATGTTCGATTCGCTCGCGGTCGAGGCGAACGGCAATGTCTGCGTCGCCACGCTGGTGACCGGCTGCATCAGCGTGATCGCGCCCGACGGCACGCTGGTCGAGCAGGTGCCGACCGGTGACCGCGTCACGACCAACATTGCCTTCGGCGGTCCCGAGCTGAAGACCGCCTACATCACGCTGTCGGGCAGGGGTGAGCTGGTGACGATGGACTGGCCGCGGCCGGGCCTGCCGCTGAATTTTCTGAACAAGTAGGACAGCTGGGCATCGTCATGACGCTGCGCGGATGATAACGAGCAACGTAGAACGTTCTCGGAATTGCTCCTCATGGTGAGGAGCGCCGTAGGCGCGTCTCGAACCATGAGGCCCGACCTCGGCCTCATCCTTCGAGACGCAGCGCTGCGCGCTGCTCCTCAGGATGAGGGGAAGGAGTGTCAAATGCCCTTTCTCGAACCAGTCACCCTCCGCGGCGCGCACGCCAGCCTCGTGCCGCTGTCATCAGACCATCACGACGCGCTGGTCGAGGCCGTCAGCGACGGCGAATTGTGGAAGCTGTGGTACACCGCAGTTCCGAAACCCGAGACCATGGCCAAGGAGATCGAACGCCGGCTCGGCCTGTTCGCGGCCGGCAGCATGCAGCCGTTCACGGTGCTCGACGCCGACGGCCGCGTCGCCGGCATGACCACCTACATGAACGTCGATGCCGCCAGCCGCCGCGTCGAGATTGGCTCGACTTGGTATGCGAAGCGGGTGCAGCGCAGCGCGCTCAACACGCAGTGCAAGCGGCTGCTGCTGGCGCACGCCTTCGAGGCGATGAACTGCATCGCGGTCGAGTTCCGAACGCATTTCTTCAACCACCAGAGCCGTCGCGCCATCGAGCGGCTCGGCGCCAAGCAGGACGGCATTTTGCGCAGCCACCAGATCGCGCCGAACGGCACGCTGCGGGATACCGTCGTCTACAGCATCACCGCGGCCGAATGGCCGACCGTGAAGGCGCATCTGGACTACCAATTGAATGACAAGCCGCGCTGATCGCGCTATGGCCGCTTGCCGCCTGGCGCGGCGGACGATGACGAGACCGGGACGAACGACCAGATGGATATCTTCGACTATGTGATCGTGGGCGCCGGCTCTGCCGGCTGCGTGCTGGCGAGCCGCCTCAGCGAGGACCCCCAGGTCACGGTGTGCGTGCTGGAGGCGGGGCCGCGCGACTGGCACCCCTACATCCATCTGCCGGCCGGCTTCATCAAGACCTTCTACATGAAGAGCATCAACTGGGGCTATCAGCAGGAGCCGGGACCGTACACGGCGGGGCGCAGCATCTACGCGCCGCGCGGCAAGACGCTCGGCGGCTCCTCCTCGATCAATGGCCATGTCTACAATCGCGGCCAGCGCCAGGATTTTGATACCTGGGCGCAGATGGGCAATCGCGGCTGGAGCTATTCCGACGTGCTGCCGCACTTCAAGCGCATGGAGAAGCGCATCGGCGCCGGCGAGGATCAGTATCGCGGCCGCGACGGCAGCCTCATCGTGACCACCATGGAGTGGAAGGACACGCTGTGCGAGGCCTTCATGGATGGCGCGGTCTCGCTCGGCATCCCGCGCAACCCGGACTACAACGGCGCGATCCAGGAGGGCGTGTCCTACGTTCAGCGCACCATCCAGAACGGCCGCCGCGTGTCGTCGGCAACCGCGTTCCTGCGTCCGGCTAGCAAGCGGCCGAACGTCGAGGTTCGCACCCACGCCCACGCCACCGGCGTTGTGCTGGAAGGCAAGCGCGCGGTCGGCGTGCGCTATCACCGCGGCGGGCGCGGCGGCGTGCCGGTCGAGGTGCGCGCGCGCAAGGAGGTGATCCTGTCCGGCGGCGCCTATAACTCGCCGCAGCTGCTGCAGCTGTCCGGCATCGGCGCGCCCGAGCTGCTGCAGGAGCACGGCATCGAGGTGTGTCATGCACTCCGAAGCGTCGGCGAGGGCCTGCAGGACCACTACGCGCCGCGCACCGTCGCGCGCGTCAAGAACATCAAGACCGTCAACGAGCTCGCGCGCGGCCTCAATTTGTGGGGCGAGGCGCTGAAATGGGCGGTGACGCGGCGCGGCATCCTGTCGCTGTCGCCGACCATGGTCTACTGCTTCTGGCATTCCGGCGAGACCGCCGAAAGCTCCGATCTGCAGCTCACCTTCACGCCGGCGAGCTACAAGGAGGGTGTGCAGGGCCAGCTCGAGGACGAGCCCGGCATGACGGTCGCGTCGTGGCAGCAGCGACCGGAGAGCCGCGGCTATGTGCGGCTGCGCTCGGCCGATCCGTTCGATCAGCCGCTGATCCAGACCAACTATCTCACCGCCGAGCTCGATCGCCGCGTCGTCGTCGCCGGCATGAAGCTGGCGCGTCGCCTGCTGGCCTCGGCGCCGCTCGCGCCATACTACGCTTACGAGGATTTCCCCGGCCCGAAGGTGCAGAGCGACGATGAGCTCCTGGCCGCGGCGACGCAGCGCGCCACCACCACCTTCCACCCCGGCTGCTCCTGCCGCATGGGCCCGGCGGAGTCGACCTGGGCCACCGTCGACGACCAGCTCCGCGTCCACGGCCTTCAGGGCCTGCGCGTCGCCGATGCCTCGATCATGCCGCGCATGATCTCCGCCAACCTCAATGCTGCGACCTTGATGATCGGCGACAAGGCGGCGGATTTGATTTTGGGCAAGGCGCCGGTGGCGGAGAGGCTGTCGGCGTAGTGGGGCGCCCCACACTCGGCACTTGCTTGGAGGTCGGGCAATCACCCCAGCGGAGGTGAGCTCCCCTCCCCCTTGCGGGGAGGGGTCGGGGGTGGGGGTCCACGGGCGCTGAACTCCGTTGTGGGCGCGCTGTCGGCAGGGCGCTGTTGTTTCGCAAGAGCGAACCACGATATCTGCAAGTCGTGATCTATCGCACGAGTCAAAGCAAGCCGAGGGTGGCCCGGCGAGCTAACGATGTGGACACGGTTCGGAGCTCTCAATCGCTCATCATTTAGAGCAGGACTCGCGGACCCCCCACCCCCGCCCCCTCCCCGCAAGGGGGAGGGGAGCTCACTGCCCGTGCGGCAGGCGGCGGTCACGCGCGACGTGCACAAACTACTTCACCAGCCTGAATCTCCCGCCCTCGACCTTGATCAGAAACGCCGAGCGCTCGTCGTAGCCGTTGTGGTCGGTCGGGCTCATGTTGGACAGGCCGTTGTTGAGATAGACGTCCTTGCCGCGCTCCAGCGCGTCGCGCAGGGCGCTACGAAACTCCGGGGTGCCGGGCTTGGCGGCCTTCAGTGCGCCGGGAATCGCGCCCTTTAGCAAGGTGACCGTGTCCCACAGATGCGCGGCGAAGATGTTCGGCTTGTCGCCGTTGGCGGCCTGATAGGCGGTCACGAATGCGTCGTTGGCCCGACGGAACGGATCCTCAGGCGCGAGATCGTCGGCGATCGAGAACGCCTCGCCGGCGAATACCGCACCCTCGACATTCTCCTTGCCGAGCTTGATGAACTCCTGCGTCGCGACGCCGTGGGTCTGGAAGATCTTGCCCGCATAGCTGCGCTCGCGCAGCGCCTGCTGCGGCAGCACAGCCGGCGTGCCGGCCGAGGCGATGAACACCGCATCCGGATTGGTGGCGATCACCTTGAGCGCCTGGCCGGTGACGCTGGTGTCGCCGCGGGCATAGACCTCGTGGGTGGTCACCGTGAGCCCGAGCTTCGGCGCCAGCTTCGTCACCTCCTGATAGTAGCCTTCGCCATAACCGTCGGACACGCCGATGAAGCCGAGTGTCTTCACCCCCGTCTTGGCGATGTATTTGAGCATCGCCGCGGCCATGATGTCGTCATTGGGCACGACCTTGAACGCCCATCTGCGCTTGTCGTCCATCGGCTGCACGATCGCGGTCGAGGCCGCCAGCGACAGCAGCGGCGTCCTGCTTTCGAGCGCGACGTCGAGCAGCGGCATGGTGACCGGCGTCAGCGACGAGCCGATGATGACGTCGACACCATCCTGGATCACCAGCCGACGCGCGTTCTGCAATCCCTTCACGCTGTCGGATTCGTCGTCGAGCGCGATATAGACGATCTTCTCGCCGCCGATCTCCTTCGGCAGCGCAGCTACCGCCTTGATCTGCGGCTGCCCGAGCGCCGAGCCGGGCCCGGTTGCGGACACCACGATACCGACCTTGATGTCGGCGCGCGCGGGCGAGCCGAAAGCCATCGTTGCAGCAATTCCGATCGCCGTGAGCGCGGCTCTCATCGTGGTTCCTCCCCGTTGAGCGTGCTCGGCGCGTTGACTGGCCGAGACTTTGGCCGATGAGCGTAGCCGGACTGGCGGCCCCGTGTCTGTCCCCGTGGTTGGTGACGCGGGGCGGCGCTTCCAGCCGAGGCGGGTTGCTGCTAGGTTTCGGCGAACAAAGAGATCCGGGAGGAACGCATGGAGGCTCAGGGGCCTGGTATCGACGCGGCCGGCGCCGTCGGCGCGATGGTGCTCGCGATCGGACAGCCCGAGTTTCCGCAAGTCCTGATCGAGACGCTGCGCACCGTTGCCGATGTCGGCCACTGCATGGTGTTCACCTTCGAGAACCAGCGCTCGGCGCGCTGCCTGCTCAGCACGGGGAACATCGCGATCGGGCCTGATCTCGGCGCGGCCTATTCGGAGCATTTCCACACGGCCGATCCAAACCGGGACACGATCTTCCGCAGGCGCGCGGACGCGCGCTACATCCTGCTGCCGAATTTCGCGCGCCGCATGTACCCGAAGGGCTACCGCAAGCTGTTCTTCGAAGATTCCGAGATCGTCGACAAGGCTGCCACCGCGATCTGGGTCGGCGAGCACTGCACCTACGTGAACTTCTATCGCACCGCTGTGCAAGGCGGTTTTGCGCCCCACGAGCGCCAGCGCATCGCCGCGGTCGCCCCGATCGTGGGGGCCATCGTCGCGCGTCATTGCCAGGATCGCGCCGCCGCGATGGATCCGGCCGACAAATTTGCTTCGTTGTTTGCCGCCGGCGGACCGCTGTCGGTGCTGACCGCGCGGGAGAAGGACGTCTGCCGTCGCATCCTCGAAGGCTTCACCTCCGAGGCGATCGCCGGGGATCTTGGCATCGCCCTCAACTCCGTCTTCACCTATCGCAAGCGCGCCTATGAAAGGCTCGGCATCGCCTCGCAGAACGAGCTGTTTGCGATCGCCCTCCGCCTGATGGCGACACCGCGGCCGCTGAACTGAGCGAGGAGGGCTCGCCTGCTGTCACCCATCGCCGGGACAGACGTTGCCGGAGCGTGCAGCTAGCCTGCGCCGTCAGACCGGAGACCGAGAGTGAGCACAGCACCGCGCTTCGATATCGATACCGCCACCTTCTGGGCCGATCCCTATCCGGCGCTGGCGCGCATGCGCCAGGAGGCGCCGATCGCCTTCGTGCCGCAGCTCGGCAGTACGCTGTTGTGCCGTCGCGACGACATCTTCGTGTCCGAGAAGCAGATCGACGTCTTCAGCTCGCATCAGCCGCAGGGCCTGATGAACCGGCTGATGGGCCACAACATGATGCGCAAGGATGGCGCGGCGCACATGGCCGAGCGCCAGGCGATCGCGCCGGCGGTGTCGCCGCGGGCCGTGCGGGTGCACTGGCTGGCGCAGTTCCAGGCCCATGCCGACCGGCTGATCGACGCGCTCGATCCCACCGCCGACGTGGACCTCGTCCGCGACTTCGCATTGCCGTTCTCGGCCGAGTGCCTGAAGCTGATCACCGGCCTCACCAACATGCGCTTTCAGGACATGAATGCGTGGTCGCAGGCGATGATCGACGGCATCGCCAACTACACCGCCGATCCCGCGGTCGAGGCGCGTTGCAGCGCCGCGACTGCCGGCATCGACGCCGCAATCGACGACATGCAGCCGGTGCTGGAGAAGACCCCGAACCAGAGCCTGCTTGGCGTGATGCTTGCCACGCAAATGCCGATGGAGAGCATCCGCGCCAACATCAAGCTCGCCATCTCGGGTGGCCAGAACGAGCCGCGCGATGCGATCGCCGGCACGGTGTGGGCGCTGCTGACGCATCCCGATCAGCTCGCGCTGGCCCTCAATGGCGAGGTGCGCTGGCTGCAGGTATTCGAGGAATATGCCCGCTGGATCTCGCCGATCGGCATGACGCCCCGGCGCATCGCCAAGCCCTGGACGATTCGCGATGTCGCCTTCGAACCGGAGGAGCGCGTGTTCCTGATGTTCGGCTCGGCCAACCGCGACGAGACGCATTTTTCCGAGCCGGATCGCTTCGACATCCGCCGCGACGTCTCCAAGAGCATCGCCTTCGGCGCCGGTCCGCATTTCTGCGCCGGCGCCTGGGCCTCGCGGGCGATGATTGCCGAGGTCGCATTGCCGACGCTGTTTGCGCGGCTGCCGAACCTGAGGCTCCGAAACACCGAGCCCGTGCGCATCGGCGGCTGGGCCTTCCGCGGCCTGCTGAATCTGCCGGTGACCTGGAACGCGGGGCCGAATTGACGGACGCAATCCTCTTGCGTCGCGACCATCGACATTCCGGGGCAAGGCCGTAGGCCTTGAACCCGGAATCTCGAGATTGTGTCGGCACCCGCAACCGCGTAGTTGGACGAGATCACATAGCTCGCGGCCAGCGTGAAGCAGTCGTCCCAGGTGATAGGTGAAGGCTGAGGTGCCAAAACGACCTAGAGGCCGGTGAGCAATTTCTTGAGAAGAGCGTTGAGCGTCTTCTGTTCCGCCGGTGTCAGGACGGAAATCAATCGTGCCTCCAGGGCCACCATTGGACCAATCAGATCGTCGATCGCGCGCTTGCCGGCAGGGGTTAAAGCAATTTGCCTGCCACGTCGGTCATTGGGATCGGGGTATCGTTCGACCAATCCGGCGCGCTCCAACCGATCGAGGCGGTTCGTCATGCCGCCTGAAGAGATCATTGCCGCTTCATAGAGCTGGGTCGGTGAAAGCATATAGGGCTCACCGGCGCGCCTGAGGGGCGTGAGGACGTCAAACTCGCCAACCTGTAGCCCTGCTTCTGCGAGCAATGGGTTCATGTGGTCGCGGATCACCCGTGCGGCGGCGTCAAGCAAACGCCCCACGAGCTCTACAGGCAGCGTTGGAAGATCAGGGCGCTCGCGAGCCCATTGTTTTGAAGCGATCTCGGCACGATCCATGGGCAAGTGTCTTTCGATAAAGTATCTTGATATTAAGATACATTTGGACTACCGCTATGAGGCGAGACGACAGCTTGGCCTCAGAGGTCTTGGAAGGAAAGCGATGCCCAACATGATTTTGGTGAACTTCCCCGTGAGAGATCTCGCCGCGTCGACAGCATTCTACGTTGCCCTTGGTGGGGCGGTGAACTCACAGTTTTCCGGCGAAAGCTCGACGTCCCTCATGTTCACGAACACGATCGGTGTGATGCTGCTGACCCACGATCAATATCGCGAATTCACCAAACGCCCGATCGGCGACGCTCGACGCGAGAGTCAGGCTATGTTCGCCCTTACGGTCGCCGACCGCGATGCCGTTGATGCAACCCTAACTCGCGCTGTTGCTGCGGGCGGACGCGCCGATCCCAACCCAGCTCAGGATCTCGGCTTCATGTACAACCGCCACATTGAAGACCCGGATGGCTACGTTTGGGAAATCGTGTGGATGAACTCGTCAGCAAACACCTAAACGTGGAAGATTACCCCATAAGCACAGATCACTCATGCCGGCGTCTCCTCGGGGTGCCTGTGAATCGAGCCGCCCTTGTCCCGCAAGCAATTCAATAGGCCCTGAGCCGAGGATGTCTCCCGCCGGGCGACCTGCTCGAATACAGGCCTGATGGCGCCGAGGAGCCGCAGCGACGCCTTGCTGGGTGAGCGGCGCTGCTTTCATCCTGGCGTGAGCTTCCAGGCAGTCCGGCATCCCGCGCACGCAACAAAATTTTCCTTTCGCTTTTTCGGAAAATGTGCTTATCTCCTGCCAACCCGCCTCGTGCAGAGGGACGTACGCGTCGTCACGATACGTGGAGGTGGGGGGCGATGGACGTGATGGCTGCGCCAGACGAGCGCAGTCGGCGCGTACGGAGAAGTCGTGTGGTCCTGGCCTCTCGACGCTGAGGTCAAGTCCGCGGTCGTTGCTTGACGGCACGCGCGGACGATGGGGGCAAGACAGCCGATCCCCAGGGAGATCACGTATAATTCGTAGAGCCATCGCGCAGGGAAGGCCGGGATGTCTCGGCCGAACCTGTGGTTCCTGCCCCGTGCATTCTTTCCGCACGGGGGCCATGGGGGCGGCGAGCTCCCGGCCTTCCCTGCGCCCTCTCGTTGTTGGGGAGGGGACGTGACCGCCGCATCACTCGGGCCTCATCAGCTGCGAGAGCGTGTACTCATGAGCAGAATGGGCGGATGTGAGATCAGCATGAGCCTCTACAAGCTCCGCCGTCACGCCCGGCTTCGCGGGTGATGACAGACATGGCGAGGATGGGCTGTTGGAAACGTCGATCAGATGTCGGACGCGCGACCGCAACGACCGATGTCAGTCTCACGCCTCCAGCGCAGTGCGGATCATGCGCGCAAGATCGGCGCTGACGTAGGGTTTGGCGAGCAGCAGCACGTCGGCATCGAGCCGCCCATGATGCACGATCGCGTTCTCCGTGTAGCCCGATGTGTAGAGCACCTTCAGCCCGGGACGGCGCTTCTCGGCCTCGATCGCGAGCTGGCGGCCGTTCATGCCGCCTGGAATGATGACGTCGGTGAACAGCAGGTCGATCCGTTCCGGATTGTCGATCAGCGCCAGGCCCTCGGCGGCGTTGCTCGCGGCGAGCGTGCGATAGCCGAGACGGCGCACCTGAGCCACGACGTAGTCGCGCACCAGCGCATCGTCCTCGACGATCAGGATGGTCTCGTCGCCCTGTGCGACAGCCGGCCGGCCGGGCTCGGCCGCCGGCGGCTCCGGCGCGCTCGCGGCCCGCGGCAGATAGAGCTTGACCGTCGTGCCGTGGCCTTCCTCGCTGTAGATCTTGACGTGGCCGTTCGACTGCTTGACGAAGCCATAGACCATGCTGAGGCCGAGACCCGAGCCCTTGCCGACGTCCTTGGTGGTGAAGAACGGCTCGAACACCTTGTCGAGCAGCGGGGCGGGAATGCCCTGGCCGGTGTCGCTGACCGCGATCATGACGTAGCTTCCGGGCTTGGCGTCGCGGTTCAGTTGCGCGTAGTGCTCGTCGAGCGTGACGTTCTTGGTCTCCAAGGTCAGCTTGCCGCCGTCCGGCATCGCGTCGCGCGCGTTGAGCGCGAGGTTGAGGATCGCCGTCGACAATTGGCTCGGATCGATCAGCGCCGGCGCGCTGTCATGGGCCAGCATCGATTCGATCTCGATCTGCTCGCCGAGCGTCGGCCGCAGCAGACGGCCGGCTTCGACGACGAGCGCATTGATGTCGGTGGCGCGGGGCTGCAGCGGCTGGCGGCGCGAGAAGGCAAGCAGGTGCCGGGTCAGATCGGCGCCGCGCTCGGCGGCGGCGCTGATCATGCCGGCGATGCCGGCGAGCTGGGGCTTGTCCTTGACCGCATCGGCGAGGATCTCGATCGTCCCGGTGATGACGGTCAGGATGTTGTTGAAGTCGTGCGCGACGCCGCCGGTGAGCTGGCCGATCGCCTCCATCTTCTGTGCCTGACGGACCTGGGCCTCGTTGGCCTCGATCTCCTGGAATCGTCGCACCATCGCCTCCGCGGCGCGGCGCTGGCGGATCTCCTCCTCGAGCTGCGCATAGGCCTTCTGCAAAGTGATGCGCGTCGGCAGCACCAGAAGCTGCGGCAGCATCTTGATCATGACGACGATGATTCCGATCGAGGTGACGCCAAGAAAGATGTTGATGAGGCCCGTGATGGTCGAGGTCGGCACCCAGAGATCGACGATCGCCAGCAGGCGCGTGACCCCGACGACGGCCACGAAGGTCGCAAGCGCTCCGACGATGCCGCGGAACATCACGTCGCGCCAACGCCGCCGCAGAAACGTGCCGACCACGAAGGCGATGGTGAAGAAGGCGCTGGCGACCAGTCCGTTGGACACGACCTGCAGCCATATCCATACCGGCGCTCCCTGCAGACCCGCCGCTTGCACCGTCAACGTCGGCATATGCAAATCATCCTCAAAAACGCAACGCGCCAAACCCGGGGGCGGCCCGGCCTGTCGTCGTCTCAACCCGAACGGATCATTCAGCTTTTCGCCTCTGGCGCAAGGGCAATGGCGGCTTCGACGCGGATCGCGGCAGGGCGCCTTCGCGCCGCCGCGAATGCCGCACCGCCGCGCGGCGTCAAAAGCCTGCCACACATCCTTTACCGGCCGGTCACGCGGCTGTTAACGCGCCGACCTAAGTCGCTCGACACCGTCATCACCATGGGGAATGAACGAGATGTCGAACACGATCGCGCACAACCGGCGCGAGTTCCTGCGGCTGCTCGGAGCGTCGGCTGCGACCGCGGCCCTCGGCCAGAGCATCGAGCGCGCGCATGCCATTCCGGCGTTCAACCGCCACGGCAGCATCGAGGACGTCAAGCACATCGTTGTGCTGATGCAGGAGAACCGCGCCTTCGATCATTACTTCGGCGCGATGCGCGGCGTGCGCGGCTTCAACGATCCGCGCGCCGTGAAGCTGCCGAACGGCAACCCGGTGTGGCAGCAGCCGGGCGGCACGGGATCGGTGATGCCGTTCCGCGTCGACAATGCCGGCCAGGTCTATGTCGAGGACGTGGCGCATGGCTGGAACGACGGCCAGAAGGCCTGGAACAACGGCAACTACGACAAGTGGATCGCCAACAAGGGCACCACGACGATGACCTGCATGAATCGGCAGGATCTGCCCTGGCACTATGCGCTCGCGGACGCCTTCACGGTGTGCGATTCGTATTTCTGCTCGGTGATGGGCCCGACCGATCCGAACCGCTACTACTTGTGGACCGGCTGGGACGGCAACGACGGCAAGGGCGGCGGCCCGGTCATCACCAATGCGGAAGCCGGCTACGACTGGACCACGTTCCCGGAGCGGCTGGAGAAGGCGGGCATCTCCTGGAAGGTCTACCAGGACATCGGTCTCGGCCTGACGGCGGAAGGCTTCTGGGGCTGGACCCAGAATCCGTGGATCGGCAATTACGGCGACAACTCGCTGCTGTATTTCCACCAGTATCAGAACTCGCAGCCGGGCAGTCCGCTGTACGAGAAGGCGCTGCGCGGCAGCAACATCGCCAAGGGCGGCACGTTCGAGAACCTGTTCGACGGGCTGCGCAACGACGTGCGCAACGGCACGCTGCCGCAGGTGTCGTGGATCGCAGCTCCCGAAGCGTTCAGCGAGCATCCGAACTGGCTGCCGGGGCCGGGCGCCTGGTACATCTCCAAGGTGCTCGACATCCTGACGTCGAATCCGGAACTGTGGAGCAAGACCGCGCTGATCATCAACTACGACGAGGGCGGCGGATTCTTCGACCATGCCGTCGGCCCGTATCCGGCGATGTCGCAGGCCTGGGGCCAGTCGACCGTCGATGTCAGCACGGACCTCTTCGCCGGCGACGGCAGCCACGTGGCTGGTCCCTACGGCCTTGGCGTGCGCGTGCCGATGCTGGTGGTGTCACCGTGGTCGCGCGGCGGCTTCGTGTGCTCGGAAGTGTTCGATCACACCTCGGTGATCCGCTTCATCGAGCGCCGCTTCCATCACAAGGCGCCTGATTTGTTCGAGAGCAACATCCCGGCCTGGCGGCGCGCGGTGTGCGGCGATCTCACCTCGGCGTTCAACTTCACCTCGCCCAACGAAGGCATGGCGCCGCTGCCGAGCACGGCCGGCTACAAGCCGCCGGCCGCCGACATCACCTCCGGTGCCCGCTTCGACGACTATCACCCGGTTCCGCCGGCCAAGCAGGTATTGCCGCTGCAGGAACCAGGCATCCGCCCGGCGCGCGCGCTGCCCTACGATCTCCGCGTCGACGGCGATGCCGACGCCGCGCACAGGACGTTTGCGATCCGCTTCGTCAATCCGGGGCAGGCGGGCGTCTGCTTCCACGTCCGCTCCGGCAACACCGCGGCCGGACCGTGGAGCTACACCGTCGAGGCAGGCAAGTCGCTGCGGGGCGCATGGGACCTTGCGGCCAGCGCCGGCCAGTACGATCTGTCGGTGTACGGGCCGAACGGCTTCTTCCGCCACTTCAAGGGCGGCGTCGCCACCACCGCGGCGCTGGTCGATGTCGACACCGTCCATCTCTGCGATTGGGACGACGGCGACGATTCGCGCAGCCTCGCGATCGCGCTCACCAACAAGGGGGCGAGCTGCGTCGTGACGCTGGCCGACAACTACACCGGACGCAGCGAGCGGCACCGCCTGCAGCGCGGACAGCGGCTCGAGACGCGGGTTCGCCTGCAGCAGACCCATGGCTGGTACGATCTGACGGTCACGACTGATACCGATGCCAACTTCAACTGGCAGCTCGCGGGTCATGTCGAGAACGGCCGGCCCAGCATCAGCGACCCGGCGATGGGCAGGATCGCCGCGACCTGATCGCGAACGATATCGGGATGCGCCCGGAGCGATCCGGGCGCATCCTCAAGATGATGAGGTGACGAGACTTTGCTCGGCGTCGTCGGCATTGGGATCACCCGGCGCGGTGGCCCAGGCGAGTTCGACCAAAGTGACGATGCGGCGGCCGGCGCCATCGAGCTGGCAGACGATGAGGCCCTGGTCCTCGATATAGGTCAGCAGGCGCTGCGCCCGCCGCAACGAGTGCGAGCCATAGGCGCGGGCGATCGCGGCATCGCTCGGGCAGGGGCGGCCGTCCTTGGCGGCGCGGGCGATCATCATGAACACGCCCTGCATGTCCTCTGGGAGCAGCGAGGCGCGCAGCGTGACGTCCCGCCAGCCGGCGTCGTCGGCCGTCTCGTCGCCGCCGAGCCCCGCGCGGGCGCGCGTCAGCATGCGGCGGAACTCGTTGAGGTCTGGCACCGCCGTGCCCAGCCCCTCGATGCGGCAGCGGACGACGAACTCCTGATAGAGCACGCCGACGGCGCGAAAGCCGGCGTCGGGCTCGGCCAGCACGGCGCGCAGCACGCGCTCGACGCGGGCGCGGCGCTCGGCGAGCTCCTCCTCGCTGACGGCGGGCGCCGGCGGTTCGGGGCGCAGCTCGAGCGCGGCGGACTTCGCCGCCATCAACTGGTCGAGCAGCTCGGGCTGCGGCTTGCGCTGCGGCCTCGCGTTCGTCTCGGGCGGCGGTGCGGCGAGAATCACCGCGCGGGCGTCCTCGAGCGAGGCCTCCGGCAGCGGCATCAGCCGCGGCGTCGCGTTGCGCGGCTTGGTGTCAGTCGGGCCGATGCGCAGGCCCAGCGGCCGGCGCGACAGCGCGGGGCCCAGCGCCATGAACTGGCCGCGCTCGAGGTCGCGGAACGCCTCGGCCTGGCGCCGCTCCATGCCGAGCAGGTCGGCAGCGCGGGCCATGTCGATGTCGAGGAAGGTGCGGCCCATGAGGAAGTTCGAGGCCTCGGCCGCGACGTTCTTGGCGAGCTTCGCCAGTCGTTGCGTCGCGATCACGCCCGCCAAGCCGCGCTTGCGGCCGCGGCACATCAGGTTGGTCATCGCGCCGAGCGAAGCCTTGCGGGCCTCGTCGGAGACTTCGCCCGCGACGGCCGGTGCGAACAGCTGGGCCTCGTCGACCACGACGAGCATCGGGTACCAGTGGTCGCGGGAGATCTCGAACAGGCCGTTGAGAAAGGCGGCCGCGCGCCGCATCTGATTCTCGGCATCGAGGCCTTCGAGGTTGAGGACCGTCGAGACGCGATGCATCCGCGCCCGTTCGCCGGCGACCTGCAGCGCGCGCTCGGTGTGATCCTCGGCCGCGATCACGAGATGGCCGAATCGCTCGGCGAGCGTGACGAAGTCGCCCTCCGGATCGATGATCGTCTGCTGCACCCAGGGCGCGCTCTGCTCCAGCAGGCGGCGCAAGAGATGCGACTTGCCGGAGCCGGAATTGCCCTGCACCAGGAGCCGGGTCGCCAGGAGTTCCTCGAGGTCGAGAGCTGCAGGCGATCCCGCCGCCGTCTGCCCCATCTCGATCGCAACCGTCATGTGCCCCGACTCAACCCCGCCTCACGCAGAGGCTGGCGCTTAACAAGCGCAGGCGCGCACGTCGAGCGTTTGCGGTGGACTGTCCCAAATTGCGAGATCGGCTGTGGATGGACAGATGGAACCCGCCTCGCCGCCGAGTTCCCCGTCGATGCGCTTGTCGCTCGTTCGGGCCCGTGCTTGGCGCCCGCGCGCATTTCGCGATACTGTGCGGCGAAAAAGGGGCCAAAAGGGACCAGGAGTGAACCAGCATTCGGATGCCGGTCGCGCAACGTTTCAGGCGTTCGCGCGCGGGGCCGACTTCCTGCAGGGTGGCGGCGAGATGGGAGCGCTCATGCGCATCCATGATTGGTCACGAACGCCGTTGGGGCCGCCCGAGAGCTGGCCTCAGTCGTTGCGCACGTCGGTCAGCACCTGCCTGGACTGCGCGTTCCCGATCCTGATCTGGTGGGGCCAGGAGCTCGTCATGCTCTACAATGACGAGTATCGCCCGATCCTCGGCTCGCAGAAGCATCCCGCCGCGCTGGGGGCACCGGGGCGCGCGGTATGGTCCGAGATCTGGGAGGTCATCAGCCCGATGTTGCGGCAGGTCGTTGGGCTTGGCGAAGCGACCCGCTCACGCGACATGCCGCTGTTCATCGACCGCCATGGCTACCTCGAAGAGACCTATTTTTCGTTCTCCTATTCGCCGATTCGCGATGAGACCGGCGGCGTCGGCGGCGTATTCACCCCCGTCATCGAGACGACGGCCCGGGTCGTGGGCGAGCGCCGCATGCGGACCTTGCGCGATCTCGCCGCGCGCGGCCGTGCCGACAGTCTGGCCCATGCTTGTCGCGAAGCCACCGATGTCCTCGCCGAGAATCCGCATGACGTCCCATTTGCGGTGATCTACCAGCTCAGCGAGGATCAGCGATCGGCACGGCTGTTGAGCGCTGCGGGGGTGCAGCCGGACAGCGCGATCGCGCCGGCGCAGATTGCCCTCGACGGCAACGGAGGCGCGCTGTGGCCGATCCGGGAGGCGGCGCGTGCGGCGGCACCGATTCGCGTCGTGCTGGATCGTGCGAAATTTGCCGGCGTGCCGACCGGCGCATGGCCCGAGCCGCCACAGCTGGCGCTTGCGCTGCCGGTTGCCACGGGCCGGGAGCAGGCGACGGCGATCCTGATCTGTGGCGTCAATCCGCGCCGCGCCCTCGATGCCGAGCACCAGGGCTTCTTCGATCTGATGGCCGCTCAACTCGGCAGCGCCTTCGCCGAGACGCTGGCCTACGAGCAGGAGCGGCGCCGCGCCGAGACGCTCGCCGAGATCGATCGGGCCAAGACCGCGTTCTTCGCCAATGTCAGCCACGAGTTTCGCACGCCGCTGACGCTGATGCTCGGTCCGCTCGAAGATGTCCTGCTGCGGTCGCAGAGCTTGCCGCCGGTGGATCGCGACCGGTTGGAAATCGCCCAGCGCAATGCCTTGCGGCTGCTCAAGCTGGTCAACACGCTGCTGGATTTCTCGCGGATCGAGGCCGGCAGGATGCAGGCAGTCTACGCGCCGGTCGACCTCGCGAGCCTGACCGCGGAGATCGCCAGCACCTTCCGCTCGGCGATCGAGGCCGCCGGCCTCAGGCTGATCGTGGATTGCCCGCCGCTGCCGGAGCCGGCCTATGTCGATCGCGAAATGTGGGAGAAGATCGTCCTCAACCTGCTGTCCAACGCGTTCAAGTTCACCTTCACGGGCGACATCGAGGTCCGGCTCGTCCCCTGCGATCGTCATTTCGAGCTGAGCGTGAAGGACACCGGAACCGGCATCCCGCAGCACGAGCTGCCGCGACTTTTCGACCGTTTCCATCGCGTCGCCGGCGCGCGCGGCCGCACCCATGAAGGCTCGGGCATCGGGCTCGCGCTTGTGCATGAGCTCGCCGAGCTGCACGGTGGATCCGTCGCAGCGACCAGCGAAGCCGGGCAGGGCAGCACGTTCGTAGTCAGAATTCCCAGGGGACGAAGCCATCTGCCGTCCGACCAGGTCGACGCGGCGCCAGCGCAGGAGCCGATGCTCCGCGGTGAGCGCCCCTTCATCGAGGAGGCGTTGCGCTGGCTGCCGGATACGCCGCCGCTCGATGCGCACGCCGTTCGGGACATCGACGTCCCCGCCCCCTCCGCCAACAGGGACGGGCCGCGCCCCCGCATCCTCCTGGCCGACGACAATGCCGACATGCGCGACTATGTCCGCCGCCTGCTCGCAGCGCGCTACGATGTCGAGACCGTCGCCGATGGTGAAGCCGCGCTCGCGGCCATCGCCCGCGACAAACCCGACCTCGTTTTGTCGGACGTGATGATGCCGCGCATCGATGGCATGCAGTTGCTCGCCCGGCTGCGCGCCGATGAACAGGTCGGCACCATCCCGGTGATCCTGCTGTCGGCCCGGGCCGCAGAAGAGAGCCGCGTCGAAGGCATGGAGGCCGGTGCGGATGATTATCTCATCAAGCCGTTCAGTGCGCGTGAACTGCTGGCGCGCGTCGAGGCGCATCTCAAGATGGCCCGGCTGCGTGCCGAGGCGACGGAGCGGCTGCGTGCCAGCGAGGAGCGCTATCGCGCTTTCGTGACGGCGAGCTCCGACGTCGTCTATCGCATGAGTCCTGACTGGCGGGAGATGCGCCAGTTGCAGGGCAAGGACTTCATTGCCGATACGATGAAGCCGAGCCAGGGCTGGCTCGCGAAATACATTCATCAGGACGATCAGCCGCAGGTGATGGCGGCGATCAGCAGGGTCGTTGCGACGAAGAGCATGTTCGAGCTGGAGCACCGTGTCATCCGGATCGATGGCAGCCTCGGTTGGATTCATTCGCGCGCCATCCCCATTCTCGGGCGCAACGGCGAGATCATCGAGTGGTTCGGAACGGCGCGCGACATCTCCGAGCAGAACAAGGCCGAACGGGAGTTGCGCAAGAGCGAGGAGCGCCTGCGCAGCGCGGTCGAGGTGGGGCGGCTCGGCCTGTGGGACTGGAACGTCGCGACCGGCGAGGTGTATTGGTCGGACGAGCACTTTCGCATGGAAGGCTATGGTGTTGGCGAACTGACCCCGAGCTACGAGGTCTGGGCCGCGCGCATCCATCCCGACGATCGTCCCGCAGCCGAAGCCGCGCTTCACCGCGCGATGGAGGCGCACCAGGAATATGTCAGCGAGTTTCGTGTTGTGCATCCGGGCGGCGCAATTCGCTGCCTGTACGGCCGTGGGCGCTTCTTCTATGACGATGCAGGACGACCGATCCGCATGACCGGCGCCATGGTCGACGTGACCGAGCGGCGCGAATGGGAGGAGCGGCAGAAGGTGTTGGTCGCCGAACTGCAGCATCGCACCCGCAACCTGCTCGGCGTGGTCCGCTCGATGGCCGACAAGACGGCGCGCGCGAGCACCGATCTCGGCGATTTTCGCGCCCGCTTCCGTGATAGGCTGGATACGCTGTCGCGCGCCCAGGGCCTGCTGTCGCGCCTCAAGGAGCATGATCGCGTCACCTTCGACGATCTGATCCGCAGCGAGCTGTCTGCTGTCGCCGGCGGTTCCGAGCGCATCGAGCTTTCGGGGCCGTCCGGCGTTCGGCTGCGGTCGTCGACGGTTCAGACCCTTGCCATGGCGCTGCACGAGCTCGCCACCAACGCGGTCAAGTATGGTGCGCTGGCGCAGCCGTCCGGCCGGCTCTGCGTGGGCTGGTCGCTCGAGTGCGAAGGCGCGGAGGGACGACCCTGGCTGCACATCGAGTGGCGCGAGAGCGGCGTCGACATGCCGCCGCCAGCCACGATGCCCCGCGGCACCGGACAAGGGCGCGAGCTGATCGAACAGGCCTTGCCCTATCAGCTCAGCGCGAGGACCTCATACACTTTCGAATCCGACGGTGTCCGTTGCACGATATCGATTCCCGTTTCGCTCACCACACTGGAGCTCGATGAGCATGCCTGAACGCTCGCTTCGCGACCGTCATATCCTCATCGTCGAGGACGAATACATGCTTGCCGACGAGCTGCGCTGCGCCTTCGGCGGCGCCGGTGGCACGATCCTGGGCCCGGTCGGAACCGTCCCTGACGCGCTCGCGTTGATCAAACGCGAGGGGCGGATCGAAGGCGCCGTTCTCGACGTGAACCTGCGCGGCGACATGGCGTTTCCGGTCGCCGATCTGCTTGTCGAGCGCGGCGTGCCCTTCGTCTTCACCACCGGTTATGACGAATCGGTCATCCCGGACCGCTTCTCGAAGATCCTCCGCTGCGAGAAGCCGATTGCTGTCGATGGGATCATGCGCGCGCTCGGACGCCTGATCGAGAGGACGGCGCCGCAATGACGCGTTCGGCCCCGTCGGATTGAGCCGGGCGCCTCACACCTCGCGCCGGCTGAGGAAGGCGAGCCGCTCGAACAGGTGCACGTCCTGCTCGTTCTTGAGCAGCGCACCGTGCAGCGGCGGGATCAGCTTGCGCGGATCGCGCTCGCGCAACTGCTCGGGTCCGATGTCCTCGTTGAGCAGCAGCTTGAGCCAGTCCAGGAGCTCGGAGGTCGACGGCTTCTTCTTCAGGCCGGGCACGTCGCGGACCTCGAAGAAGATGCGCAGGGCCTCCTCGACCAGACGCTTCTTGATGTTCGGGAAGTGCACGTCGACGATGCGGCCCATCGTATCCGGATCGGGGAACTTGATGTAGTGGAAGAAGCAGCGGCGTAGGAACGCGTCCGGCAGCTCCTTCTCGTTGTTGGAGGTGATGATGACGATCGGGCGCAGTTTCGCCTTGATGGTCTCGTTGGTCTCGTAGACGTGGAATTCCATCCGGTCGAGCTCGAGCAGCAGGTCGTTCGGGAACTCGATGTCGGCCTTGTCGATCTCGTCGATCAAGAGCACCGGCCGCTGCTCGGCCGTGAAGGCCTCCCACAGCTTGCCGCGCTTAATGTAGTTCTTGATGTCGGACACCCTGCTGTCGCCGAGCTGGCTGTCGCGCAGCCGCGACACCGCGTCGTATTCATAAAGGCCCTGCTGCGCCTTGGTGGTCGACTTGATGTGCCAGGTGAGCAGCGGCGCGTTGACGGCCTTTGCGACTTCCTCGGCCAGCACGGTCTTGCCCGTCCCCGGCTCGCCCTTCACCAGCAGCGGGCGCTCGAGCACGATCGCCGCGTTGACGGCCACTTTGAGGTCGTCGGTGGCGACGTAGTCCTGGGTGCCGGTAAATTTCATCGCGTCTCGCTCATCGTTCGAACTTGTGTTGAGTGGCTACGCAGCGGCAACGCCGCTGCGGCCTTGAGATGATGGCTGCCATCGGAAGCAGAAATAATCAAGCGCGCCTGATCAATGAGAGGATCACGAGCACGATGACGGCGCCGATCGTGGCGTCCAGGATCGTCCCCAGCGTGCCGCTGGCGAGCGCAATGTGCAGTGCCGGCAGCACGTAGCTTGCGACCAGCGCGCCGATGATGCCGATGACCATGTTGCCGATCAGGCCGAAACCGGCGCCGCGCACGATCAGTCCTGCCAGCCAGCCTGCGATGGCGCCGATGATCAGCGCTGCGATGATACCCATGAAAGCCCCCATTTCGCCTGTTGTTCCAGGGATTGTAGAGCAAAATGCGGGCGGGTCCAGCGCGGGGCGTGGAGCGGCCCTTGACGTGCCCTCCCGGCCGCGCGATCTAATGGGCATGTTCCTGCAATTCTTCACAGCGCTGCGCGACGCGCAGGTCCCGGTCTCCTTGCGTGAATATCTCACGCTGATGGAGGCTGTCGACGCCGACCTCGCCGAGCATTCGGTCGAGAACTTCTACTATCTCTCGCGCACCGCGCTGGTGAAGGACGAGCGAAATCTCGACAAGTTCGATCGCGTGTTCGGCACCGTATTCAAGGGGCTGGAGAACCTGCTCGATGCGATGGAGAAGGCCGAAATCCCCGAGGAATGGCTGAGGAAGCTGGCCGAGAAATACCTCACCGAGGAAGAGAAGAAAGAGATCGAGGCCATGGGCTGGGACAAGCTCATGGAGACCTTGAAGAAGCGTCTGGAAGAGCAGAAGGGCCGTCACCAGGGCGGCAGCAAGTGGATCGGCACCGCCGGCACCTCGCCATTCGGCGCCTATGGCTACAATCCCGAAGGCGTCCGCATCGGCCAGGAGAAGAACCGCAACAATCGCGCCGTGAAGGTGTGGGACCGCCGCGAGTTCAAGGATCTCGACGGCAATGTCGAGCTCGGCATCCGCAACATCAAGGTGGCGCTGCGCCGGCTGCGCAAGTTCGCCCGCACCGGTGCGCCCGACGAGCTCGACTTGGACACCACGATCCGCGAGACCGCCAACCACGGCTATCTCGACGTGCATATGCGCCCTGAGCGGCGCAATGCGGTGAAGGTGCTGGTGTTCTTCGACATCGGCGGCTCGATGGATTCCCACGTCGCGCAGGTCGAGGAGCTGTTCTCGGCCGCCAAGAGCGAATTCAAGCACATGGAATATTTCTACTTCCACAACTGCCTCTATGAGGGCGTGTGGAAGCAGAACAAGCGGCGTTTCACCGATCGCACGCCGACCTGGGATGTGCTGCATAAGTACCCGCACGACTACAAGGTCGTGTTCGTCGGCGACGCGTCGATGTCGCCCTATGAGATCATGGTGCCCGGCGGCTCGGTCGAGCACGTCAACGAAGAGCCGGGCTCGGTGTGGCTCGACCGCGTCATTCGCACCTATCCACACGCGGTGTGGCTCAATCCGGTAGCGCAGAAGCATTGGGACTATTCGGAGTCCACCACCCTCATCCGCCGCATCTTCTCCGAGCGCATGTATCCGATCACGATCGAGGGTCTGGAAGCAGCGATGAAGGAGCTGGTGCGGTGATGCTGTCATTCCGGGGCGCCCGAAGGGCGAACCCGGAATCCCGACATTGCGTTGCCACTTCGAGATTCCGGGTTCGATGCTTCGCATCGGCCCGGAATGACGCCAAGAGGAAACGAGAGAATGCCCCAGACCATCACCCGCGGCATCAAGGCGCTGCTCGACGAAGCCAATGCCGAGATCGCCACGCTCTCTGCGGCTGAGGCAATCGAGGCCGCCAAGCGCGATGACGTCGTCATCGTCGATATCCGCGATCCGCGCGAGATCGAGCGCGAGGGCAGGATCCCCGGCGCGTTCTCCTGTACGCGCGGCATGCTGGAGTTCTGGATCGATCCGCAGAGCCCCTATGCCAAGGCGATCTTCCAAGAGGACAAGACGTTCATTTTCCACTGCGCTGGCGGCCTGCGCTCAGCGCTCGCTGCCAAGACCGCGCAGGACATGGGCCTGAAACCGGTCGCCCATATCGGCGGCGGCTTCGCGGCGTGGCGGGACGCCGGCGGGCCGGTCGAGGCCTGGGCGCCCAAGAAGAGGGATTGATCGCTGCCCATCACGCGCGGGCTTGACCCGCGTGTCCATCGCTTGAAGAAGATGGATGACCGGATCAAGTCCGGCCATGAGGACCGAAAGTGACCCCGGAGCCACGCATGACCACCCCCAACGACCCTCTCGTCTCCACCGACTGGCTCGCTGCGCATCTGGGCGATCCCAGGGTCAAGGTGCTCGACGCGACCTTCAAGATGCCGGGTGTGCTGCCGCTGCCGAAGGACGATTATCTGAAGGAGCACATCTCCGGCGCCGTGTTCTTCGACGTCGACGAGGTCTCCGACCATTCCAATCCGCTGCCGCACATGTATCCGAGCGCCGAGCAGTTCGGCCGCGACGCAGGCCGGCTCGGCGTCAGCAATGGCGATACGGTAGTGGTCTATGATTCCGGCGGCTGGGTCGCCGCGCCGCGCGCCTGGTGGATGTTCCTGTCATTCGGCCACACGGATGTGCGCGTGCTCGACGGCGGGCTGAAGAAGTGGATGGCGGAGGGACGCCCGGTCGAGAGCGGACAGGTCACGGCGGCGCTCGGCACCTACAGCGCGAAATTCGATGCCGCGCGCGTGCGCCGGATCGAGCAGATGGTTGCCAATCTCGCTGGCAATGCCGAGCAGGTGATCGATGCACGGCAGGCGCCGCGCTTCGCGGGCGAGGTCGCCGAGCCGCGGCCCGGCCTCCGATCCGGCCATATCCCCGGCAGCCGCAATCTGCCCTATGCGGAGTTGTTCGACGCGACGACCGGCGTGATGAGGCCGCTCGACCAGTTGCGCGAGGCATTCGGCGCCGCTGGAGTCGATCTCGCCAAGCCGATCGTGACCTCCTGCGGCTCCGGCGTGTCGGCGGCGGTGCTCACGCTGGCGCTCTATCGTCTCGGCATCTGCGACACCGCGCTCTACGACGGCTCGTGGTCGGAGTGGGGCATCGAGAACGGACCGCCGGTTGCGACCGGGCCAGCCTGATCGGCGGCTCCTCTTTACCGTGTGCGCGGCCCGGCCGCCTGCTGGCTGACCGCCTGCGGTTGACCGAACGGCTGCTGTCCGAACGGATCGGGGAATGCGGCCTGTTGCTGCTGAGCAGCAGCAGCAGCAGCTTGCCGTGCCGACCGGAGCCGCTGTGCGATGCGCCGCTGGTTGGCGCGGCGCGCCGCGATCTGCTTCTCGCGGGCCTGGCGCTTCTTGAGGATGCTTCGGCGCAACTGAATGCTCGCGACCTTCACCGAGGCACGATGCTCGCCGGCGGCGGGCCGCTCCTGATGAGCCGGCTGTTCGGCCAGTGCGGCGAGCTTGGCGGCGATCGGGTCGAGCACCGCCGGAACGGGCGCGAGCGCGGTTGAAGCGGCGGCTGCGGTCGTCATCATCGGATCGGCGCTGGCGAGGATCTGACGAGCTGGCGGCGGCGGTGCCACCACGGCGGCCGCAGCTTCACGCGACGCCCGCGGCGGGGCGGTCGCTGCAATCTCGGGCGAGCTGTCCATGCTCGGCTTGTCGAACGCTTTTTCGACCGGAACGACGATCGAAGCGGTCGTGTCCGGAATGGGGCGCTCCGGCTTGATGCTCTCGATCCGGTCATTCGTCGCGGACGCGGTCGCGACAATGGCGGAGGTGCGGGACGTGTCGACCGTTTCCGCCGGCAGCGAGGGCGTCGGCAGATCGGTGGCCACCGCAACGGGCGTCACTTCGGGCGCTTCTGTGAGCGGCGCCGCCGTCGACGGCGCGCTCGGCTGTTCGGACGTGGCCGGGGCAGCATCGGCCACGACCGGCGGCGGCGTCACCGGCGGTGTCGGAATCGAATCCACCCGCAGCACCGCGAGCACCGGCGTGGGTTCGGCCGGCGGTAGGAACGTCGTGAAGCCCGACGCCTGAGTCGTGCGCCAGGACGCGTTGCTGGCGAACTGCTCATGGGCGGCGCGCAACAGAGCCGCAGCGCCCATGCCGAAGATGGTGAGAGAAATGGAACAGACGATCGCGGCGACCAGAAAACGAAAGCCGGGAAGCATTGACGGTAACTCTCGCCACGGCAGCGGGACTGCCGAGACATTCGAGCCAGTAGGGAACGCGGTGATCACAGGGAATAGCCGCGTCCGCGACGAGGCCGGCTTCTGCCGTGCATCGCGAATCAGGCTCAAGTCAGAATACCGGAAGTGTTCCCGCCCGCTCGGCAAATCACGGCATCGATAGGGCCTGCGGGGGCTCCGCTGCACTTTTTCGGCGGCGTGAGACTTCCGTGCAACGACGGAGACATGATCACAAATTGCCGAAGTCGGGCCGCTCTGGCCGGAATTGTCTTGAATGCGCCGCTATCTTCGGCCATCTGGCACAGCAAAGGTCCCAATCGGCGGCTTGGGGATACTGCAAGGGCGATGATGATCAGACAAATCCTGACGGTTTGCGCGGTCGCGGCAGCGGGCGTGACGGCAGCTTCGTTTGCCGAGGCACAGCAGGTCTATCAGACCGCGCCTGGAGCGTATTCACCGGCGCCGACGCCTTACCCGGCCGATGCGCGCGGGCAGGGGCAGGATTTCGACGCGCTCGACGACGAGGATGCGCCTGGCAATTCCGCGGCCCTGCCGCCGCCCGGCCCGGTGATCTCGCCGGACGATCCGCGCTACGGTCGTCCAGCCAATGCGCCGGTCTATGGCGCTGCTGCTCCGACCGGCCCCATCCTGTCCCCCGACGATCCCCGATATGGGCGTCCGGCCGGTGCGGCGGTCTATGGAGCAGCTCCGAACGGCCCCGTGATGTCCCCGGATGATCCGCGTTACGGCCGCCCGGCTGGTCCGCCCTCGGTGATCTACGGTGATCGTCCCGCCTCCGGCCAACAGGCTTATGGTGGCGCCTACGGCAACAGCGCGCCCGGTGGCGACTCCGGCGCGCCGCGGCCGCCCGGCGCCGTCGGTGGCGCTCCCGCCGTCGCGGGCGCCGCACAGGCTCCGGCCGCCGGCGATAGGCCGATGACGGTGGCAGCCCTGCCGCCTGAGGAACAACCCGATGCGGCGCCGGCGCCGCTGCCGGCGAACCTGCGCCGCCAGGAGGTCGACTTCGTCACCAAGGAGCCGCCGGGAACGATCGTCGTCGATACGCCCAACACCTATCTCTATCTGGTGCTCGGCAACGGCCGGGCGATGCGCTACGGCGTCCGTGTCGGCCGCGAAGGCTTCACCTGGACCGGCGTGCAGAAGATCACCAAGAAGACCGAGTGGCCGGACTGGTATCCGCCGAGCGAGATGATCGAGCGCCAGCCCTATCTGCCGCGCTTCATGGCCGGCGGTCCCGGCAATCCGCTCGGCGCCCGCGCGATGTATCTGGGCTCGACCGTGTACCGCATCCACGGCACCAACCAGCCGTCGACCATCGGCAAGTTCGTGTCGTCAGGATGCATCGGCATGCTGAACGACGACGTCGCCGACCTGTTCGACCGGGTCAAGGTCGGCACCCGCGTGGTCGTGATGCCGGGCGGTGCACCTCCGGGCTCCGGCAAGAACATGGCTGCCGCCGCGGCCTCACCGGCTCAGGCGCCTGTCCAGGCGCAGGCGGCCGTGCCGGCTAGCCAGCCGGCCAACATGCAGCCACTGCCGCCGCCGGTCACGATCCGCTGAGGCGCGTTTGCCCGAGCTGAGCCCGTTGGAAACACCCTCCTCGCGGAGGGTGTTTTGCTTTGTGAGCTGCTCTCGCCTGCCTCAAGCCAGCCGGCGCGGCGGCTCGGACCCGGCGAGCCAGGCGGCGATGCAATCGACCATCTGACCGTAATGGGCCCGAAAGCTCTCCTCGGTGACGTAGCCGAGATGCGGCGTGATCACGACGTTGCCGAGCCCGCGCAGCGGATGGGCGACCGGCAGCGGCTCGACCGAGAACACGTCGAGCCCGGCGCCGGCGATGCGCTTGTCGCGCAGCGCCTGCAGCAGCGCGGCCTCGTCGACGATCGGTGCGCGCGAGGTGTTGACGAGGTAGGCGGTTGGCTTCATCCGCGCGAGGTCGGCGGGGCCGACCAGCCCGCGTGAGCGGTCGCTGAGCACGACATGGATGGTGATGACATCGGCGGTCGCGAACAGCTCCTCCTTGGTGGCGTAGCCGACGCCCGCCGCGTTGCAGCGGTCTGGCGTCAGGTTGGGGCTCCAGGCGATCACGTTCATGCCGAACGCCTTGCCGAGCTCCGCCACCTTGGTGCCGAGCTTGCCCAGCCCGATCACGCCCAGCGTCTTGCCCTCGATCTCCACGCCGCCCAGCGCCTGCCAAGGCTCGCCGGCATGCATGCGGGCGTTCTCCTGGCCGATCCTGCGGGTCAGCTCCAGGATCAGGCCCATGGTGAGCGGTGCGGTGGGGTCACGACCATATTGCGTGCCGCAGACCATGATGCCGCGCGCCTTGGCGGCCTCCATGTCGATGGCGGCGTTGCGCATGCCCGAGGTGATCAGGAGCTTCAGCTTCGGCAACCGCTCGATCAGGGAGCGCGGCAATGGCGTCCGCTCGCGCATCGCACAGATGATGTCGGCATCGGTGAGCGCGCCGGCGGCCGCTTCCTCGTTGCCGAATGGCTGTGTGAAAGCCGTCACATCCACTCTGTCGGCCAGCCGGGGCCAGTCGGCCAATGAGAGGGCCGTATCGTAATAGTCGTCGAGGATCGCACAGCGCAGCCGTGTCATCGGCAAGGTCCATTCATCGGGAAACGGCGGCAATCATGAATGCCGTCGGGAATGGAGCCATGCTTGCGCGCAAAGGGCTGGGTGCGCAAGGCGTCGTCCGCTGTGACGCGGAACCAGGCGATATCAGTCGAGGCGGGTCTTCAGCCGGAACGCGGCGTCATGGCCGTATTTGGCGCGCCAGGCGGGGCCGGGGCCACGCATGTAATGCAGCTCCGGTCGGTACGGGTTGAACGCTCGCGTGACGAAGTCGCGCCAGAAGCCGCGGATCTCGTCGACGATCCCGGATCGGTCGTTGCGGTGGGCCGCCGGAGCGGGCAGGGAGGCTGAGGTGAAGGCTGCCATGACGGGCTCTCGCTGTTGTCGGTCGCGGCTTTTGCCGCTTGGGCGCGCGGGGTCTTGCGGGCCGAGACCGAGTGTCCCGCCGAATTAATTAAAAGATGGTTGCAATTGTCGTGATCCGCCACACACAAGGTGACGGACCCGTATTCGTCCGTGGGCGGGAGGCCCGTCCCGGCGCAGGAACGACCGTGATTCTCCCGGCATTTGTTCCGGTCAGGACCGGCTCGCCGGTTGCCCTTTGGGGACCGCGCGGTTACATCAGCGGCAACCATTTTCCGAAAATTCCGGCAGGCTTCAAGGGACACGCGATGGCGCGCCAGTTCGTCTACTTCATGCAGGGTCTGTCCAAGGCCTACCCGACCCGCAAGGTGCTCGATAACATCCATCTGTCGTTCTATCCGGACGCCAAGATCGGTGTGCTCGGCGTCAACGGCTCCGGTAAGTCCACCCTGCTCAAGATCATGGCCGGCATCGACAAGGACTATACCGGCGAGGCGTGGGTCGCCGAGGGCGCCCGCGTCGGCTATCTCGAGCAAGAGCCGCAGCTCGATCCAAAGCTCACGGTGCGCGAGAATGTCATGCTCGGCGTCGGCAAGCAGAAGGCGATTCTCGATCGCTACAACGAGCTGGCGATGAACTACTCCGAAGAGACCGCTGACGAGATGACCAAGCTGCAGGACGAGATCGAGGCGCAGGGCCTGTGGGATCTCGACAGCAAGGTCGACCAGGCGATGGATGCGCTGCGCTGTCCGCCCGACGATGCCGACGTCGCCAAGCTGTCCGGCGGCGAGCGTCGCCGCGTCGCGCTGTGCCGGCTTCTGCTCGACCAGCCCGAGCTGCTGCTGCTCGACGAGCCGACCAACCATCTCGACGCCGAATCGGTGTCGTGGCTCGAAGGCCATCTGCGCAACTATCCGGGCGCGATCCTGATCGTCACCCACGACCGCTACTTCCTCGACAACGTCACCAGCTGGATCCTCGAGCTCGATCGCGGCAAGGGCATCCCCTACGAGGGCAACTACTCGTCCTGGCTGCAGCAGAAGCAGAAGCGGCTGGAGCAGGAAGGCCGCGAGGACGCGGCGCACCAGCGCACTTTGGCGCGCGAGCAGGAGTGGATCGCGGCGTCGCCGAAGGCCCGCCAGGCGAAATCCAAGGCGCGCTATCAGCGCTACGAGGAGCTGCTCAAGAAGGCGAGCGAGAAGCAGACCCAGACCGCGCAGATCATCATTCCCGTGGCCGAGCGGCTCGGTAACAACGTCATCGATTTCGAGGGGCTGACCAAGAGCTTCGGCGATCGCCTGCTGATCGACAATCTCACCTTCAAGCTGCCGCCCGGCGGCATCGTCGGCGTCATCGGCCCGAACGGCGCCGGCAAGACCACGCTGTTCCGCATGATCACGGGACAAGAGAAGCCGGACGCCGGCACCATCACCATCGGCGAGACCGTGCATCTCGGCTATGTCGACCAGTCGCGCGACGCGCTCGATGGCAACAAGACAGTGTGGGAAGAGATCTCCGGCGGCAACGAGCTGATCCTGCTCGGCAAGAAGGAAGTCAACTCGCGCGGTTATTGCTCGTCGTTCAACTTCAAGGGCGCCGACCAGCAGAAGAAGGTCGGCGCGCTGTCGGGTGGTGAGCGCAATCGCGTGCATCTCGCCAAGATGCTGAAGTCCGGGTCCAACGTGCTGCTGCTCGACGAGCCGACCAACGATCTCGACGTCGATACCCTGCGTGCGCTCGAAGAGGCCCTGGAAGACTTCGCCGGCTGCGCCGTCATCATCAGCCACGATCGCTGGTTCCTCGACCGTATCGCGACCCACATGCTGGCCTTCGAGGGCGACAGCCATGTCGAATGGTTCGAAGGAAACTTCCAGGACTATGAGAAGGACAAGATGCGCCGGCTCGGCCAGGACAGCGTGATTCCGCACCGGGTCAAGTACAAGAAGCTGACGCGCTGATCTCAGGACATCGCAAGGCGCGACGCTGTCTTCGTTCCGGGACAAAGCGTCGCGCCCAGGCTGCGGCCAGTTGTCGCTTCCATGTGCGACGTGATTGCGTAGATAGTCGTTCCGCAATCCCATCCAGCCGCGAGAAAATCCCATCATGTCTTCCCCCGACGCGACCCTGTCCTCCAAGGGCGGAGCGCTGCGCCCCATTCCAATGCTGATCTTCGGCTCGCGCTGGCTGCAGCTACCGCTCTATGTCGGGCTGATCATCGCACAGGGCGTCTATGTCGTGCTGTTCCTGAAGGAGCTCTGGCACCTGTTCGCTCACGCCTTCGATTTCTCCGAGCAGCAGATCATGCTCGCGGTGCTCGGCCTGATCGACGTGGTCATGATCTCGAACCTGCTCGTGATGGTGATCGTCGGCGGCTACGAGACCTTCGTGTCGCGGCTGAATCTGCAGGGCCATCCCGACGAACCCGAATGGCTCAGCCACGTCAATGCCAGCGTGCTGAAGATCAAGCTGGCGATGGCCATCATCGGCATCTCTTCCATTCATCTGCTCCGTACCTTCATCGAGGCCGGCGCGCTCTCGTCGGGCAAGTCGAACTACACCGAGACCGGCGTGATGTGGCAGACGATCATCCACACGGTCTTCATCCTCTCCGCGATCGGCATCGCCGTGGTCGACAAATTGTCGAATGCCGCGATCGAAGAGGCGAAGCAGGCGGGGCATTGAGCGGCAGCCTCGAGTTCCGCCGCGCGGTCTGCTGACGTTCACAACGGCCGCGGGCTGTGCTAGCCGTATCGGATGGCTCGGCAGCTGCTAATCCGTTTGCGCAGGCTCGTTCTCGTCGGTCTGGTGCTCTGCATGTTTGGCGATGGCCAAGCGAGCGCGACCGACGCCGCCTTCACGGAGTTCGTCAACTCGCTCTGGCCCGAAGCCAAGGAGCAGGGCGTCTCCCGCGCGACGTTCGAGGCCGAGACGCGCGGGTTGGAGCCTGACTACAAGCTTCCCGATCTGCTGCTGCCCGGCCGGCCCGCGACGGGGGCGCCGGCGCAGGCCGAGTTCGTGCAGGTGCCAGCCGACTACATCAAGGAAGCGTCGATCGCGCGGCTGGCCGCGCATGGTGAGAAGCTGATCCAGAAATATCGTTCGGCGCTCGCCGAGATCGAACGCCGCTTCGGCGTGCCGGGGCCGGTTGTGCTCGCGATCTGGGGCCGCGAAACCGATTTCGGCCGCTATGCGCTGCCCTACGATGCGCTGCGCGTGCTGGCGACGCAGGCCTATGTCGGCCGGCGCAAGGACCAGTACCGCACCGAGTTCATCATGGCGCTGAAGATGCTGAGCGACGGTGTCGTGTCGCGCGGCGATCTCAGGGCCTCATGGGGCGGGGCGGTCGGGCTCACCCAGTTCCTGCCGTCGGAGTACTACAAGCACGGCGTCGATCTCGATGGCGACGGCAAGGTCGATCTCTGGCATTCGGTGCCGGACGCGCTGGGCTCGGCGGCGCTGCAGCTTGCGAACAAGGGCTGGCAGCGCGGCGTGCGCTGGGCCTACGAGGTCAAGCCGCCTGCCAATGTCGATTGCGCGATGGGTGTGCCGGAGGTGAAGAAGCCGATCGGCGAATGGCTGCGGGCCGGCTTCGTCCCGGTGCGTGGCCAGCGGCTGAGCGCCGCCGAGCAGCGGCAGCCAGCGTCGCTGCTGCAGCCTGAGGGCATCTATGGTCCGGCTTTCCTGACGACGGCGAACTACTTCGTCATCAAGGAGTACAATTTCTCCGATCTCTACGTGCTGTTCGTCGGCCACCTCGCGGACCGCATGACGAGTTCGGCCCCGTTCGCGACGCCGTGGGCGGCGTCGAAGCAGCTTCGGAGCAAGGACGTCGAGGCGATGCAGAAGGGCCTGACGCGGCTCGGTCTCTACGGCGACAAGCTGGACGGCAAGGCCGGCATGCAGACCCGCGCCGCGCTCGGCGCATTTCAGAAGAAGGCGGGCCTGAAGGTCGACTGCTGGCCGAGCGAGTCGGTGCTGCAGGCGATCAACGCCGCGCGCTGATCGACCGAATTCAGCGGGTTGGCCGGCAGCAAAAAGCCCGGCCGCAGGGCCGGGCTTGCTGCAACGCTATGCGTCGTCAGGATCAGTAGCAGACGCGAACCGGGCGCGACACCCAGCCGTAGCCGTCCCAATAGCGCTCACGGCGCCACACGCACGGCGGCGGGCCCGGCGGAGGGGCTTCGACATAGACCGGACCACCATAGGCCGGGCGGCTGGACGCGATCGCGCCGCCGATCAGGGCGCCGCCGATCAGGCCGGCAGCCACGCCGGCACCCACGTCGCCAGCCTTGGCGGCTGGTGCCGTCACGCTCAGCGACCCGGCGATGGTCGCAACCGCAAGCACTGCGGTCAGGATCTTCTTCATGTTCCGAGATCTCCTGGAAGGCGCCCTCGCGGGCACCAGGTTGGTGATTCACGCACGATCAGGGGCCGTCAGTATCGTGAGAAAACACGACAATCCGTCAACCCTTCGTAAACTCTGTCCGACCTGATGCGACGGAAAAACGGTTTTTTCTGGCCGTGGAGGCCGCCGTTCTCAAAATTCCGGTGCAAGGTCATGGAATTAATGAAGGTGAACGATCACTCGCAAACGCGGACGCGGCGAAGCCGCCAGCCGTAGCCGTCCCAGAAGCGCTGGCGTTGCCAATAGCAGGCATAGCCGGGATCGGCGACGTAGGCAGGCCCGCCGTAATAGGAGTAGCCCGGCCCGTAAGAATATCCTGGCGAGTAGGAGTAGCCCGGCCCGTAATAATAGGGATTGCTGCCCGCAGCGATGGCGCCACCGATGAGGGCGCCGCCGAGCAGGCCGGCAGCGACACCGGCGGCGACACGACCATTGCGCGCTTCAGCAGGAGCAGGGGCCAGCGCTGCGGTCGACAGCGTCGCGACGGCGGCCAGGGCCGCAAGAGTCTTCTTCATGACCTTAACCTCTCTCACTCCAAGTCGGCGGATCGCGCATCAAGCGATACGGCAGGTTCACATATCCCGCTTGAATGATCAATGAACGGGCGCGTTCCATTGGACGACCCATCTCAAGGATGCGTTCAATGCTGCAGTGCACAAAATTTGACGCCGGTTCGGAGCAGGCATGACTCCCACGATGACGATCGTCGTGGCGATCGGACTGACCTCGGCCATCTGCTACGCGCTGCTGGTTCGCGCCGACCGCGGGCCCAACCGCCGCCGCTCTTCCACCGACACCACCATCAGCGATTCCGGCAGCTCATCGCACGACGGCCAGGGGATCGAACTTGCGAGTTGGTTTTCCAATACCTCGTCAGACGTCGTGGGAAACCCGATCGATGGCGGGGGTGACGGTGGTGACAGTGGTGGAGGCGACGGGGGTGGGGGCGACTGAGTTCCGGCTGCTCGATCGCCACTCGATGGTCGTCCGGCGACGACTTTGATCTGCGGCAAGCTCGCATAGTTGGAGTCGTTCTAGATTGATCTGGAAATTGGAATCGCTTCAAAAGCGCCGTTTTCCCTTTGCGCGGGTAGCTGCGGATGACTATCGATACCTGACCAAGGACGATTGGCCGGTTTCTCATGATTGTTTGTTCCTGCAACGTCATCAGCGATCACGACATCCGCAACGCGGTGAAGTCTGCGGACGAACTGCCGCGGAACCCCAAGCAGGTCTACGGTTGCCTGGGGTGCAGCGCGGAATGCGGCCGCTGTGCGCGCACGATCAAGACGATCATCGACGAGGCGCTGGGTCCTTGCGCCCGCTCCTGCCAGGTTGGCTGTCAGCACGGCCACCATCATGGGGCGGCGCCGGTGCAGGCGATCGATGACGACCTTCAGAGCCGGTTCGCGCTCGCCGCCTGCTGACAGGCGTTTGCCCTCGGTCGCGTGCTTTCCGCCCTAAAAATGCACATGAACGGGGGTCGTCTCCGCACTTCGAACCTGTTATTGAGCGCCTGCGGCCTCTAACTTTTTCGGAGCTTATCCATGCAGGGCGACCCCAAGGTCATCGAATATCTCAACAAGGGATTGCGCAGCGAGCTGACTGCCATCAACCAATATTGGCTGCACTATCGCCTGTTGAACAATTGGGGCCTTCTCGACATGGCGAAGGTCTGGCGCAAGGAATCCATCGAGGAGATGGAGCACGCCGACAAGTTCACCGACCGCATTCTCTTCCTCGACGGCTTCCCCAACATGCAGGTGCTCGATCCGCTGCGCATCGGCCAGAACGTCAAGGAGATCATCGAGTGCGATCTCGCCGCCGAGATCGGCGCGCGGACGCTGTATCAGGAAGCCGCAACCTATTGTCACGGCGTGAAGGACTACGTGTCGCGCGACCTGTTCGAGCAACTGATGAAGGACGAGGAGCATCACATCGATTTCCTCGAGACCCAGCTCGACCTGATCAACCGGATCGGTCTCGAACTTTACACGCAGAAGCACGTCGGCGGCCTCGAGAGCGAGCACTGACGTCGACGGTGAGGCGGTCGTCCGCTTTCGGTACAGGGTCGATTCACGGTTGGTGTTTCATGCCTTGAATCGACCGCCCCTGTGACGTGAGGGGCGCCCAGAGTCGTGCTCAGTCGATAATGCCGAAGTCCGTCACGGGCATGACCCAATAGACGAGCTTCGTCCCTGCAAATGCGTTCCTGAGCCGTTCCAGCAGGTGCTCGAGATCCTGTCCCTGCAGCACGATCCGCACGACGACCTCGTCGGCATGTCCCTTGACCCGCTCCGCCGCGCTGCGCAGCCGGACGCGGACGCCATGTCCGGACGCATCAGAGGCCGTAAAGCCGCTCACCAGATCGGTCTGCTCGCTCAGATGGTCGAGCACCTCGGCACGAAGCGCATCCGGCACGATCAGTGTCACGCAGACGGCTTGGCCGGTCATGTCGCGTCCTTCGCAGCGGCGCCGTAGCGGCGATACAGGATCGGCAACAGGATCAGCGTCAGCAGCGTAGACGACAACAGGCCGCCGATCACGACGATCGCAAGCGGACGCTGGACCTCCGATCCAGGTCCGGATGCAAACAGCAGTGGGATCAATCCGAGCGCCGTGATGCTCGCCGTCATCAGCACCGGCCGCAGCCTGCGCTTTGCGCCTTCGACCACGATGCGCTGCTCGGAGAGCCCGTGAGCGCGCAACTGGTTGAAATGAGACACCAGCACGACGCCGTTGAGCACGGCGATTCCAAGCAGTGCGATGAAGCCGACGGAGGCCGGGACGGAGAGGTATTCGCCGGTCGAGACCAGCGCGAACACGCCGCCGATCAGCGCAAAGGGAATGTTGACGAGGACGAGCAGGGCCTGGCGCACCGAGCCGAACGTCGTGAAGAGCAGCACGAAGATCAGGCCGATCGCGACCGGCACCACGACGGACAGACGCGCGGCTGCACGCTGCTGGTTCTCGAACTGCCCGCCCCATGTCAGCCGATAGCCGGACGGCAGCGGCAGCTCGGCTGCGACCCTTTGCTGGGCCGCCTGGACGAAGCCGACCATGTCACGGCCGCGGACGTTGCTGCGAACCACGCTCATGCGGTTGCCGTCCTCACGATCGATCTTCACCGGGCCGTCGACCCTCTGGATGCGGGCGACCTGCGAGAGCGCAACATGCTGGCCTGACGCAAGCGTCAGCGGCAGCGCCGCCAGCATCGTCGGGGCCTGCCGCGTGGCCTCACCGCCGCGGACCAGGATCGGCGTCCGGCGTCCCTCCTCGAGCGCGGTGCCGATCGTTCGGCCTTCGATCTGCGTGCGCAAGGCGGCCGAGATCGAGTCCACGGTGAGCCCAAGGCGGCCCGCCTCCATCCGGTTGACGGCGATCGTGTAGTATTGCGCGCCCTCGTTGAGCGTCGTGTAGACGTCTTGGGCCCCATCGATGTCGGACATGATCGCCGACAGCTTCGCTGCGATCTCGTTGAGCTTGGTGATGTCCGGGCCGAAGATCTTGACCGCGACGTCGCCGCGCACGCCGCTGATCATTTCCTGCACGCGCATGTCGATGGGTTGCGTGAAGCTGAGCGAGACGCCGGGGAAGCCGGTCAGGACCTCGCGAAGCTTCTCGAGCAGGACATCGCGGTCGCTGGTCTGCCGCTGGTCTGCCGGCTTGAGCACCAGGAACGTGTCGGTCTGATTGGGTCCCATCGGATCGAGCCCGAGCTCGTCCGAGCCGGTGCGCGCGATGATGCCGGCGACGTCTGGCACCTTCATCAACGCCGTCTGCAGCCGGGCATTGATGGCGAGGGACTCGTCGAGATTGACGGACGGCAGCGTTTCCACGCTGACGATGACGTCGCCTTCGTCCATCGTCGGCATGAAGGTCTTGCCCAGCTGGGTGTAGCCGTATCCCGCGGCAACGAGGCTGACCAGCGCCGCGATGATCACCTTGCGCTCGTTCCCGAGCGCCCAGTCGAGCGCGGGCGCGTAGACGCGCTGCGCTGCCCGGATCAGCATTGGATCGTCATGCGATGCGGATGTGAGCACGAAGGACGTCGCGACCGGAAGCACCGTCAGCGCAAGCAGCAGCGATGCGGCCAGAGCGAAAATGATCGCCAGCGCGACCGGAATGAAGAGCTTTCCCTCCAGCCCCTGCAAGGTCAGCAGCGGAACGAACACGATGATGATGATCAGGACGCCCGAGGCGACCGGCTGCAGGACTTCGCAAACCGAGCGGTAGACGACGTGGATCAGCGGCGTGGCGCTTCCGTGATCGTGCTTGGCGAGATTGCCGACGATGTTCTCGACCACCACGACCAGCGCGTCGATCAGCATGCCGATCGCGATTGCAAGGCCCCCCAGACTCATCAGGTTAGCGGACATGCCGACCGCCCGCATCACGATCAGCGCCATCACGATCGCGAGCGGCAGGCTGAGCGCGATCACCAGCGAGGCGCGCCAATTGCCGAGGAACAGCAGCAGCAGCACGACGACGAGCACCGTGGCTTCGCCCAGCGCCCGGACCACCGTGCCGACGGCGCGGTTGACCAGCCGGCTGCGGTCGTAGAACACGTTGATGGAGACGCTGCTCGGCAGCGACGGCTTCAGTTCGTCCAACCGGGCCCGAACGTCGCGCACCAATTGTCCGGCGTTGGCGCCGCGCAGACCGAGCACGAGCCCCTCGACCGTCTCGCCCTTGCCGTCCGTCGTGACGGCGCCATAGCGGGTGAGTGCGCCGATCTTGACCCTTGCGACGTCGCTGACCCGGATCGGGATTCCGTCGCGGGTGTCGACGATGATCGCCCGGATGTCGTCGATGCCGCGGATGCTGCCTTCGATGCGGACCAGCGCGCTGTCTTCGCCCTGGTTGACCCGCCCGGCACCGTCGTTGCGGCTGTTGGCCTCGATGGCCTTGCGAAACAGCTCGGACGAGATGCCGCGCGCCGCCAGCGCGTCGTTCCTCGGCACGATTTCGAAGGCGCGGACATAGCCGCCGAGCGCGTTGACGTCGGCTACTCCGGGCACCGTACGCAGCGCTGGGCGGATGACCCAGTCGAGCAAGGTCCGGCGTTCGGCCAGCGACAGTTCGGGACTGTCGATCGTGAACATGAACATCTCGCCCAGAGGGCTCGTGATCGGGGCGAGGCCCCCGTTCACGCCCTCGGGAAAGTCGCGCGAGATGTTGGACAGCCGCTCCGACACTTGATTGCGGGCCCAGTAGATGTCGGTGCCGTCCTCGAAATCGACGGTGATGTCGGCCAGCGCGTATTTCGTGGTCGAGCGAAGGATCTTCTTGTTCGGCAACCCGAGCAGCTCCAGCTCGATCGGTACCGTGATGCGCTGCTCGACCTCTTCCGGCGTCAGGCCGGGAGCCTTCATGATGATCTTCACCTGGACCGGCGAGACGTCTGGAAAGGCGTCGATCGGCAGGCTCGGCAAGACAACGGCGCCTGCGCCGATCACCAGCAGCGTGCTGAGGATGACGAAGAGCCGCTGTGACAGCGCGAATGCGACCAGCCGTTGCAGCATCTACTGCCCCAGTCGCGAGAGGATGCCGCGCAACGCCGAGATGCCGCCGATGGCGATCTCGTTCTTGTCCGTGAGGGGGCCTGCGATGACGACGTGATCCTGATCCTCCGCGAGCAGGGTGACCGCAACGAGCCGGAAGCCGCCTTCCGTGGCAACGAACACCGCGGTCTGCTCACCGCGCCGGACGAGGCCGCTATAGGGAATTTCCCACGCGCTTTCTCCTGCCGAGACAAAGCCGATGCGGGCCGCCGCCATTTGTCCGGAATGCAGTTCGCCGTTGTTGGGAATCTCGGCGCGGACGAGAATTGTCTGCGTGGCGGCATCGGTCGTCTCGGACACCAGGATGACCTGGCCCGGTGTCGCATAGCCTTCGATGTCGACCTTGGCGCCGGTCTTGATGGCGCCGATGTTGGTTGCGGGAATCGCGATCTCGGCCCATAGCGGCGACAGCCGGGCGAGCTTCACCAGTGACGCGGCCTGTTCCAGGCGCTGGCCCGGCGATACCGCGAGCTCGACCACGGACGCCGTGCGCGGGGCCGTCACAGTGAGCGTCGCGCTGATCGCCGCCTCGCTGCTGAGCCGGGCGATGGCTTCGTCGGACAGCCCGCTGATGTGCAGCATCTGCCGACGTTCGGCGACGACGATGCTGGCCTGGCGCGCTTCGGTCTGGCTCGACTCCAGCACGCGTTGCGGGATGGCCTTGCCTTCGAACAGGTCGGCATTGCGCTTCAACTGCTGAACCGCGAGAACCTCCTGGGCCAGCGCATGCAGGTAATCGCGCTGGAGCGAGACGAAGCTCGGACTCTCCAGCGTGAGCAGCGGTTGTCCGACGGTCACGCGATCGCCGCGGGCAACGGCGAGGTTGGTGATCATCCCCGCGACCGGCGCGCTGACGACCCACAGTTGAGGCGTGGGAATGACGATCTGCGCGGGATAGGGCAGCGTTTTGTCCATCCGGCTGGAGATCGGATGCGTCACGCGCACGCCGAGGTTCTGCGCCTGGCTTGGCGTGAGCTTCAGCTCATCATCGGCCGACGCGGCGCAGGGCGCCACAACGAGAGCCAGCCCGAGAGACGCCCGGGCCAGACGGCCTGCGGACCAGTGAAACAATCGCTTGGGCATCTCGATCAAGAATCTTCAGGTTCATGCATGACACATTCTGTACACTATTTCGGCCGGTTTCCGCGACTGTTGACTTAGGTCAATCGGAGCTAGTCACGAAACCGGAGGTCACTTCCTCGTGCCGCCAATGAGTCGCATGAGTGGTAGCCGCACGCGCCGGCGCCTCATACGGCATCGGCGGGAACGAAACAGCTGATGATGATGTCGCCGCGGTGATGGACGTACCACACCACGGCCTCGCCGATCGGGTTGCCGCGGTCGCGGATGATGGCGCGTTCCGGCACCGCCATCCACCGGCCTTCGATCGGCACCCAATAGGTGCCGTCACGCACGTCATAGGTCGTGCGGTGGCCGTCGGAGACATCGCAGCATGGCACGCCGTTGGGCGCGATCACGCTCTTGAACCACGCGCGAATGTCAGGCGGGACGTTGTCGAACTGCCCGTTGTCGAAGGCGGCGGCGACGGTCGCGCAGCCGAGCGAGCCCATCGTGAGACCGGCCAGCACCATCCTGCGCATTCAACGCTCCCTTCTGCGGACCTACATGCCGCGCTGCGGCGCCGTCGCCAGCAATTCGCGCAGCGGCTCGGCGTAGAACTTCGCATTTCCGGTGGTCAGGTGGCCGCGCGTCTCGGCCGAGGTCGGGATGAGCAGGAGCTTGCCGTTGGCGACGCGCTTCATGGCGTCGACCGTCACGCCGGTCTCCGGCGGGTTGCGCTCGTCGTCGGCCGAGTTGATCAGCATCACGGTCGCCTTGATCCTGTCGAGATCGGCAGACGGATTGTAGTCGTGCGACGAGTCCCACTGATAGATGAAGTCGTTGGCGTCGGTGGGAATGGGCGTGGCGAGCCGCTCCTCGACCAGCTTGTCGGCCTTGGCCGCGGTCGGTGCCGCGAGCTGATAGGCGATGGTGCCGCCGGCCGTGGCGGTGGCATAGGCCGCGACGGCATATTTCATCATGCGCGGCTGTGTGGTGTAGTTGCCGCCATTGTAGTCGGGATCGTTGCGGATCGTCTCCAGCATCAGCCGGCGCAGCATCCAGTTGCGGGCCGCCATTTCGGTCGGCTGCGAGGCCATCGGCACCGCGGCGTCCATGAAGTCCGGATAGCGCGTGGCCCACACCCAGCTATGCATGCCGCCCATCGAGTTGCCGATGACAAGCCTCAGGTGCTTGATGCCGAGGCCCTCGGTCAGCAGGCGGTGCTGCGCATCGACCATGTCGGCATAGTCATAGGCGGGAAACCTGGTCTTCAGCCCGTCGGAGGGCTTCGACGATTTGCCGTGGCCGATGCTGTCGGGAATGATGATGTAGTACCTGGTCGCATCGAGCGGCTGGCCCTTGCCGAACAATTCGCCGGCGAAGGTCGGCACCAGCATGCTTCCGCCTGAGCCGCCGGTGCCATGCAGCACCAGCACCGGCTGCCCGGTCGGCTCGCCGACGGTCGTATAGTGCAGCCTCAGCTCCGGCAGCGTCTCGCCGGTGTGAAACTTGAAATCCTTGACGACGAAGTCGCCCTGCTTCGGGGCGGGATAGTCGGCGGCGCGGGCCGGCGCGCAAAAAACGACGACGGCGGCAAAAACGGCGGCAAGCGGTCGAACCATGGACTCCCCCTGATCATGCGCGACTCTTCCGGCCGCGTCGGGGACATGATAGCACGATCTGCGACTTGGTTCAGTACCGGATTGATGGGACTCATCATGTGCCGCAACATCAAGACGCTGTTCAATTTCGAGCCGCCGGCGACGGAGGCTGAAATTCAGGCCTCGGCCCTGCAATTCGTGCGCAAGCTGTCCGGCTTCAACGCGCCGTCGCAGGCCAACGAGGCCGCCTTCGCCCGCGCCGTCGAGGAGGTGGCCGACGCCGCGCGGCGGCTCTTGACCTCGCTGCAGACCCAGGCCCCGCCGCGCGACCGCGAGATCGAGGCGGCCAAGGCGCGGGAGCGTTCGGCGGCCAGGTTCGGCCCGCGCTGAGGCCCATCGTGCCCTGACAGAAGGCGAAGCTCAGAACCCATCGTCGTCGTGGTCGTGGCGGTCCTGGGCCCGCTTGTCGTGCTTCTTCTTTTTCTTGCCCTTTTTCTTTTTCTTCTTCTTCGGGATGTCGATGTCGTGCGGATCGTCGTCCTCGAAGGCCTCGTCCAGCGCATCGTCATGGGTCGTCGCGGCGAAGATGTCGCGCACCGCGACCAGCTCGGCCTCGCGCTCATGCGCCTCGCGATCGCGCGCGCGCTTGTAGTCGTCATAGGCCGCGAAGATCTGCTCGAGCCACGGCATCAGCTGATCGATCGTCGGCAGCGTGCCCGGCGGTCCCGGTTCACCCTGCGGACCTTGAGGCCCCTGCGGTCCCGGCTTGCCGGGCGGGCCTTGCTCGCCGCGCGGCCCTTGCGGGCCGGGCTTGCCTTGCGCACCTGCCTTGCCGTCGGAACCCGGCTTGCCGCGCTGACCATCTGGCCCGCGCCGCCCGGGCTGCCCCTGCGGGCCACGTGGACCCACGGGGCCCTGCAGGCCGCGTCCGGCCGGATTCTTTGCCACTACCGCAACTCCGCTACACACCTTTGATTCGCGGCGAAGCGTAACAGAGCCGCGATGATGGCAGCAATTGCAGCAGGGCTGCGAGGCCGATTGATCAACATCAATCGGCGTCGCATCCTGATGAGTTCCACGCGATGGGATATCGCGTGGCCGCCGTTGGATCAGGTCGAATAGGCCGGCACCGCGATGCCGTCGGCCGTGTAGATGCGGATCTTGTTGCGCAAAGTGCGCACGGGCATGCCGAGCAGCCTTGCAGCGTGGGTACGGTTGCCGTTGCAGCGCGCCAGGGTCTGCACGATGAGCTCGCGCTCGATCTCGGACAACGGCGTGCCGATCAACAGCGGCAGGATCTCCGCCGCGGAGCGCGACGGTGGCATGGCAAGCGGCACGAGTGACGGACTTGCGGCTTCGGATGACAATTCTTGCGACATAACTCCTCCCGATCAACGCCCACGCCGACACTGAAACGACGCGCAAACATCGAGACCAACTAAACATCCAGCCCGTAGATCACCGTGGTCCGACAAGGTTAATGGGGCCTTAACGCGGGCGTCCTGTTGTTGCACCGGTGCCGAATACCCCGAAATGGCCTTGGTTTCGCGCGGGTCTCGACCCATTTGGCCGGCGTCGACGCGCGTCCACGATGGGGGTGCAGAGGACTAATCGTCGGACCGCCACAGTTCCTGCGCTGCGAGCGCATCATATCGAACACACCGGCGGCTGCGCATGCACGGTGCCGTGCAAAGGGCTAAATTCGGCCCGATCGATTCGCTTAGTGGGGCACGATCGTCGCACACGGCCATCGAATTACCTCAAGCCCAAATTCACTTCGCTGGAGACTTCATCCATGACAATTGCATCCTCGCTTCGCGGTCTGCTGGTGGCACTGACAGCTGCTTGCGGCGCTGTCATTCCGGCCACGGCGCACGCAGATGGCGGCTTCATCACGCTGACCATCTACAAAGCGGGGTGGATCATCGGCGGCTCCGGCGGCAGCGGCGTGTTGAACTTTCATGGCCGCGCCTATCCGCTGTCGACCGGCGGCCTCGACTGGGGTCTGGTGTTCGGCGGCTCGCGCACGGTGCTGCGCGGCCGCGTCAGCAACATCTGGCGTCCGTCCGACGTCGAGGGCGTCTATGGCGCCGCCGGCGCGGGCCTTGCCGTCGGCCGCGGCGTGCGCGGCATCGTGCTGACCAACCAGAAGGGCGCGGTGCTGGAGCTCTCGGGTGAGCAGATCGGCCTCTTGGCGAACGTCGATCTGTCGGGTCTTGCGATTACGATCAGGTAGTTGCGTCATCGTGGACGCCTAGCAACTCACAACAAGTGTCATCGCCCGCTTGCGTGGGCGACGACCGTTGTTGCGTGCTGAGCATTGCCAACACCATCTCTCTCCCTCTCTTCTGCTCATAAGTCCGCGCTCTCGCCGCACCGCGTGCGCGAGGGATGCATCGTGAGAGCCCCGTCGAAAATCGAGAGGGGCAGGGAAGGCCGGGAGCTCGCCGCTCCCATGGTCCGCGTGCAACAAAAAAGCACGCGGCAGAACCACAGGTTCGGCGGAGACATCCCGGCCTTCCCTGCGCGCATGGTCTGACGGCTTATACGTGGTCTCCCTGGTGCGCCGGGCTTGTTGGCCACCATTGCGCGCGCTACGCTTTCGCATGAGCACGCACGTGACACCAGCTTCGGGGTGTCAGGACATCACGACTTCACCGTACGTGACAGCCGGCGCTCGTCGGGCGCAGCCACCACGTCCACCGCGGCCCACCTCCACGTATCGTGACGACGCGTACGTCCCTCTGCATGAGGCGGGTTGAGCGAGACGATCGTCCTGATTTGCCCGACATGGCAAGTGTGCAGGCCTGCGACAAACTAACACGACGGGCAGTTTGCGCATGATGCGCATGCGCGGATTGCCCGTCGGGCAGAGATAGGATGCTTCACCTCGGTGACGTGGATAGCCACAACCGCGCGTCGGATTGCCAGCATTGCGCTCTGCGATGCAGCGCCCTCTCCCCTTGTGGGAGAGGGCATCTCCGGCCGATCAGCCCGCTCGCTTGGGTGAGGGGTCTCTCTCAGCAAACTACGCTCGGAGAGGGACCCCTCACCCGAGCGCGTTTGCCGCTCTATACTACATGCCCTCTCCCACAAGGGGAGAGGGCGCAGTCATCGGCATAGCGCGGATCGTCGTCAGCGAGTCGCTTGCCGCAATGATGATGGGCTTACTACCCATCATCACCGCACGCGAGTCGGCTGCGCGTCTGAGGTCTGGGCCAAATGCATCGCCAGCTCCCGCCACGGCGCCAATGTCCACGCACCCGACGCCGCGCCGGAGGGCGAGGCGAGCACGAACGTGGTCGGGAAGTCGGCCTGCTCCGGCTGCAGCCCGAGCGCGGTCGCGCCGGTCGGCTGGCCATAGAACAGGCTCGCGGCCTTCTTGCTGGTGAAGGCGACCGTGGCTGGTCGATGCTGTCGGATCTTCGCAATGAAACCGGCGACGTCGACGCCGGCCTTCAGCGCGACATGGTCCATGCCCGCGCCCTGCTTGCACAGATCGGTGAAGCCGATGCCGAGCGCGCGCAGCGCTGGAAACTCGTGCGGCTGGTACAGCCGCGGCGTCAGGCCGACGGCGAACAGCGTCGGCCAGAAGCGGTTGCCGGGGTGGGCGTAATAGTGCCCGGTCGCCGCCGAGCGCTCGCTCGCGGCGGTGCCGACGAAGACGAGGCGCAGGCCGGGCTGGAGCTGGTCGGGCAGGCGGTCCATGGCGCCGTTGTCGCATTGTTGCAGTCGTTGCAACAGGCTGTTGACGCGATGCTGCATTGTTGCTGCGGCGGCCGTGGTCTAGGTGACGGCGAGCAACAGGAGCACAGCATGTCGCAACGTCGTCTGTATCATTTCGTCCTTTCCGGCCACGCGCATCGCGTGCGGCTCATGTTGAGCCTGCTTGACCTGCCTTGCGAGCTCGTCGAGGTCGACCTCAAGGGCGGCGCGCACAAGCGGCCGGACTTTCTCGCGCTCAATCCGTTCGGCCAGGTGCCGGTACTGGTCGACGGCGACGCCGTCATCCCGGACTCCAATGCGATCCTGGTCTATCTCGCCGGCCGCTATGATGGCTCGGGCAAATGGCTGCCGCGCGATCCGCTCGGCCAGGCGCAGGTCCAGCGCTGGCTGTCGGCCGCGGCCGGTCCGCTCGCGTTCGGCCCGGCAGCGGCGCGGGTGGCGACCTTGTTCGGCGCCCCGCTGGACATGGTGAGGGCGCATCAGCTCGCCAACAGCCTGTTCACGGTGATGGAGCGCGAACTCGCCGCGCGGCCGTTCCTCACCGGCGCGGCGCCGACCATCGCCGACGTCGCGCTCTACAGCTACACCGCGCACGCGCCCGAAGGCGGCGTGTCGCTGACGCCGTACCCGAGCGTGCAGGCGTGGCTGGCGCGGATCACTGATCTGCCCGGATTCGTGCCGATGCAGGCGAGCGCGGTCAGCGCCGCCTGACCGCCGCCATGCATGAATGCGTGCGAACGCCGCTTACAGGAAGCAGCGGCGCTCGTCGCGCAGCTTGAGCTGGATGTTGGTCGCCTCGACGAAGGTCGGCACCGGCTTGGAAACGATCTTGTAGGTCGACGGCCACTCCACCGGCTTCGACTGCAACTCGGTGTTCCAGATCTGGCAGATGCCGGTGTTGTCCCAGCGGATCACGTAGTAGCCGGACTTGGGCGCAGGCGCGGCGAAGGCGGTGGGCACGATCGAGGCGGCTGCAATGGCCGTGGCGGCAGCGAACGTGGTCAGGCGACGCATCATCAATCTCCTCAAACGAAACAACGACAATCGCCCGCCTGCGCGGGCCACCGGCCTTGCGGCCGGACCAAGGCCCAAGTGGTGCGACAAAAGCGCGCGCAACGCAAGCCGCCCGTGCCGTCGTTCACAGCGATGTCCGGGATGTGAATGACGACATGCAGCCGTCACATGGACGCGCGTCAGGCGCGCGCCGGCTTACAGCGTGCAGCGGCCCTGCTGGCGCAGCCTGATCTGGCGGGTCACGGCGTCGTTGAACGTCGGCACCGGCCGGCTGATGACCTGATAGCCGGACGGCCATGCGATCGGCTTGAAGGCGAAGGCCTCGCTCCAGACCTGGCAGATGCCGGTGTTGTCCCAGCGGATGATGTAGTAGCCGGCCTGCGCCGGCGCAGCGGCGAGCAGCGCGGCCGCGGCGAGGCCTGCGGCAAGACAGACTGTGGTGAAACGAGGCATCGTGAAAACTCCGGCAACAAACTGGCCCAGCCCGCGGCCGGCCCTATGTCGGAGCGGTCTCGATCAATTTGAAGGCAGCCGCGCGCGAATCGTGCGGCAAAAGCGCGCGATGCCCCCGGCCGATGATGAGGCGCGATGAGGTGGCGGAGCGAGAGGCCTCTCGGCGTGCGCAGCGCGTCGCGCAGGCGTCAGGAGTGGATGCCTCCGGCGCTCGGTCGGGACGAGAACCGGAGATCGCCGCTGAAGCTCGCGGTCGGAACCAGCGCCGGACCCGCGCCGGCGAGGAGCGGCTGCGAGGCCACCGGCCCCGCGCGTCGGCGCAGGAAGTGGCGCTCGAGATAGGCGTAGGACAGCGTGGCCGCCACGACCGACAGCGGCAGCCCGATCGCGAGCCGCAGCGGCCACCAGACGCCGTAGCTGTCCAGGAAATTCAGGACCGGCAGGTGCCAGAGATAGATGCCGTAGAAGATCCGGCCGAGGAAGATCGCGACCGGCCATTCGAAGATGCGGTGGCAGATCGTGCCGCGGCTGCGCATCAGCATGGTCAACGCGAGGATGCCGGGAAGCACGCCGCACACCATGCTGCCGAACAGATAGTAGTTCATGCTCGGCCCGTCCGCCGGCCAGAACAGGAAGGTGACCGTGCCCCAATAGATCAGGAGCGGCCACGCCAGCTTCGGCCAGAGCCGGTCGAGAGCGGGTGAGGTGCCGTGCGGCACCATCCTGAGCACGACGGCCATCGCGCATCCCGCCATCAGTGCATCGGCGCGGGTGTCGAACGCGGTGTAGAGCCGGCGCCACTCGGCCCCATCGAGCACCAGCGCCACGCGCCAGGCCCAGATCGCGGCCGCAATGGCGCAGATGGCGCCGACCAATCGCCAGGTGACGCCGAGGCGCTTGACCAGGACTGCGAAGGTCAGCGGCCACAGCAGATAGAACTGCTCCTCGGTCGACAGCGTCCAGGTGTGGCCGATGTCCTCGATCGTCTTCGGGTCGAACACATACCAGTAGTTGGCGATGTAGGAGAGCGCGATCGCGGCGCGTTCCAGCGCCGGCAGGAACGGCGGCCGCAGCAGCCAGGTGAACAGCAGATAGGCGGCGAGCATCAGCAGCAGCGGCGGCACGATCCGGGCGAAGCGCCGCGCATAGAACTGCCGGAACCTGATGTGGCCGTGCTTGTCGATGTCCCGCAGCAGCAGGCCGGTGATGTAATAGGCGCTCGCCACGAAGAACAGGTCGATATAGAGCACCGCGCCCGGCACGAGCGTGTGCGAGACATGGGCCGTAACGACGCCCAGGGTCATCAGCCCGCGCATGCCGTCATGCGAGGGAACGTAGCCGAGCGGATAGACCTGGGCCTGGAAGGCCTCCCGGATCGCCTCCCGCAATGGCGCCGTGGCGGCGCCGACGAGGCGGAACAGGGCATGGAACGGCCATGAATAAAACATCTATCGTGAAATTTTCGGAGATAATGTTTCGGACCATTAAATCCTATTTAAAATTTAAATCGTCCGCAAGAGACGAAAATCGCGGAGCGGGGGCCATCACGACGCAGGGTTGCAGCAGAATGAGGCAGGCCGCCTGTGGCGGTGGCAAACGGCGGCGCGGCTCGGCATCATTGCGGTGGATGAAGGGGACCTCGCGGTTGAACTGCGCTTGGGCGACGGCGAGTAGCTGAGGCCGGCGAATTCTGCAGACGGAGCGGTTGCTTCCTGCACGGAGAACGTAGGGCGGGTTAGCGCCCGCGGGACGATTTCACCGCGGAGGGAATGTTTGCCAGGGCGCGTAACCCGCCGCCTGCGCGGAATGGTGGGTTACGCGAACGGCGTTCAGCCATGTGCGAGCGTGGAGAGATCGTCGGTTGCCGTCCGCTAACCCACCCTACCGTTTCACGACCGCCGCGACGCCCTCGATCTCGATCAGCATCTTCGGATCCGGCAGCGCTGCGACCACGCAGGTGGTGCGCGCAGGGTAGGGTGCCGGCCCGAACGCCGCGGCATAGAGCCGGTTCATGGTCGCGACATCAGCGGCGCGGGTCAGCAGCACGTTGACCTTGACCAACTCGCGGATGGTCGCGCCGCCTTCAGTGAGGACGCGGGTGAAGTTCGTCACGACGTTGGCGAACTGTGCATCGAAGTCATCGGGCAGGTTGCCGTGGGCATCGAAGCCGGGAATGCCGGAGATGAAGAGGAGGTCGCCGACACGGGTGCCGAACGACAGCGGTGGGGCCTTGATGTGGGGTGGGGCGGGGATGTGGTGGATGGGCATGGGGCCTTTCACGTGCTAGGGGTGGGCGAAGCCGTAGCCAGCCACTGCGAGAGAAAGACAAAAGTCGGATGACGCCGCGGTCACCGGCATGCGGAATCGTGATCCGTAGTCTGCATGAACGAAGCGATAGGCAGAGCTTTGGTCGTCAGGTCTCGGGTATCGTGCGCTCAGCTGGGCTACGCTCGCTGTCATTCCCGACTGCGCCTGCTCACGATTGCTTCTGAAGACTATTCAATATCATCTCCAGAACTTCAATTGTCCTCAGATCTGGAACTCCCTTGAATTTCCTGATGATGGCTAGCGCATGCTCAACTGATTCTAGCATGCGTTTTTTCTCGTGAGGTGTCTTCAGTATATCTGCCATATTCTGAAGCGCTAGCGCTGCATGGTAGAAGACAAATGGCTGTTCGGACGAGAAGCGATCCCTTAGCCAGTTCAAGTCGCCAGCAGGTGGATCCATCTGCATCATTGCAATAGCGGCTAAGCGACTTCCAGCTGATCCGGATCCTTTGTAGACATCGATATACTCGATCAAGCTAGGAGCTAACGAGCGCATTTTTACGAGCAGACGTGTCATGGCGCGGGTACGATCCGACCCAGCCGGCATGGTACGCCTTATAGTGTCGTACTCTAAACAGAGCCGATCCAACTCTTGTAAAAGAGTCTCTGAACCGACTTGCGGAGTTTGGATTTTTATTCGTGCCGCGGCCTCTATCTGTCGGGGAGTAATCTTCCCCTTCTCCTCGCCCGCGATGTCCGTCTCCGCGGCGACCTTGTCGAGTTCTAAGTTTATGCCGACAAGCGAAGCTTTTTGGATCTTGTTGAGCACCGCAGGCATTGTGCGCAGAAGCAGCCTTAGCTCGGAGCGGAACAAAAACAGAAGAGCAAATACGGTCGCAGGCCAAGCCACGGCTCCAAAGAAAGCCGCCATAGCCGTTAGCAGTTTAGCTGCGGCCTCCATCGCTCATCCGCCCGTTCGCAATCGTTTACGATCTGGCTAAAATGTCACATCTTTCGGTTGTTCCGCAAGCTATTTACGTGCCGTCGATGTTGCTGTCCTCATTCAAATACGCGCTGGATCAAGTTCCTTAATATCAGTTGGCTTAGCTAACAGTAAAAAAAAGCCGGGCTTGCGCCCGGCTTTGATGGATGGCCGGGGCAAGCCCGGCCATGACGATGGAGAGAGCGGGGCGGCTCAGGACAGCGCCTTGTTGCTCTCCTTCACCTTCTCCGCATCCAGATACACGCTGCCGCCCATTTCCTTGAACTTGGCGCTCATCTGGGCCATGCCGTCCTCGATGGTACCGCTGATGGTCATGCCAACGGTGGTCGGATCATTCAGCGTGGCGGCGTAGTCGCGGACGTCCTGGGTGATCTTCATCGAGCAGAATTTCGGGCCGCACATCGAGCAGAAATGCGCGACCTTGTGGGCTTCCTTCGGCAGGGTCTCGTCGTGGAAGTGCTTTGCGGTTTCCGGATCGAGGCCGAGGTTGAACTGGTCGCTCCAGCGGAAGTCGAAGCGGGCGCGGGACAGCGCGTCGTCGCGGAGCTGCGCGGCGGGATGACCCTTGGCGAGATCGGCGGCGTGGGCGGCGATCTTGTAGGTGATGACGCCGACCTTGACGTCGTTGCGGTCGGGCAGGCCGAGATGCTCCTTCGGCGTCACGTAGCACAGCATGGCGCAGCCGAACCAGCCGATCATCGCCGCACCGATGCCCGAGGTGATGTGGTCATAGCCCGGCGCGATGTCGGTGGTCAGCGGCCCGAGCGTATAGAACGGCGCCTCGCCGCACTCCTTGAGCTGCTTGTCCATGTTGATCTTGATCTTGTGCATCGGCACGTGGCCGGGGCCCTCGATCATGACCTGGCAGCCCTTGTCCCAGGCGATCTTGGTCAGCTCGCCAAGCGTTTCCAGTTCAGCAAACTGCGCGCGGTCGTTGGCATCCGCGATCGAGCCCGGGCGCAGGCCGTCGCCGAGCGAGAACGAGACGTCATACTTGCGCATGATGTCGCAGATCTCCTCGAAATGGGTGTAGAGGAAGCTCTCCTTGTGATGCGCGAGGCACCACTTGGCCATGATCGAGCCGCCGCGCGAGACGATGCCGGTGACGCGGTTCGCGGTGAGGTGGATATAGGCGAGGCGCACGCCGGCGTGGATGGTGAAGTAGTCGACGCCCTGCTCGCACTGCTCGATCAGCGTGTCCTTGTAGAGCTCCCAGGTCAGCGCGACCGGATCGCCGTTGCACTTCTCCAGCGCCTGGTAGATCGGCACGGTGCCGATCGGCACCGGCGAGTTGCGCAAAATCCATTCGCGGGTGGTGTGGATGTTGCGGCCCGTCGATAGGTCCATCACGGTGTCGGCGCCCCAGCGAATCGCCCACACCATCTTGTCCACCTCCTCCTCGACCGAGGAGGTCACCGCCGAGTTGCCGATATTGGCGTTGATCTTGGTCAGGAAGTTGCGGCCGATGATCATCGGCTCCAGCTCGGCGTGATTGATGTTGCAGGGGATGATGGCGCGGCCGCGCGCGATCTCGGAGCGGACAAATTCCGGGGTGATGAAGGCCGGGACCTCGGCGCCGAAGCTCTCGCCGTCGGCGAGCGCGGCCTCGGCGCGGTCGAGCTGCTTTTTGCGGCCGAGATTCTCGCGCTCGGCGACGTAGATCATCTCCTTGGTGATGATGCCGGCGCGGGCGAATTCGAGCTGGGTGATCTTGTGGCCGTCGAGGCCGCGCAGCGGCTTGTGATGTGCGGTGAAGGCCTTTGCGGCCTTGTCGGCGCCGACATTGCCGTTGTCCTCCGGCTTGATGTCGCGGCCGACATATTCCTCGACGCCGCCGCGCTCGCGCACCCAGGCAATGCGGGTGCGCGACAGACCGGCGTTGACGTCGATCGTCACGGTCGGATCGGTGTAGGGGCCGGAGGTGTCGTAGACCGGCAGGTTCGGCTCGCCGGCGCCTTCCGAAAGGATGATCTCGCGCAGCGGCACGCGCAGGTCGGGCGCGGAGTCCGGGGTCGCGTAGATCTTGCGCGAAGAGGGCAGCGGGCCGGTGGTGACGGCGGGAAGCGTCGTGTCGGGATTGGAGCGGATGTTCATGGGATCCTCCTTCTCAATCGTTGTTGTCGGAGTGAATGGGGGACGTCACTGCGAGGAGCACTTGCGACGAAGCAATCCAGGGCTGCTCACGTCGCTCTGGATTGCGTCGCTTCGCTCGCAATGACGGTGGAGAGAGTTGAGCCTCATGCCAGTTGCTTGCTCGTACCGAGCCGAGGGCGAAAATGAGTTGTCGACGTAAGGGGCGGATGTTGTTCAGGCTCCCTCCCCCCTTGTGGGGGAGGGTTGGGGAGGGGGGTAACCCCGCGTTCGGTGCTCGTGGCTCACCCCCCTCCCTAGCCCTCCCCCACAAGGGGGGAGGGAACGAGCTCGCGTGGGGCGAGGTCGGGGCCCAATCGCTCTCAGACGCATTCGCAATAGTGGCGCGCATCAGGCCGGCTCCTTCGTCGCATCGAGCCAGGCGCGGACGCGGGCGTCGGGGTCTACGTTCTGCGTGACGTCGCTGACGACCGCGATGGAATCGGCGCCGGCGGCAAAGATCTCCGCGGCCTGCTCCAGCTTGATGCCGCCGATCGCGACCAGCGGGATGGCGCCGACGCGCTTCTTCCACTCGGTGATCTTCGCGATGCCCTGCGGAGCGAAGCGCATCGCCTTCAACGTCGTCGGGAAGATCGGACCGAGCGCGACGTAGTCGGGCTTGGCGGCGAGCGCGGTCTCCAGCTCGGCATCGTCATGCGTGGAGAGGCCGAGCGTCAGGCCGGCCTCCTTGATCGCGGCGACGTCGGCGTCCGCCAGATCCTCCTGGCCGAGATGGACGTGCGCGGCGCCGGCGACGATCGCGGCGCGCCAGTAGTCGTTGACGATCAGCTTGGTCGCGGTGCCCTTGGTGATGGCGAGCGCGTCGGTGACGATCTGCAGCGCCTCGCCGTCGTTGAGGTCTTTCGCGCGCAACTGCACCGTGCCGACGCCGAGCCTGGTCAGGCGCTCGACCCAGGCGAGGCTGTCAACGACGGGATAGAAGCGGTCAGGATACGGCATGCCAGAACGGTGTCCCAACGACAGGGGTGGAGGGCGAGGCGAAATCGCGGGCGTCCATCAGCCCGGCCTCGTAAGCGGTGCGGCCGGCCTCGCAGCCGAGCCGGAAGGCGCGCGCCATCGCGACCGGGTCGGCGGCTTTTGCCACCGCGGTGTTGAGCAGCACGGCGTCGTAGCCGAGCTCGAGCGCTTCCGCCGCGTGCGAGGGCGCGCCGAGGCCGGCGTCGACGACGAGGCTGATGTCAGGCAGGCGGTCGCGTAGGAGCTTGAGCGCATCGCGATTGGTGATGCCCTTGGCCGAGCCGATCGGCGCCGCCCAGGGCATCACCACCTTGCAGCCGGCATCGACCAGGCGCATCGCGACCGAGAGGTCCTCGGTGCAGTAGGGGAAGACCTCGAAGCCGTCCTTGACCAGGATATCAGCGGCTTCGACGAGCCCGACCACGTCGGGCTGCAAGGTGTCGTTGTCGCCGATCACCTCGAGCTTGATCCAGCTCGTGCCGAACAATTCGCGCGCGAGCTTGGCGGTCGTCACCGCCTCGCGCACGCTGCGGCAGCCGGCGGTGTTCGGCAGCACCGTGACATTCAGCTCGTTGATCAGCTTCCAGAACGCGTCGCCGGTCTTGCCGCCGGCCGCCTCGCGCCGCAGCGACACGGTGACGATTTCCGCGCCCGAGGCGCGGATCGCGTCCTGCATGATCGCGGGCGAGGGGTAGAGCGCGGTGCCGATCAGCAGGCGGGAGGTGAAGGTCTTGTCGTAGAAGGTGGGCATCAATGGTCTCCGTCATGTCGGACGGTGGTCGCCGCAATGAAGCCTGTCATCCCCGCGAAAGCGGGGATCCAGTATTCCAGAGGCGGCTCGGACACGCAGATAGGCCGCGGCGTACTGGATCGCCCGGTCGTTTTCGCCGAGACGCGCTTCGCGCTTTCGCCGGGCGATGACAGGTGTGCGTGGGGCGCGACCTCCCTCCCCACGTCGTCCCGGCGAACGCCGGGACCCATACCGCGTGATCTGGCGTGGGACCTCGGTGGGAGAGATCGAGCTTCAAGACAAAAGCCGGTGGCTATGGGTCCCGGCGTTCGCCGGGACGACAGCGGAGTGCGTGGCGCAAGCGAGCGCTCCATGAACTTCACCCTCCCTGCCGGGGCGTGATGATCTCGATCTCGTCGCCGGCCTTCAGCGCCGTCTCGGCCCAGCGGCTCTTCGGCACGACGTCGTAGTTCAGCGCGATGGCGAAATGGGTGCCCTCGTAGTCGAGCTCGGAGAGCAGCGCGGCGACGGAGGTCGCGGCGATGTCGCGGGCCTCGCCATTGACGGTCACGCGCATCGCATCACCTCGTTGTCGATCTGGCCGTGCGAGATGTAGTTCAGCGTCGCCTGCGCCAGCGCGGGCGCGATCAGGAAGCCGTGGCGATAGAGGCCGTTGACGCGGATCTCGCGCTCGTCCTTGATGGTGATGCGCGGCAGATTGTCGGGATAGGCCGGCCTGAGCCCTGAGCCGAATTCGAGGATGCGGGCCTCGCCGAATGCGGGATGCACGGAGTAGGCGGCACCGAGCAATTCCAGCGCCGAGCGCAAGCTGACGCCGGTGTCCTCGGCCTCGAGCGAGGTCGCCCCCAGCATGAACAAATTGTCCTCGCGCGGGATCAGATAGAGCGGGAAGCGCGGATGCATCAGCCGCACGGGCCGCGCGAGCTGCACCTCGGCGGTCTCGATCAGGATCATCTCGCCCTTGACGCCGCGCAGCTCGGGCTCGGCGTCGCGCGCCTCCAGCCCGCGGCAGTCGATCACGAGGCCGTCGAGATCATCAGCCGTGACGTCGCTGTTGAACAGCACCCGGCCGCCGGCCTCGACGATGCGCTGATGCAGCTTCGGCAGCACGCGGCGTGGCTCGACATGGCCCTCGGTCGGGTAGAACAGGCCCTCGCGGAAGCGGCCCTCCAGCGACGGCTCCAACGCCGCAAGCTGCTGCGCGTCGAGCCGCTGATAGCCGGAGGTGCGGCGGGCGAAGCGGTCGTAGTCGGCGCGGTCGCGGGCATGCGCGATCACCAGCGAGCCGTTGAACGGCGTGTCCGGCAGCTCGCGCCGCCAGATGTCGAGCGAGGCGAGCCCGAGCCGGCTGATGATCGGCTCGGCGACCTCGCTCTCGCAATAGGGCGCGAGCATGCCGCCGGCCCAATGGCTGGTGGAGAGCATCAGATCGGCGTCGCTGCGCTCGTGCAAGGTGACGTGATGGCCGGCCCGCGCGAGCAGCAGGGCTTGCCAGGCACCCGCGATGCCCGCACCGATGATGGAAACGGGGACATCCCCGCGCGTGGTTGTCTGCTGCATCCCTGTCCCTTCGCCGGCATGACCCGGATCAGGTTCAAAGGGTCACCGCACATCGCTGCGGTATCTCAGCTCCCCTCGGAGCTCCCCTCGGAACGCGCTTAAAATAGACCGATATCCCCCCGTGTCAACGGAGTGTCACGGAAAGACAATGCCGATGGCCCTTGGAACCAATGGCGATCAGTGCGCCCGCGCGTGGCGGCCGGTTGCAATCTTCGGGGTGATGTCGAGCGGGGCGCTCGTCCGCTCGGAGCGGCCGGCGGGCCGCGCGTCGGCCAGGCGCTGCCGCTTGGCCTCCTCGTAATAGCCCCTGGCGAAGTAGAGCACGGCGCGGTCGTGGTCGCCGCGGGCGGCACGGTAGGCGCCGGCGAGATAGCGCACGCCATAGGTGAGGTTGGTGTTCGGATCGTGCAGGCCCTGCGCGTCGCCGGTGTAGCCGAGGCCGCGCGCGGTGCCGAGCTTGATCTGCATCAGGCCGATGCAGCCGCAGCGGCCGACCAGGTCCTTCTGGTATTTGCTCTCGCGCACGATGACGCGGTGGATCAGCGATTCCGGAATGTTGTTGGCGGCGGCGTGCACCGCCACCAGCGCGTCGATATGCGGATGGCCGCTGTCGATGTGGCGCGGCTTGGCTTCGGCCGCCTTGCGCTCGGCCTCGCGGGGCTCGGCCGCAGCGGCATCGGTGTCGGCTGGCGCTGAGGCATTGGCGTCCATCGGCGGCGAGGTGTCGGCGCTGCTGACGGCCTCGATCGCCTCGACCTCGCGCGCGGCCTTGGTCACCGCGCTGCGTACGGCCAGCTCCCTGGTGCCGTCAGAGCGGACATGGGCGAGCTTGACCTTGCCGGCCTTCGGTTTGGCTGCACTGTCCGATGCGGTGCTCGCATCATCGGCAGCCATGGCGAACGGCACGGGACCAGCCATCGCGAAGCCTGCAATGCAGGCCGTCAGCACGAGACGTCTCATGTGTCAGGATCCCCCGGGAACCACACGCATGCCGAGTAGCCCCCCAGCACGCGCTTTACACTTTGCACACCGTAATTGGCGCAAACGCCGGGCGATACTGTGGCAGGAATGGGGCGAAGACGCCGGGTCGAGTCCGGATGCGCCGGCGGTTTACCGCGAATTATACCGTGCATGCTTGGCTGGCGGAGCAATTCCGCCAATGGGGCCATGCCGCGATGACGCTGTCCGTTACCCACACCGAAGCGACCGCCGGGCGCGCGCAGGCGCTGCTGCCGCTATGGGTCGGCGGCGGCGTCTATGCGCTGCTGCTGATCTCCGGCAACCGGCTGCTCAACGATCCCGACACGTTGTGGCAGATCACGGTGGGGCAGTGGATCATCGACCACCGCACGGTGCCCGAGGTCGACGTCTATTCCTTCACCATGCGCGGCGCGCCGTGGATCTCCACGCAGTGGCTGGCGCAGGTCGCCTATGCCGCCGCTTACAAGTTCGCCGGCTGGACCGGACCGGTGGTGCTGGCGGCGTCGGCGATTGCGCTGTCCTTTGCGCTGTTCGCGCGTGCGCTCGGCCGGCATCTGCGCGACAGCACGACATTGGTGTTCGTGGTCGCGGCGTTCCTGCTCTGCCTGCCGCATCTGCTGGCGCGGCCGCATGTGCTGGCGTTTCCCATCCTGGTCGCCTGGATCGCCGGTCTGATCGACGCCGCCGATCGCAAGGACGCGCCGCCATGGCCGCTGGCGCTGCTGATCGCGCTATGGGCCAATCTGCATGGCGGCTTCGTGTTCGGCCTGTTCTTCATCGCGCCCGCCGCGCTCGACTCGCTGGTCAACGCCGATCGCTCGGTCCGCTCCGGCCTGGCGCTGCGCTGGGCGGGGTTCGCCGCGCTCGCGCTGGCGGCGAGCTGCTGCACGCCCTATGGCTGGAACGCGCTGCTGGCGTCGCAGAAGATCCTGTCGCTGGGACAGGCGCTGCCGCTGATCGTGGAATGGAAGGCGACCGATTTCCAGGGCCTCGGCCCGTTCGAGATCTGCCTGCTGATCGCGATCGGGTTCGCGCTGTTCCACGGCCTCAGGCTGCCGCCGGTGCGCATCCTGATGCTGCTCGGCCTGCTGCACATGGCGCTGGCGCAGGCGCGCGCGGCGGAGATCCTGGCGCTGGTCGGCCCGCTGGTGCTCGCCGCGCCGCTGGCCCGGCAGGCGGGCGCGCTGCCCGTGCTGCCGCAGGCGCGCGCGTCGGGAGCCGCGCTGACGGCGGCGGTGATGCTCGCGCTCGGCGCCGGCACCATCGCATCGGCCTCGATCCTGAACTACACGCCGAACATGCGCGGCACCCCGGTCGCAGCCGTGACCGAGCTGAAGAAGCTCAACCTCACGCGGGTCCTCAACGACTATGATTTCGGCGGCTACCTGATCTCAGCCGGTGTCGCGCCGTTCATAGACGGCCGCACCGAGCTCTACGGCGAAAAGTTCTTCGTCGATCACAATGCCGCCTCCGGACTGATGGAGCCGGACAATCTGTTCCGCCTGCTCAAGGACTACGACATCGAGGCGACCCTGCTGCGCACGCAGAGTGCGGCGACCAAGCTGCTCGATCACGTCGACGGCTGGCAGAAGGTTTATGCCGACGATATCGCCACCATCCATCTGCGTAATCCAGGCGCCCGCCATGTCGCGGAACCGGCGGTCACTTCCGGAGGCAATTGAATCAAACGGATTGATCCCATCCTCGGATCCCATCCTCGTGAGGTCGGATGTCGCGCGGCATCCCAGCGCGTGCAAATCAACCGCTGCGCGGCTATGATACCGCCCGTCAGTTCGACAGCATGCCTGACTCATTCAAGAAGACTGAACAGAGAGGGAGCGCGTCATGGCCGTGAAGGCAGCCGACATCCAGTTTCGCAATTTCGACAACGCGCAATCCGCGATGCGCGTCCTCGACCTGCCGCGCAACAATCCCTGCGCCCAATGTGGCGAGCCGATCGCGCTGCCGGCCTGGGTCGAGAAGGATGGGCGGCGCACCGCCTATCTCTGGCACTGCCGTCTCTGCGACTATCGCTACGAGACCATCGCGTTCTATGCCGAGGCCGTCGATGAGGACGGCGCGATGGCCGCGTAGCTGATTCAGAATGCGCCGCTCTCTCGGAAATATCGAAGCTCGGAGTTTTCGTCGATTGACGTCCCGAATGAGATGGCCCTGACACAGTCGGCGGACAGGGCAATCTCCTATGGGTTGAGCCGTCGTGGCCCCCTGGTTCGAGACGCTCACCACGAGGGCTTGGATTTGTGAGGGCTTGGATCTTGCCAAGCAGCCCTCGTCCCGAGGAGCCCGCCGCAGGCGGGCGTATCGGGCTGCCAGCCTCTTCCAGATGCGATTGACCTGCGGGAGGTGAGCATCGAACCGCGTTGCGGGATCCGTGCTCGACGCGCGCAGCTCAACGAAGACCACCGACTCGCAGTCCTCTGCCGTGAGGGGCGGCTCCTCCGGTTGCACGGGCTCCCAGTCGAACGCTCTCCTCAAACGCGATTCCAGCTTCAGCTCGCCGGCCCGGCGCTCCCGAGTGTCACAAAGCGACGTTGTCGCGCTGCACCGAGGCGGCTTGTCGCGCAAAATGACGAAATCGTAGTTCCCACGGAACGCTGGGGGGCGGTTGCAGTTCTCTCGTCACCATACACATTGAGAGGAGACACCACATGGTGATGAAAACTGTTGCGGCCGGCCTCGCCGGTTCCCTGTTGCTCGCGACCGCGGCGTTTGCTGCGGAGAGCACCACCACGACGACCAGCACCACGATCCGCGCCGATACGACCGCGGCGTCGTATCAGGGCGACTGGCGCAGCTCGAAGCTCGTTGGCGTGAAGGTCTACAACAACAACAACGAGAATGTCGGCTCGATCGACGACCTGCTGGTCGACAAGAGCGGCGCGGTCAAGGGTGTCGTGATCGGCGTCGGCGGCTTCCTCGGCATGGGCGAGCACCTCGTCGCCGTCTCGTTCGATCAGATCAAGTTCTCGGATCAGCCGGTTCAGGCAAGCACTGCGTCGAATGCCCCGGCCTCCGGCACCACGTCGTCGACCACGCCGCCGGCCACGACCACGACTGGTGCGGCCACCGGCACTTCGTCCTCGTCGATGAGCTCCACGAAGAACCGCTGGTATCCCGATCACGCGATGATCAACGCGACCAAGGACCAGCTGAAGTCGATGCCCGAGTTCAAGTACTCCCAGTAACGGCATCGCCGACGAAAATAGCTGCTCGTCTCGATCGCGGCGCGCCCGGCTTGTCCGGGCGCGTTCGCGCGTCATGCTGCGGGGCGCAAGGTGGTCTGGCCGAGCGGCAGCTCGATGCGGGCGATCAGCCCGTGCGGCCTGCGATCGTGCAGCGACAGTTCGCCGCCATGAGCCTGGACGATCGCCTTCGCGATCGACAGGCCAAGCCCGAAGCCGGTGGCCTCGTCCATGTTGCGGGCATCGTCGCCGCGCACGAACGGCTCCAGCATGTCGGGCTTGCGCGCATCGGCGATCCCGGGTCCGTCATCCTCCACATCGATCGTCAGGCGCTTCCCCGACGCAGTTAACCTGATGACCGTTTCCTTGCCGTACTTCACGGCGTTCTCGACCAGATTGGTGACCGAGCGCATCAGGTCGTCGGGCCGCACCGTCGCCATTGCGTGCGCCGGGCCGATGTAGGTGACGCTGTGGCCGACGTCGGCGAACTGGTCGGCGACGAGCTGCAGGATGCTCGCGATATCGACCAGCGTCATCGGCTCGAGCTTGCGGCCGTTGCGCAGGAACGACAGCACCGAGCCCAGCATCGCATGCATCTGATCGAGATCGGCCAGCATGCGGCTGCGCTGCAGCTCGTCCTCGACGAACTCACAGCGCAGCCGCATGCGGGTCAGCGGTGTCCGCAGATCGTGGCTGATGGCCGCCAGCATCTTGGTGCGGTCGTTCATCAGCGCCGTGATGCGTTGGCGCATCCGGTTGAGAGCGCGCGCCAACGATCGGATCTCCTCCGGTCCGCGCTCGGGCAATTCCGGCGCATCGCCGTCGAGGCTGAAATTCTCGGCGGCCTTCGCGAAGCCCGACAGCGGCGATGTCAGTGCGCGCGCGGCCCACAGGCCGAGCAGCGTCATGCTGATCAGCGCGAACATGATCGTCGTCAGCCAGGGCGCACCCCAGAACGGCGGCCGGTGCGGCCGGTCGACCATTCGGGCCGAGACCATGTTGCCATCGGGCAGAGCGAAGATGACGGTGCGCGTCTGGGAGCCGGGCGGCGGCATGAAGATGCGATAGCCTGGGCCAAGGCCGTGAAAGCCGCCTGGACCGTGAGGCCGTCCGTCAGCCATCTCCGGAGGGGCCGGGCGGCGCTCGTCGCCACCGCTCCCGGCGCCGACGTCGGGGCCGGCCGGCTCGTGCAGGCGACCGGGATCACCCGGCAGAGGTCCCGCGTGAGGCTTGAGCTCGAACTCAGGATAGGCACGAGCGATGTCGGAGATCAGCCGAGGTCGTTCGGCAGCAGGGGCGCGGCCAAGAATGCGGATGGCCGTCGCGAGCTGAAACGGCCCGACCTCGTTTTCGGGGTCGGGCTGCTCGGCACGATAGATCAGGAACGTCGCCGTGATGATGGCATGGAGCGCCACGATCGAAATGGCCACCAGCGCCGTGATCTGGCCGCGGATTCCCTTGAGGTTGAGAAAGCCGAACGACATCATGACATCGCCATTCGATCCGATGGTCAATGGCTTTGCGGGCCGGTCACCACCTCGACGACGGGCGTGAACATGTAGCCGCCGGAGCGCACGGTCTTGATCATGGTGGCCTCCTGCGGGTCTGGCTCGATCTTGCGGCGGATGCGGCTGACCAGCACGTCGATCGAGCGCTCGAACGAGCCGGCGCTGCGGCCCTGCGTCAGGTCGAGCAGGCTGTCGCGTGACAGCACGCGGCCCGGCCGCTCGCAGAAGGTGCGGAGCAGATCGAACTCGGCGCTGGTCATCGCCACGCGCGCGCCCTCGGGATTGCGCAGCTCGCGCAGCCGGAAGTCGATCGTCCAGCCGAGGAAGCTCAGCGCGGTCGCGCCTTCGGTTGCGCTCGCCGTCATCGCGGCCGCCTGCCGGCGCAGCACCGCGTTGATGCGGGCGAGCAGCTCGCGCGGATTGAACGGTTTCGGCAGATAGTCGTCGGCGCCCATCTCCAGTCCGAGGATGCGATCGACGTCCTCGCCGCGCGCGGTGAGCATGATGATCGGCACTTGCGACTCCGCGCGCAGCTTGCGGCACAAGGTCAGGCCGTCCTCGCCGGGCAGCATCACGTCGAGGATCAGGAGATCGACACGGTGGTCGCCCATGATGCGGGTCATCTCGCGGCCGTCGGTCGCGGTGGTCACGTTGCAGGCATTGTTGCGCAGATATTTTGCGATCAGCGTCCGCGTCTCGCGGTCGTCCTCGACGACAAGAATGTGTGGTTGTGTCTGGGCCATACCGACAAGTGACCTAGAATCGCGGCGTTTTGCGAAGAATTTTGTTACGGAATGTTTCCTGCGACGGGCGCGCGGAAAGGGCCCGACGACATCTCTCTGCGCCGTGTTGCGGCTTTCGTGAGAGCGCGTCAAGCCCGCGCAGTGGCGGGAGCGCCACGGTCCCGTCTCGCGTCCGCGCCGCGCATGACGGCCCGGCTATGCGCTTGCGGATGATAATACCAGATCGGTCGTGAAGCGGAATGATGACGAAGCCGTCGATGCCTCGCGTCCGTCTATTTGTCGATCGCCAGACTAACGGCGCCATCCATTTGGCTTCCCATGTCCTGCTCCTGAAGTGGCCTCGGCCGTCGAGGATCACGAATTGCCGCCGGCTTCGGCAAGGCGTCGTCGTCCAGGCGTAGCAACGGGCCGTTACAGTCCTGGCAATGTATTGACTCGAACCGACATCGTGCCCTCCGCCGAGGCGATCACGCGCAGCACGGTGGCGTCGAAGGCGATGTCGGTCAAAGCGAGATTGTTGATGTCGGTATCGACGCGGATGCCGTTCTCGTTCTTCTGCAGCTCGGCGACCGCCGTGGCGATCTTGTCGCGGACGTTGTCGGCGAAAGGCTTGAGATCGACCACCGAACGTTCCAGCAGCGCGCGTTGCAGATGCGGCACCACGGCGCGAGCGGCGGCGCCGAGCAGGCCGAATGCCGCGTCGGATTCGACGGCGAGCTGCAGGTCGGACAGCCGCAGAATCTGCTGCGCCTGATCCACCATGGGGCGTCCCCAGATGTGCACGGTCGCATCGGCGCCGAAGCCGAAGAGGCTCTCCTTCTCCTTGCCCTTGACCTGCAGCGAGATCAGCAGCCGGTCGCCCGAGGGCACGACGGTCGCATGCTTGACGGTGACCGCGACCGGGCCGGAGCCGTCCTCAGGGAACGTCCGCCCCGCAAGTTGCGAATCGACGAGCTTGCTGAGCTCGGTGAAGGGGACGTCGATCGGAACCGCGACATTGATAGTTCCGGCGGTGGGCGGAATGATCGTAATCTTATCGGGGAACGGACACTCCGGCTTGGTCTCGGCCGCCGTGACCCGGGTCTCCGCTTCGATTCCCATGGTGACGCTGACTGCGTTGGCATCGATCGCGGGCTGCGCGGCCAACGCGCGCGTCGGCTTGATCTCGAGCCAGACGGCGGGCAGTCCGGGCGCGGTGCCCTGCAGCGGCACCGAGCGACAGGCGCGGGCCCATTGCGCCTGCGCCACGCGTCGGATGGTCGGGTCCTTGCGCAGCCTGTCGCTGAGCGCGCTGAGTTGCTCATTGACGGTCTTGTCGATGATCGGCTTCATCTGCGCCGGCACGTTGACGCGGGCACCCGCCACGGTCAGCGCGGTGTCGCCGAGATTGACCTGGGCGGCGAAATTCGGCTCGACATACCATGAGGCGGCGAGCCGCGGCCGCATCGCGATCAGGACGTTGCCCTTGATGTCGGCGGTGGCGTTCAGATTCTTGATGTTGATGCCGCCGATCTGCTTGGCGGCATCCGAGCCGAGCAGGCCGCCGATGGCATCGCCGAGCGCGCCGGTCGCCTTGGCGGACAGCGATCCGGTGACGTTCAGCCGGCCCGAGAGCGGCGTCGCCAGGGACAATGTGTCCTGGGTGCCGGTGGCGGCGATGACGCCGCGGGTGACGGTCCAGCCGATGTCGGCGTTCTGCAGGATCTGGTTGACGGGGTTGTCGGCCTTGCCGGAGAAGTTGCGCGGCGCGGCCTTTTCGGCGGCGTCACGAATCGCGCCGAGCGAGATCGACACAGGCGTCATGATGATCGAGTTGCGCGTGGCCGGCGGCAGCGGCGGCAGTTGGGTCAGTTGCGGCGCCGGCGTGCTGCCCGAGAACAGAAACACCTCCGCGATGATGATGCCGATCAGCACGACGGCGGCAAGGCCGGCGGCGCCGATCAGGATCATCCGCAGCCGGGGCGGCGAGCGCCGCCGTGGCTGCTGCGGTCTCGGAGCGAGCGGATGAGGTCTGCTTTGCCAATCCGGTCGCGGCGTCGGAAGATTCATGTCGGATCCACGGACTCCAGTTGCCACGGGCCGGCTCGTGCCGGAAGCGGCGAGATCGCGGTTAATGCAAGATTGCCGAGCTTACAGGGCCGGACGGAGGCGCGCCAGGGCAGCCGATGAAGCAGGCCACCATCAATCGGCCGTGATGGTGAATGGCGAAATGTGCGCAAAGAAATGACCGCCGCGGCTTTCGGGCCTCGGCGGTCCAGTCAGGGAGGATCCGGGAGAAGGAACGAGCAGTGCGGCCCGCGCAGGTCAGCGGGTCATGCGGCCGAGATCGGCGCGGCGCTCCATCGGCAGCACGATCACCTTGGCGCCGACGCCGACGCGGGAATAGAGGTCGATCACGTCCTGATTGGTCAGGCGGATGCAGCCCGACGACACATGCGTGCCGATCGTCTCGGGCGCGTTGGTGCCGTGAATGCGGTAGACGGTGCCGCCGAGATACATCGCGCGGGCGCCGAGCGGATTGCCGGGACCGCCGGCCATGTGACGCGGCAGATAGGGCTGACGCGCGATCATCTCCGGCGGAGGCGTCCAGTCCGGCCATTCGGCCTTCCTGGTCACCGACTGCACGCCCGACCAGGTGAATCCGTCACGGCCGACGCCGATGCCGTAGCGCATCGCCTGGCCGTTGCCGAGAACGTAGTACAAATACTTGTTTGGTGTGTCGATGATGATCGTGCCGGGCGCTTCGCGGGCCGCGTAGCTCACGACCTGGCGGCGCAGGCGCGGGGGCAACTCATAGGCGGTCGCCTCGTCCTCGCGCGGCGTGATCAGTTGCGGCGTCGTTGCCGGCGGCTCGTAGGTCGCCACTGGCGGCTGCAGCAGGAAAGGGAAGGGGAGCGGGGCCGGGGGCGCGGCCAGCGTCGGCGTTGTGGCAACGATCGTGCCGACGATCAGCGCACCGAACAGGATGCGGGATGGCGAACGGACTGTGCCTGGCGTGAACATGGACGTCCCCTTGTTTGATCGCTTGGTGCGCGCTGCCATTATCTCGGCCGGCGTCGTCAAAATCGGCTGCCTGTCATCATTCTTTGTGGCGCTTCGACCCACGCCTGATGCTGCAACTCATAGGGGAGAAAAGTTTCGTTGCGTTTGCGCGCTGCACGCAAAACGGTTTCGTCGGCTTAACCGTTTGTTTCATGACGGTTTCACGACAGCGCCTGTGCGACGCCGCCACGGATCGCGGGGAAAATAGCGGCGGGCGGGCAAAAAGACCCTCGACAGTTCGATGACGTCACACGCCTGAAATAACAATGTCGGAATTTGCGGCCGTTCAGAATCGCTGCAACTTTCCGGATCGCCTTATGCGGATCTTAATCGCAACCGACGCCTGGCACCCGCAGGTCAATGGCGTGGTGCGCACGCTCACCTCGCTGGCGCGCGCGGCCGCCGGCCTCGGCGCCGACATCACCTTCCTTACGCCGGAAGGCTTTCCATCGTTCGGTGTGCCCACCTATCCGGGCCTGCGGCTCGCCGTGACCAACGGCCGCGAGATCGCCCGGCGCATCGAGGCCGCCGCGCCGGATGCGATTCATATCGCCACCGAAGGCACGATCGGCTGGGCGGTGCGCCGCTACTGTCTGCGCCACGGCCTGCCGTTCACGACGTCCTACACGACGCGCTTTCCGGAATATGTCTCGGTGCGCACCGGCATCCCCGATGCCGTCGGCTACTGGGTGATGCGCCGCTTCCATGATGCGGCTGCGATGACCATGGTGGCGACCAATTCGCTGAAGCAGGATCTCGCTTCGCGCGGCTTCAAGAAGCTGGGCTTCTGGACGCGCGGTGTCGATACGAGACTGTTCAATCCGGATGAGCCTGTCACGCTCGATCTGCCGCGTCCGGTGTTCATGACGGTCGGCCGCGTTGCGGTCGAGAAGAACCTCGAGGCGTTCCTGTCGCTCGATCTGCCGGGCTCGAAGGTCGTGATCGGCAACGGCCCGCAGAAGGCGGAGCTGGAGCGCCGGTTTCCGACGGCGCATTTCCTCGGCGAGAAGACCGGCAAGGATCTGACCGCGCACATAGCCGCCGCCGACGTGTTCGTGTTTCCGAGCCTGACCGATACGTTCGGCGTGGTGCAACTGGAGTCGCTGGCCTGCGGCACGCCGGTCGCGGCCTTCCCCGTGACCGGTCCGCTCGACGTCATCGCCGATCATCCGATCGGGGCGATCGACTGGGATCTGCGCGCAGCATGTTTGAAGGCGCTGACGATGTCGCGGGAGACCTGCCGGGCATTTGCGCTCGACCGCTCCTGGGAGAACAGCGCGCGCCAGTTCATCGGCAATCTCGCCGTGCTGCAGCCGTCCCGCGTCGTGCGTCCGACCCCGGTGCTGGCCGGTCAGAGCGCCGTGCGCGGCTGACGGCAGATGTTGCGTCACTCCATCAATTCCAAACCAAGTGAGATGTAACGATGGCAGAAACCATGAAGCTCGACGGCGCGCGGGAGCTCGACTTCGATCGCGAGCAGGTCGAGCAGGCCTATGACCGCTGGGCACCGATCTACGACCTCGTGTTCGGCGGCGTGTTCGAGAAGGGTCGCAAGGCCGCGATCAGCGCCACCAACAAGCTCGGCGGCCGTGTGCTCGAGGTCGGCGTCGGCACCGGCATCTCGCTGCCGCTCTATGCGCCGCATGTGCGCGTGTTCGGCACCGACATCTCCGAGGCGATGCTCGGCAAGGCGATGCGCCGCGTCGCCGACCAGCGGCTCAAGAACGTCGAGGGCCTTGCGGTGATGGACGCGGAGCAGCTCGACTTCCCCGACGACTCCTTCGACGTCGTGATGGCGCAATATGTCGTCACTGCCGTTCCCAACCCGGAGGTCGCGCTCGACGAGTTCGCGCGCGTGCTGCGCCCGGGCGGCGAGCTGATCATCCTGACCCGCGTCAGCGCCGACGACGGCCTGCGCCGCGTCATCGAGCAGGCGTTGCAGCCGGTGGTCCGCCGTCTCGGCTTCCGCACCGCCGAGTTCGGCTGGTCGCGCTATCTCCGCTGGCTCGCCGGCGCCGAGCGCATGGAGCTGGTCGAACGCCGCCTGATCCCGCCGCTCGGCCATTTCTCGCTGGTCCGTTTCCGCAAGCTGGAGCGTGCCGCCGCGGCCTGAGCCGCGGCAGCCCTCTGCCGCCGCCGCGGCGTTCTCCGTAGTCCCCAACGTCTCGCTGCGTCCGATCGTGTGACATCTTGATGATGTCACACGATCTACACCGAATCCCTGTACACGACCTGCAACTCATTCTTCGGAGCAACCATGATCAAGCATTTCCTGGAGCAGCTGCGGATCCAGCGCTGGGACGACCACCGCTATTATCATCACAGCCGTATCAACCAGAGCCTCCACTTCGTCAGTGCGCTCAGCTTCATGATCGCCTACGTGATGATGATGTTCGATCCGCTGGCCTCGGCGCTGATCGGTTGGCTGGTGTCGATGACCTCGCGCCAGGCGGGCCACTTCTTCTTCGAGCCGAAGGGCTACGACCACGTCAACCAGGCGACCCACGAGCACAAGGAAGAGATCAAGGTCGGCTACAATCTGCAGCGCAAGGTCGTGCTGATGTCGATCTGGGCCGCGGCCCCCGTGGTGCTCTATCTTCAGCCGACCCTGTTCGGCCTGCTGTCGCCCTGGACCTCGGCGATGGATTTCGTGCGCGAGACCGCCAAGCTGTGGCTCGTGATCGGCATCGGCGGGCTGCTGTTCCGCACCGTGCACCTGTTCTTCATCCGTGACGTCGAAACCGGCCTCGTCTGGATGACCAAGATCATCACCGACCCGTTCAACGATTTCGTGCAGTATCGCTCGGCCCCGCTGGCGCTGCTGCGCGGCGAGCTGATCGACCCCGGCCTGCACCTGATGGGCGAGAGCCTCGAGGAGCAGCACGCCTGAGCCGGACGCTGCGTTTGAGTTGCGCGATGCCCGGGCCGGTCCCGGGCATCGGTGTTTGTGGGAAGGCCAAAGTGAGATCGATCGCGCCCGAAGCCGAAGCGGCGGTGCCACCCTCCCCTGGAGGGGGAGGGTCGACGCGCGCGCAGCGGGCGTCGGGGTGGGGTGATCTCTCCACGAGCACTGAACTGCGTCGAGAGATCACCCCACCCCGCCTCACGCGCCGCTGCGCGCCCCGTGAAGCGACCCTCCCCCTCCAGGGGAGGGTGGCAGCGAGCTCAGCGTCTGACCACGGCGCCGAGCATCTCTTTCAGGATCTGGCGCTTGATCGCCTTGTTGGTGAGGGTGCCGTCGTTCCACCACCAGCCGTCCTGCTTCATCTTCTCGGCTGCCGTGACGAAGCGCCGGGTCACCTCGGCAAAATCGGCGTCGGTGTAGTTCAGGCTGAAGATGAAGCGGCCGGTACCGACCCAGCTCAGCGCCAGGCCCTCGGCACGCAGGTAGTATTGCAGCATCCAATTGTAGCGCGACGGCACGGTGTACTCGACCAGCCAGATCGAATGCATATTGGAGACGCGCACCGGCAGCTCGTGCTCGGCCAGTGCGGCGTTGAGTTGCGCGGCGCGGCCGTTCCAGGTCTCGTCGAGGCCGTCGTAGATGGCACGGAAGTTCGGGCTGTCGAGCCGGCTCAGGAACTCGTCCATTGCCGCCATCACGTAAGGATGCGAGTTGAAGGTGCCGCGGGCGAAGCAGATGTCGGCCGGGCGGTCGTCGCGGAAGCGGCGCATCAGCTCGCGCTTGCCGCAGACCACGCCGATCGGCAGGCCGCCGCCGAGGCTCTTGCCGTAGGTCACCATGTCGGCTGCGACGCCGAAATACTCCTGGGCGCCGCCCGGCGCGAGCCGGAAGCCGAGGAACACCTCGTCGAACAGCAGCACGATGCCGCGCTCCGTGCAGACCTCGCGCAGCTGCTTCAGCCAGGCGGTGTAGGCCGCGCGGTCGTAGCGGCCCTTGCGCGAGGAGTCGACCAGCGCGGAATCGCCAGGCGCATTGCCGTTCGGATGCAGCGCCTGCAGCGGATTGACCAGCACGCAGGCGATGTCGCGCCGCGTGCGCAGGACGTGCAGGGTGCGCTCGGACATCTCGGCCAAGGTGTAGGTCTCGTGCGGCGCGATCGGATTGCCGACGCCGGGCTGCACGTCGCCCCACCAGCCGTGGTAGGCGCCGGCGAAGCGCACCAGATGGCTGCGGCCGGTGTGGTAGCGGGCGAGCCGCACGGCTTGCATCACCGCCTCGGTGCCGGACATGTGGAACGAGACCTCATCCATGCCGGACAGCTCGGTCAGGCGCTTCACGTTGTCCGCGACGACCGGATGATAGAGCCCGAGCACCGGGCCGAGCGCGCTCGCCCGCCGCTCGGCGGCCGCGATGCACTCCTTGTAGAAGTCGTAGCCGAAGATGTTGACTCCGTAGGAGCCGGTGAGATCGTAGAACCGGTTGCCGTCGAGATCGGTCAGGGTCACGCCGGAGGAGGCCTGCATGAACGAGCCGGCGCCGAGCTGCTCCTTGACCAGCCGGCTGTACTGGAACGGCACGCGGTAGGACTGCGTGAACTGCAGATCGGAGATGCGGCTCGCGGCTTCCGCCGTCAGCGCGCGGCTCTTGGCGAACTTCTCCTGGAACAGCGTGCCGAGCCGGAAGAAGCCATCCTGCCGCCGGGTCGCGACATCCGGCGGAGCGCCGTCGGAGCGGAAGAAGTCGTCGATGTCGAACTCATAGCGCGGGATCAGCTTCGAGATCCGGCGCGACATCTTGGAATGGCCGGCCAGCGAGCGGTGCTTGGCGCGCGACAATTCGATGCGGGCCTTGACCTTCGGGGCGACGGCGGCCGTCACGGCAGCGCCAACGGCGAGCGATACATAAGGAATCGAGTTTTCCATCATGTCCACCAGCGCTAACCCCTCCTGCTGACAGATTCATGACAGTCAAAAGCCTGATCGCCTCCGTCACCCAACAGGAAGACCTCAACTTCCTGCTCACCAACCGCGTGCCGCGCGCCGCGCTGACCCGCTTCATGGGCTGGTTCTCCAAGATCGAGACTCCGCTCGTCCGCGACGCCTCGATCGCGCTGTGGAAGCTGTTCTCCGACCTCGATCTCTCCGAGGCCAAGGAGAGCCGCTTCAAGAGCCTGCACGCCTGCTTCACGCGCGAGCTGAAGCCGGGCCTGCGGCCGTTCGATCCCGATCCCGCCATGGTCACCAGCCCGTCCGACGGCATCATCGGCGCCCACGGCCTGATCAAGGACGGCGAACTCTATCAGATCAAGGGCGCGCCTTATTCGCTGCGTGATCTGGTCGCCGATCCCGCCGTGGTCGAGACCCATCGCAACGGCTGCTTCGTCACCTTGCGCCTCACCTCGAGCATGTATCACCGCTTCCACGCGCCGGCCGACATGACGATCGAGCATGTCAGCCTGATCCATGGCGACGTCTGGAACGTCAATCCGATCGCGCTGAAGCGGGTCGAGCGGCTGTTCTGCAAGAACGAGCGCGCGGTGATCCGCACCCATCTCGCTTCCGGCGAGCCGCTCACGATCGTGCCGGTCGCCGCGATCCTGGTGGCGAGCATCCGCCTGCATGCGCTGGACCGCGTATTGAACGCGCAGACCGAGCGGCCGCTCGCCTACACCTGTAACAACAATGTGCGCAAGGGCGACGAGCTCGGCTGGTTCGAGCATGGCTCGACGATCATCCTGCTCGCGCCCGGCGACTTCACGTTCTGCCCCAATGTGACGGAAGGCGCCCGCATCCGCGCCGGACAGCCACTGTGGCGCAGGCGCGTCGCCGCCGGATGAATGTCAGGTCCACGCTTGCGGAATCTCGATTTCGTCGTTGCGCAGTCCTATATCGGAGCGTTCAACTGGCGAATCGGACCGCGGGAGTTGCGGTCGTTGCGGCTCGGGAGAGGCGATGGCGAGAGCGCCGATCATGGCGGCAGGTGGCATCGTGCTGCGGCGGGAACAGCCGCCGCGCATCGCGGTCGTGCGCCTGCGCAAGCGCGACGAATGGGTGCTGCCCAAGGGCAAGCTCGACGACGGCGAGACGCCGCGCGACGCTGCCAAGCGCGAGGTGCTGGAGGAAACCGGCCACAAGGTCACCGTGCACGAGTTCCTCGGCACGTTGGTCGTCGACACCGGCACGCGTTCCAAGGTCGTGCATTACTGGCGCATGGAAGCGGCCGACGAGCCGTCGCAGCCGCTGATGGACGACGTCCGCGCCGTCGACTGGCTGCTGCTCGATGCCGCGGTCGCGCGGCTGTCGCGCGATCATGAAAGGACGTTCCTGGAGATGGTCGGGCCCTACGCGCTGGCCGGACTGATCCGCAAGACCAGGGCGAAGCCGGCGCCGGAGGTGGCCAGAACGGTGGAAAAGACCCCGGCGGCAGCTGAAAAGATCGTGGCGGAGAAGGCCGCCGTCGCCGAAAAGTCTGCCGTGGCGAAGAAGCGCCGCAGCCGCGTCAGCGAGCCGCCTGCGCCGCCTGCAGAGATCGCCGTCGTCACCGCAGCCGAGCACGACGCGCCCGCGCCGGAGATCGCACCAACGCCGGCAGCGGCGGCGCCGGAGGCTCGGCCGGACCGGTCGGAGACGGAGGTGCTGTCCGAGGTCGGCGCGACGATCGCGCCGCAGCCCGCCGAGGCGGAGCGCGTGCCCGAGGATGTCGAGCGGGTGGAAGCTGTCGTGGCCGCGATCAAATCGCTTGTTCCGGACCGTCCGGCGACGCGTGGCGGCGCAGCCGGCGCCGTGCCGACACGAGAGACGGGCATCTCCGAGCCGCAGCCTTCCGATGCGGATCGCGAAGCTGCCGATGATCCGGTCGGCAACGGGACATCGGCGGGAGAGCCGCGCCTCACCTTGGCCCAGAAGATGCGCGCCTGGCTTGGCCGTGCCGCGTGAGGTGTTCGGCCGACCGGCGTGCCGCCGATGATGCTTCACGATCTGGCCGCGCTGGCGGCCGCTTTCAGCATCGCCGTCAGCAACATCATCGCGCCGTCGGCCGTCCGCCAACTCGGTCCCGTCAGGTTCAACGCGATCCGCCTTGCGGCGGCGCTCTTGAGCATGCTGGCCTTGGTGACGCTGCGAGGCCACTGGGCCGCGCCGTCCGGTGATCAGCTGCTGATGCTGGCAGCATCGAGCCTGCTCGGCGTCGTCGTCGCGGATTCCTGTTTCTATGCGGCGCTGGCCCGGCTGGGGCCGCGCCTGACCGCCGTCGTCTACGCCAGCTGGGCCGCATTCGCGGCCGTGCTCGGCTATCTCCTGCTCGGTGAGACGCTGTCCACGATCAAGATGACGGGCGTGGGGTGTATCGTGAGCGGCGTGTGGGTCGCGATCGTCTTTCGACAGCCTGTCGCGGTCGCTCAGGAAGCGCACGGCTCGGTCGGAGCAGGTTTGTTGTTCGGTCTGGCGGCCGCGCTGTTCGCGGCGGCCGCTGTCCTGATGGCGCGTCCTGTGATGGCCGCGGGTCTGGATCCGGCATTGGCCACGTCAATTCGCGCTGCGATCGGATTGGCTGCTTTGGTCGCCTTGTCCGTCATGCCGCGTTTCCGCAGCTCGTTCGCAGTGGATCGATCGGTCGTCATGCGGTCCGCGCTGAGCGGTGTGCTCGGGATGGGCGTCGGCATGACACTCGTCTTGTTTGCGCTGACCAGCCGGCCCGTCGGGATCGTCTCCAGCCTGTCGTCGACGACCCCTGTCATGATCCTGCCGCTGCTGTGGTGGAGCACCGGGCTCAGGCCCGCGCCGGCCGCCTGGCTGGGCGCCGTCCTGGCCGTGTCGGGCGTCGTCGCCATCACCAGCGGATTTTGAGTCCGCCGGCGCAGGTGGCGGACCGCGGACGCGCTTGCCGCACTCTCTCCTTGGTTGGTGGCGTTGCGTAACATCTCTCCATGCTTCCGCCCCACGCTGTCCGGATTTTCCTAGGAGAAACATGGCGCCGCTCGCGAGGGGCGCGCAGATTGGTCGGCGTGAGGCGGTCCGGGCATGGTCGAAATCGACGTCGCGGCTTTCGTGAGATCATGCACCCCGGCCACCATCCGCCTGGCGATGCTGTGCGCGGCCCTCGGCCTGTCGGGCTGCGCCACCGCGCCGATGACGCAGAGCGGCGCGCTCGCATCCTATCAGTCGCTGGCGGAATCGAACGGCGTGCTCGCCAAGTCGCTGCTCAACGTCGACAAGGACAATGTGCTCGCGGCGCAGACCGTGCGTATCATGCCGACAACCTTCTCGGGCCAGGCCGGCGCGGTGCTGACGGACCAGCAGCGGCAGCTCGTCGCCAACGCCGTCGACCGCGCGCTGTGTCTCAACCTGAGCGAACGCTTCACGGTCGTGGCGCCCAATCAGAGGGCCGATTTGACGACGCGCACCTTCATCACCCAGGCGACGCCGACCGATCCGGTTGCCGCCGGGGCCTCCAAGGTCGTGTCGGCCGTGCCGGGCGCGCTCGGCGTTCCCGTTCCGGTGCCGCGGCTGCCGATCGGGCTCGGCAGTCTCACGATCGAGGCTGAGGCGCTCGACCGCAAGGGCCGGCAGCAGGCCGCAATGGTATGGGCGCGCGGCGCCAATTCGTTCACCAACTCGCCGGTGCTGTCGCAGGCCGGCGATGCCTACGATTTGGCAGGTTCGTTCAGCGCCGATTTCGGCCAGATGCTGGTGACCGGCGAGACCCCGTTCGGCAAGGTGCCGAAGCTGCCGTCGATCGAACGGATCGGCGCGGCGCTCGGCGGCAAGCCGAAGAATGCGGCATGTGAGGCGTTCGGCAGGGATCCTGGAGTCATCGGCATGGTCGCCAACCGTCTGGGCGCACCGCCAGAATGGGTCGACAAGGGTGCTGTGCAAAGGGACGCGCAGGCGAGCACACAGATGGCGAAGCAGTAGCGGCCATCTGCATCCGCATGCCATGGGAATGCGAGACGCGGCCGCGTAGGAAAGCATAGGCGCGGTGCGGTGCTGGCACACCTCGGATCGGCGCGGCCGGCGCGCGCTACTCCGCCGCCTCGCTCTTGCCCTCGATCAGCAGCACGTCGAGGCTCTCGATCTCCTGCATCGCCCGGCCGGCGATGCCCTGCAGGTCGCCATACAGTCCCGCCGTCGAATCCAGCACGCCGCGCAGTTGCTCCTCGCGCTTGGCCCAGAGCCGCATCATCGTCTTGCGCTCGCGGTCGAGGTCCGATTGCATCTCGGTGAAGCGCTCGACGATGGCGTCGATGCGGTGGCGGAAGCGGGGGCCCGTGAGATAGGCGTAGACCATCTCCATCTTGGTCTGCTGGCCCTCCTGCGCGAGCTTGCTGCAGGCGACGTCGATCAGCGACTGCCGCAGTGCCAGCGACAGTGGCAGCGCGAAGCGCGGCTCGGCGACCCAGACGCCGTCGATCAGGTCGAAGCCGTCGACCCCCTTGGGCAGCGCGCTCGAGACGATCAGCGCGATGTCGGCCTTGGCGGCGCGCAGGTCGTCGCGCAGCTTGACCAGCCAGCCATCGCTCCAGTTCTTGGTGCGCTTGGATTCCCACAGGATCGCCCCGCAGACCTGGCCGCTGGGGGCCACGACCCGATGGATCACGTCGCCGCCGAACTCGCCCTTCGGCACCGGCTCGACAAGGTCGCGGGGGAAGCGCGCGCGCAGTTGTGACTCTAGCTCGATCTCGAGCGCCTCGCCCTGCAGCTGCTGCGAGCCCTGCTCGGCCTTGCGGCGGAGCTCCTCGATCTGGCGCTGCATGCCGGCGATCTGGGTTTCCTTCTCGGCGACCTTCGCCTTCAGTCCTTCCTCGGCCTCGAGCCGCGCCTTGTCGCGCACGGCGACGAGACTCTCCTGCACCTTGGTCTCGATGGTGAGATCGAGTTCGCGGCGGGCCTCGTCGAGCTCGCGCTGCTTGCGCATCATCTCGGCCTGCGCCTTCTGGGCGTCGGCGAGCTTGGCGTCCTTGCTGACGATGGCCTCATGCAGCTCGGCGAGCTGGCGGTCGCGGTTGCCCATTTCGTCCGCAACGGCCTGACGGGCCTTCGCCGCCTCGGCCTGCGCGATCGCGGCGCGCTCGGCCTTCAGCTTGGCGGCGACCTGCTGATCGATCGCGGCCTTGGCCTGGGCGATCTGCTCCTGCGCCGCTTTGAGCTGCGCCTCGCGGCGGCCGAAATCGGCTTCCTTCGCCTGGAGCTGCTTCTCGAACTGCCGGCGCGTCTCCGCGATCAAGGGCGCTGCGAGCTGCTCGGTCAGCTTGATCTCGGTACGGCAGGAGGGGCAGACGATCTGAGGATCGGTCATGATTCGCATCCTTCCATGAAGGCCGAATCTAACCGGCCGCCGCGTGGCGTTTAACCCACGCGGACGGCTTATCCCATGCAATTATCTGCGATTCCCCGCCCTTCGTCGTCTTACGCGCCGTGCGGCGTGGCCTCCGGAGCCGCGGTGTTATCCGGCGCCTTGATGCGGAACCAGGCGACGTACAGCGCCGGCAGGAACAGCAAGGTCAGCACTGTGCCGACGATGATGCCGCCCATCATCGCATAGGCCATCGGGCCCCAGAACACCTCGCGCGCGATCGGGATCAGCGCCAGCGAGGCTGCGGCCGCCGTCAGCATGATCGGCCGCATGCGGTGCTCGGTCGCCTCCATCACGGCCTCCCACGGCGGCCGTCCTTCTTCGCGCAGATGCTCGATCTGCACGATCAGGATCACCGAGTTTCTGATCAGGATGCCGATCAGCGCGAGCACGCCGAGGATGGCGACGAAGCCGAGCGGCGCGCCGCTCGGCAGCAGCGCCGCGACGACGCCGATCAGGGCCAGCGGCGCCACCGCGAACACCAGGAACAGACGCTGGAAGCTCTGCAGCTGCAGCATCAGGATGGTCGCCATCGTGAACAGCATGATCGGGACGACCGCGATGATCGGCGCCTGGCTCTTGGCGCTCTCCTCGACGCTGCCGCCGGTGGCGACCTTGTAGCCGGCCGGAAGCTTGGCGTCGAAGGCCGTGATCGCCGGCTTGAGCTGATCGACGACCGTGTTGGGCTGCACCTGATCGATCACGCTGGCCTTCAGGGTCAGCGTCGGCTGCCGCGAGCGGCGCCAGATCTCCGGCTGCTCGATCTGGTAGCGCAGGGTCGCCAGCGCCGCGAGCGGGATCGACTGGCCGTTCGATCCGGACAGCTGCAGATCGCGCAGCGTCTCCAGCGACTGTCGTTCCTTGGCCTGGGCGCGGCCGCGAACGTCGATCAGATAGATGTCGTCGCGCACCTGGGTGATCGAGGTGCCGTCGAGCACGCCGTTCAGCGCGTTGGCGATGTCCTCCGAGGTGACGCCGAGCTGGCGCGCCTTGTCCTGCAGCACGTCGACTTTCACGACGCGCGCCGGCTCCATCCAGTCGAAGATGACGGCCCCGAGATGGCTGTTGCCGCGCAGGACGCCGGCCAATTCCTGCGCGATCTCGCGCACCTTGGCCACATCGGGCCCGCTGACGCGATACTGCACCGGGCGGCCGACCGGCGGGCCGATGTCGAGCAAATGCACATAGGCGTCGGTGCCGGGGAACGTCTTGGTCAGATAGGCCTGCAGCTTGGAGCGGGCACGGTCGCGCGCCTCGAGGCTCTTGGTGACGATGATGATCTGGCCGAACGACACGTCGGCCGGCTGCACGTCGAACGACAGCACGAAGCGCTGCGCGCCGGAGCCGACATAGGTCGACCAATGGTCGATGTCGGGATCGCCCTTCAGCGCCTCCTGCTCGAACTGCGCCATCTGCGCATTGGTCTCGGCGATCGAGGAGTTCTGCGGCAGGTTGAAGTCGATGACGAGCTCATTGCGGTCGGAGGAGGGGAAGAACTGCTGCTGCACGAAGCGCATGCCGAACACGGAGAGGCCGAAGATCAGCACCGTGGCGATGATCGTGATCCAGCGGTGCCGCATGCAGGCATTGAGCATGGCGCGGAAGATCCGCGTCAGCCGGCCGCCTTCGGCATGATGACTCGGCAAGGTCGCGGGCAGAATGGAGACGCCGAGCAGCGGCGTGAACAGCACGGCGACGATCCACGACACGACCAGCGACACCGCGATCACGACGAACAGCGTGAAGGTGAACTCGCCGGCGGCGCTGTTGTTGAGGCCGATCGGAATGAAGCCGGCGACCGTGACCAGCGTTCCCGTCAGCATCGGGAACGCGGTCGAGGTGTAGACATAGGTCGCTGCCTTGCGCAGGCTGTCGCCCACTTCGAGCCTCGCCACCATCATCTCGACCGCGATCATGGCGTCGTCGACCAGGAGGCCGAGCGCAATGATCAGCGCGCCCAGCGAGATGCGCTGCAGGGATATGCCCGTGTAGTTCATGAACAGGAAGGTGATCGCGAGCACCAGCGGGATCGAGATCGCGACGACGAGGCCCGCGCGCACGCCGAGGCTGACGAAGCTGATCGCCAGCACGATGATGACGGCTTCGTACAGTGCCTTGGTGAAGCCGCCGACGGCTTCCTCGACGATCTTGGGCTGGTCCGAGACGAGATGCACGCCGACGCCGACCGGCAGGTCGGCCACGACCTTCGCCATCTCCTCCTTCAGCGCCTCGCCGAAGTCGAGCAGGTTGGCGCCCGCCTTCATGCCGATGGCAAGCCCGATCGCCGGCTGGCCGTTGAAGCGGAACAGCGACGTCGGCGGGTCCTCATAGCCGCGGGTGATGGTGGCGACGTCGGTGAGCGGAAAGAAGCGGTCGTTGATGCGCAGGTTGATCGCCTTGAGGCTCTCCTCGGAGGTGAACTGGCCGGAGACGCGCACGGCGACGCGCTCGGGGCCGGCCTGCAGCACGCCGGACGGCGACACCGCGTTCTGCGCCTGCAGCGCGGTCAGGATGGTGCGCTGGTCGATGCCGAGCGCGGCCACCTTGCGCGGCGAGAATTCGAGATAGATCACCTCGTTCTGCGCGCCGACGATGTCGACGCGGCCGACATTGGGCACGGTCAGCACCTTGGCGCGGACCTCTTCGACGCGGTCACGGAGCTGGCGCTGGCTCAGCCCGTCGCTGGTGAAGGCGTAGATGTTGCCGAACACGTCGCCGAAGCGGTCGTTGAATCCCGGCCCGATCACACCGGACGGAAAGTCGCCCTTGATGTCGTTGATCAGGTTGCGCACCTGCAGCCAGGTCGGAACGACATCGCGCGCCTTGGTCGTGTCGCGCAGGTTGACGAACACGGTGGTTTGGCCGGGCACGGTCAGGCTCTTGGTATAGTCGAGCGCCGGCAGCTCCTCGAGCTTCTTCTCGATGCGGTCGGTGACCTGGCGTGTCATCTCCTCGGCGGAGGCGCCGGGCCACTTGGCCTGGATCAGCATCGTCTTGATGGTGAATGACGGATCCTCCTCACGGCCGAGATGCAGGTAGGAGTAGAGACCCGCGGCCATGAACGCGATCATGAAATACCAGACGAGCGAGCGGTGCTCGAGCGCCCAGTCGGAGAGGTTGAAGGACTTCACGGCTGAGATTCCTGATCGATGCGGACGGACTGGCCATCCTTGAGACTGTGCACGCCGGCGGTGACGACACGCTGCCCGGCGTCGAGGCCGCCGGTGACGCGGACGCTGCCGTCCTCGTTCCTGGCGATCGTGATTTCCTGTCGCTTGACGGTCTTGCTGGCCGCATCGACCAGCCAGACGAAGCTCTTGTCGTTCTGCTCCAGCACGGCCGAGCGCGGCAGCCGGATGACGGTCTTCTGCTCGGTGTCCAGCGTGGCGGTCACGGTGGTGCCGAGGCGCATGATCTCCGGCGGGCTGTCGAGCGTGATGCGGATGCGGCGCGTGCGCGTCGTGGCATCGGCGCGCGGCGCGATCTCGCGGACCTTGCCTGCCGCGCTGACGCCGGGATCGACCTGGAGCCGCACGGTGAACGGCGTGCCGGCCTGCAGGCCGCCGGCGATGTCGTCGCCGACATCGATGACGGCTTCGCGGACGTCGGGCCGCGCGATGGTGACGACGCTCACGCCCGGCGAGACGACCTGTCCGACTTCCGCGCCGACCGCGGTGACGATGCCGGCGAAATCAGCCTTGAGCTGCGCGTAGCCGAGCTGCTCGCGCGCCTTGGCGAGGTTGGACTGCGCCTTGACGACGGAGGCCTGGGCGGCTGCACGCGACTGCTCCGCGCTCTCCAAGGTCGCCTTGGTGGTCGCGTCGGTTTCCAGCAGGGTGCGCTGCCGGCCCTCGGTCCCCGTTGCGTTGGTCAATTGCGCCTGGCTGCGTGAGACGTCGGCGGCGGCCGCCCGCATCGCAAGCTCGAGCGCGGCGGGATCGATCGCCGCCACCACTTGGTCCTGCTTGACCATGTCGCCGACGAAAACGGGACGTGAGATCAGCCGTCCAAGGACTCGGAAGCTCAGATCAGACTTGTAGCGCGGCTCGATCGTGCCGGTGACGGCCGAGCCGTTAGCCGCCTGCGGCTCGATCTTCATCGACAGCACAGGCCGGACCGGCTCGGGGGCAGCGGCCTGCTCGTTGCAGCCGGCGAGCAGGGCGAGCGCGCCGAGCGGAAGAACACAACGCATCGGCGTCATCACGACCGCTTCTCCTCGTTGAATGTGATCTGTTGTCCGACGCTGAGCAGTTTGCCGCCATCGGTCACGACGCGATCGCCGGGCTTCAATCCGGCCGAGACGACAATCGCGCCGGTCTCGTAATCCTCGATCGTGATCGGCTTCAGCGACACGGACTTGTCGGCGGCATTGACCAGCCAGACCGCCGGCGTCTTGCCTGCGGCCGTCAGCGCGCTCCATGGCAGCACGATGCGCTGCTCCGGCTTGATGAAGCCGGTGGCGCTGACGGCGCTGCCGAGGGTCATCTCAGGTGGCGGAGTCTCGATCGCGATCTTGACGCGGACCGTGCCGGACTTCGGATCGATGGTCGGCGAGACCTCGCGCACCGTGCCCTTGGCGGTGACCGAGGGATCCGACAGCAGCGAAAGCGCCACCTTGCTGTCATCGAACTTGAGCGACAGCGCAGCCTCGTAGACGTCGATCACGGCGTCGCGGGCGCCGTCATGGGCCAGCGTGAACACCGACTGCGCGGCTTGGGCAACCTGGCCGACCTCGATGTTGCGCGCGGTGATGGTGCCGTCGGCATCGGCGCGCAGCTCGGTATAGGTCAGGGCGTCCTTGGCCGTGCCCAGCTGCGCCTTGGCGGACTCCAGCGAACCCTCCGCCGTGCGCAGCGTCTCCTGGGCCTGGTCGAAGGTCGCCCGTGTCGTGAAGCCGCTCGACAACAAGGTCTGCTGCCGGTTGAAGTTGGAGGTCGCGACCTTGACCTGCGACTCCGCAGCCGTCACGGCGGCCTCCGCGGAATCGAGATCGGCCTGCTGCTCGGCCGGGTCGATCTTGGCCAGCAACTGGCCGGCCTTAACGTGTGCGCCGACCTCGACCAGCCGCTCGGTGACGCGGCCACTGACCCGGAACGACAGGTCCGCGAGCACGCGCGCCTGGACGTCGCCGGTCAGCGTGATCGATTGCCGCCGCTCCGACAGCTTGACCACCTCGGTCCGCACCAGCCGGGATGGCGGCGCCGTTGCGGCCGTCTTCTGCTCGCAGCCGGCCAGCAGCAGGCCAATGGCAGCACAGCCGGCCACGGCCAGCAGGCGTGAGCCCGACGTCCGAAGGAAGGGGAATCCTGCGAATGGAGACATGGTCGTATCTTCGGCTCGGTTGGGTGGTGACGGTCGTCCCTGTCCCGCCGCGCATGCGCGCCGGATCAGAAGCGCCTGGTTGGTCGCAAGCAGCCCGCAGAATTCGCTCAGCCGCCCGCCGTTGCAAGGAAGCAGGTTCACGCGAGAGTTGAACACCATCCTCTTGACAGTGCGTGAATTAGACAATCAAATCTAGAATATATCGTCTAGTAACATTCTCGTGGCGGTTTCCAATTACCCCTATGCGGCTTGTCGGGCGTTCCCGTTGGGACATCGGCATCGCTGCCGCCGCGATGAACGAAGGCATGACGCGAACGTGCGACGGAAAGCTGCGACCGACCTGAATGACCCCGCGCGCTCGACGGCTCGTGCGCCCCGCCAGGCGCGCGGCCGTGAGCGCCGCGAGCAGTTGCTCGACGCGGCAGCCGCCATCATCGCCGAGGCCGGGATCGGTGCCGTCGGCATGCACGCCGCAGCCCAGCGCGCCGGCGCGTCGATCGGCTCGGTCTATCACTTCTTCCGTGACAAGGAGCAGATGCTCGACGCGCTCGCCGAGCGTCACGATGCCGAGCTGCAGCCGGCGTTCGATCGCGTGCTGCAGCGAAGCGATGCGGAATGGGCAGCGATGTCGCCGCCGCAGGTCATCGAGCAGTTGATAGGCTGGGCGATTCGCTACTTCGTTCGCCATCCAGATGCGCTGGCGACGCTGGATCTGCACGATCAGACCATGCATGCCGAGTTCAGGGCCCTCATCGACCGCGTCATGCGCGCCAGGCTCGGCGATGAACTGGGCCAACAGGCGGCCACCACGCTCGATGCCGTCGTACTCGGTACCCTGCTGTTCACGCGCGAGCAGGATCCGCGCAGTCGCGACGTCGTGGTCGCCGCGCTGCCGGAGATGATGGCAACCTATCTCACGGCGCTGGAGGCGAAGCGGAAGCGGCCGAAGGGCTGAGGTACAGACGCCGTATCGACGCGATCAGTGCGGCGACCTGAACGGCCACTCGCTCCTTTTCCGATGGATCGCCACCGAGCGCGGCGTCGCTGTGTCCTCGATCGGCTTGGCCGAGAGGATGATCTGGTCCTCGCCGTTCCAGCGGTCGAACTCGTAGCACCATTTGCCAGTCTCCGGTGTCCGATAATGCCAGTCCTTCAGCGCTCGATCGCGAGACGGATGATCGACGACCGCGAGGGTCGTTCGGTGCCGCCGACGATGCTGCAGATCAGACGGAACGACGAGGCAGGCGCGGCCGTATGCATCCCGCTCATCGCACGGGCCCCGCTGGCGATGGCGTGTCGACATGATCCATCGTCGTCATCGACAGCGGCTGCGGGCCCTCGACGAGAGCAGGGCGATCGCGGCGATGGGCCAGCCGCTGCTCGCCGCTCCGATTGCGTCTGCTGGCGATCCCTTCGACCAGCCGGGCCACGACGCCGACCACGGCAAAGCTCACGAGCAGCGAGATGCACAGCAGCCCCAGATAGAGCTTCAGCACCGAGCTTGCGAAGCAGGCAAGCGCGATGAGCGCGACAATGGCCAGCCGGCCTTTGACGGAGATCGACATGATGGAGCGTTTCGCTGATAGCTGATTGTGGGCGCCACTCTAGCGCCATGTTTTCTGCAGCCAAGCCGCGTCCCAATGGGTGGTAAATTTTGCCGCAAGGTCATGACGACAATCGGATGCGCTCCAACTCAATCGTCGTTGCTCGGATCTCAGCTCAACTGCGCGTTGTGAAAATCCGGTTGTCCCAGCGTCGGCTTCACGCATGCGTCGTGGGGAACCGAAGCGAGCATCTGCAAGCACGCCGTCGCGCAATGACCGAGCCGACGGCTGCGTTGTCGGCGAATGCCGGAACGATGGGTCGAGTGCTTGTTGCGCGCCGAGAACATGTCCCGCGACCGTGAGGGCGAACGATATACGCAACCCGGGCCGATCGCGCCGCGGGAGCGCCGGGGCGCTCTTCTCCTAGAGAACCGCGATGATCGGAAGTCGAACCGTTGCCAGGGCGCATGAGCTCGCGCGGGTGCGTGGGCTCGGCGAACGAGCTGTTTGACAGGTGAAGAGGACAGTGAAGGTGAGCGGCTATTGCGCGCCCACCCACGCCGCGAGCACGGCGCGCTCCTCGCCGGTGATCTCGGTGATGTTGCCGGGCGGCATGGCGCTCGACCACGCGGCGTTGCGCGCGATCAGCCGTGCATTGCGCTGGATGTTGTCGGCGGTGTCGAGCCGCACGCCCTTGGGGGCTGCGACGATGCCGTCCCATACGGGCTCGGCGGCGTGGCACATGCTGCAGCGGGAGGTCACGATCTCCTCGACCTGCGCGAATGTTGGCGGCGCGCTCATCGTCGTCTTGGCGTCGCGAGGGCCCGCCGCGGACAACAGCAGGATGCCGATCATGCCCGCGGCCGCAACGCCCCACACCCACCATGGCGACGGATGACCCTTGTGACGCGCGTTGAAGAAGTGGCGGATCACCGGCCCGAGCGCGAGCACGATGGCGACGATCGCCCAATTGTAGCGGGTGCCGAACAGCAGCGGATAGTGATTGCTGATCATCAGCACCACGACCGGCAGGGTCAGATAGTTGTTGTGGACCGAGCGCTCCTTGCCGGTCTTGCCGAGCCTGGGGTCCGGAGCCTGACCTGCGAGCAACGCGGCAACGATCTTCTTCTGGTTGGGGATGATCACCGCGAACACGTTGGCGACCATGATGGTGCCGATGATCGCGCCGATCTGGTTGAAGGCGCCGCGGCCGCTCAGCACGTGGGTGAAGGCGTAGGTGAGCGCGACGAGGAAGATGTAGCCGCCGATCGCGAACGGCAGCTCGTGCCTGGCAAGGCCGCTGCGGCAGGCGCCCTCGTACAGCAGCCACGCCATCGCCAGCGAGCCGAAGCTGAACAGGCCGGCCTGAACGGGCGTGAGATCGAGGATCGACTTGTCGACCAGGAACAGGTCGGCGTTGAGACAATACACCACGATCATCAGCACGAAGCCGGACAGCCAGGTGGTGTAGGCCTCCCATTTGAACCAAGTCAGCTCGCTCGGCATCTGCGCCGGCGCCACCAGATATTTGACGATGTGGTAGAAGCCGCCGCCATGGACCTGCCAGGCTTCGCCCATCACGCCCGTCGGCAGGCCCTCACGCGGCTTCAGGCTGAGATCGAGCGCGATGAAGTAGAACGAACTCCCGATCCACGCCACCGCCGCGACCACGTGCAGCCAGCGGAAGATCAGGCTCAGCCATTCCGATATGATCGAGGCCCACATCGTGCGCTCATCTCCTTGTGCAGCACGCGCCGAAGGACGGCCGCCTGCGCCCCATCTGTTGCATCGATCCCGTGTGATTTCCAGCGCATCGCTTTGGCAGGCCGTGCACAGGAGACAGGCCTTCATGCGCGCTTGATCTGGTGGACATCGACCGCGCGATTGCGTTCAATGCATCCGGTAACGACGCATGGCGGACGCGATGAAGAGACCGGTCCTGATCATTCTGGTGATGGCGCAGCCCGCCTTGGTGCAATCCGCCTTGGCGCAGACAGCGCCCGCGCCAAAGCCGGCAGCCGCCAGGCGCGCCGATGCCTGCGCGCCGATCGGGCGCACCGAGGACGGCAAGCTGGTCTATTCGATGAAGTGCGAGACCATTCCAAAGCCGGTCGCGCCTGCCGCGCCACAGGCGGCCGCGCAGCCGACGCAATCTGCTCCGGCAGCCGAGCCGGAGCCCGAGACCGAGCGAAGCGGCCTGTTCGGCTGGTCCTGCGATCGCCGGTCGAAGCCCTAGCGCGGCCATCTCCCACCTCGGACGTGCTGCGCAGAGGAGCTGATGGCCGCCGGACGCTCGTCGACCGGACGAAATGTCTCGCTCATGCGCGTCCCCGGATCGCCGCCATCATTGGCTCATTCGCCGAATTTCTCCTGCAACTGCGGAAACAGCCGGTCCGGCTTGAACGGCACGGCGGTGAAGCGGATGCCGGTGGCGGCGCGCAGCGCGTTGCCGAGCGCGGCGGCGACCGGATTGTAGGGGCTCTCGCTCATCGACTTCGCCCCCAATGGGCCGATCGTATCGCTGGTGTCGGCAAACAGCACTTCGGTGCGCGGCACGTCGGCATAGGACGGCACATGGTAGTCGCGGAAGCGCGGATTGATCACGCAGCCCGTCTCGTCGATCACGATCTCCTCGTAGAGCGCAGCACCCAGCGACTGCGCGACGCCGCCCTCGATCTGGCCGCGGCACTGCATCGGATTGGCGACGCGGCCAGCATCCGCGGCCTGCACGCTCTTGAGGATCTTGACCACGCCGGTGTGCTTGTTCACGGCGACGCGAAAGCCCTGGACGTTGAACGCGACCGAGCGCGGCGTGCCCTGCGAGTTGCCGCTTGCCGTGAGCGGCGATCCGCTGAGCTTGGCAATCTCGGAAAAGGACAGGCGCCGAGCGCCGCAACTGATCGCATTGTCAGCGATCCGGCAGCCGTCCGGATCCAGGTTCCAATGATCGGCGGCGAAGCGCTTGAGCGTCTCGGCGAGCGCCTCCGCCGCGGCCTGCGTGGCGCGGCCGGCCACGAACGTGCCGGTCGAGCCGTAGGCGCCGGTGTCGTGGCCGCCATGGGCGGTGTCGGACTGCTCGAGGGTGATGCGGTCGGGCGTGGTGCCGAGCACGGTCGCCGCGATCTGGCGATGCACGGTGCTGGTGCCATTGCCGAACTCGGCGGTGCCGACGGTGAGCACGAAGCCGCCGTCGTCGCGCAGGCTGATGGCGGCGTCGGCGAAGTGGCCGTCAGGCGGCACCGTATCGATCATCGTCAGCGCGATGCCATCGCCCGTCAGCCACTCGGCCGACAGCTCCGGCGTCGGCGTCGTCTCGGCCATCGCGCGCTCGACCAGATCGAGGCACTGGTCGAGCCCGTAGGAGCCGTACAGCACGTCGCTGTGCTCCAATGCCGGCGGCGCCAGCATGGGATCGCCGGGCCTGACGATATTGCGGCGTCGCATCTCGACAGCGTCGATGCCGAGCTGCCGCGCGAGCTCGTCGATTGCGGCTTCGACCGCGAAGGTGGTTTGCGGCAGGCCGTAGCCGCGATAGGCGCCGGCCGGCACCGTGTTGGTGTAGACGGCGATCGCGTCGACCTTTTTGTTGGGACAATTGTAGACCGAGATCGACTCGCCGCAGGCATGGAACAGCACGGGCCCGGCGTGATTGCCGTAAGCGCCGGTGTTGGAGACTACATCGAGCTGCAGCGCGGTCAGCTTGCCGTCGCTGTCGGCGCCCGCTTTGACCGTGACACGCATCGGATGTCGCGTCGAGGTCGCGATGAACTGCTCCTCTCGGGTGAATTCGAGCTTGACGGGACGGTTGGTCTTCAGCGCGGCGAGCGCGAGGATATCCTCGACGAACATCTCCTGTTTGCCGCCGAAGCCGCCGCCGACGCGCTCGCAGAACACGCGGACCTGGTCGGAAGGCAGGTCGAAGATTTCGCACAGCGCCCGCCGTGTCAGGAACGGCACTTGCGTGCTGGAACGGACGGTGAGCACGCCGTGGTCGTCGAGCCAGGCGAGACCGCCGTGCGTTTCCAGGGCGGCGTGCTGCACCCGCTGCGTGGTGAAGGTGCCTTCATAGGTCGCGGCGGCAGACGCGAGCGCGGCGGCGACGTTGCCAAGCTCGCCGTGGGTCTCGGCGACGATGTTGCGGCTGACGTCCGCGATGCGATGCGCAGCTGTGCGGCCGGCGTGAATGACGGGCGCGCCGGGCGCGATCGCGGCTTCGGGATCGACCACGGCAGGCAGGATCTCGTAGTCGACGACGAGTCGTCGGCAACCTTCCTCGGCGGCGGCCTCGCTGTCGGCGACCACGGCGGCGACCTTCTGGCCGATGAAGCGGACGACGTCGTCGAGCACGCGGGTGTCGGCCGGATCCATCCAGGCCTGCTCATGGCGCGCGGTGGAGAACAGCGTCGCCGGCGCATCCTCATGCGTCAGCACCGCATGCACGCCGGGCACCGCCAGCGCGGCCCTCTTGTCGATGGCGACGATACGCGCATGCGCGTGCGGCGAGCGCGCGAGTTTGACGTGCAGCAGGCCTTCGACCGTGGTGTCGAAGGTGTAGCGTGCCCGGCCGCGCACGACGTCGGGGCCGGCAGGCGCCGGCAGGCTGCGTCCGAAGGCTTCGCCGGCCGTGACATCCTCGACATGGGTGAGGCCGAGCAGCGCGTCCTCGATGGCGCGATAGCCGGTGCAGCGGCACAGATTGCCCTTCAGCGCCGCGCCGAGATCCTTCACCTGCGCCTGGTTCAGCGAGGCGCAGGTGACGATCATGCCTGCGGTGCAGAAGCCGCATTGGAACGCCTGCGCATCGAGGAAGGCCTGCTGCATCGGATGCAGGCCGTCATCGGCGGCGAGACCTTCGACAGTCGTGACCGCCTTGCCCTCGGCGCGAAAGGCGGGGATCAGGCAGCTGTGCACCGGCTCGCCATCGAGCAGCACGGTGCAGGCGCCGCAATCACCGGCGTCGCAGCCCTTCTTGACGCCGAAATGGCCGGCGTCGCGCAGAAAGGTCCGCAGGCACTGTCCGGGGCGCGGGGCAGCATCGACTTCCTTGCCATCGACGATCACGCTCATGGCCGCGCGCCGCCAGCGAGCTCGGCGCGAATCTCCTCGGCGAGGCGCAGGGTCATTGCCTTGCGCCAGGCGGGCTTGCCATGAACATCATCATGATACGACGTATCGGGGATGTCGCCGAAGATGCTCGCGCGCAGCAAGGTTGCGTCGGGCATGCTGGCAAAGCGCAGCTGCAGCGGCTTGACGGTCGATCCGGTTACGGTGAGCAGCAGGTCGCCGTTGCGGCCCGAGGTTCCGATCAGCAGCGCGCCGGAGCGTCCGACCGGAGTGAGTGCGATCTGGCGGAAGGCGGTGCGGCGCTTGAGCGCGGGCAGCGGAATGTCGATCTGGCGCAACAGGTCTCCAGGCGCGAGCACGTTGCTGTTGTTGCCGGTGACGAAGTCGGTGACCCTTATGCGCTGCTCGCTGCCGTCACTCCTCCAGATCGTGCAGACGCCCTCGAGCGCGGCGAGCAGCGAGATCATCGGCCCGGCCGGCAGCGACATGCAGAGATTGCCGCCCACGGTCGCCGTCTTCCAGATCTTGAAGGAAGCGAGGAACGCGCGGCAGCATTGATCGATCAGGGGCGCTGCGATCCAGTCGGCCGGGCAGGGCAGCGCGTCCAGCGCGGCGACGCTGCAGGTCGCGGCGATGCATAGGCCCTGATCGCTGATGGTGAGTGGCGGCCAGGCGAGCTCGCTGAGATCGATCAGCCGCGACAGCTGCGCCTGCGGTTCGGAGAACAGCCACGTGCCGCCGGCCAGCCAGGCATCGCCTGCCTGCCAGCTGGGCAGCTCGGCCCGCGTTCTCGGGCGCACGACCTCCGTGATGGTGTTCAGATCCATGGTGATGCCAGCTCGTGGGCGCAGCCTATCGCGGGTGGAATCCTTGCAAGACCAGCGCCAACTGGCAATAGGATGACGCTGGCCTTCCGCTTGCAAGTTACCGGCACACGCAAACGCCCAATCAACGAGACGAGGCAGCCATGAGCACGACGCCGATCTGGATCAAGGACCCGCTCGCCATTCTCGCCGAGGATGCTGCGCGCGGTGTCGTCGTCAAGGACGGCCGCATCGTCGAGCTGGTGCCTGCCGGTGCCGAGCCGGCCACCGCTGGTGCGGCGACCTATGATGCCAGCGCGCATGTCGTGATCCCCGGGCTGATCAATACCCATCATCACTTCTACCAGACGCTGACGCGCGCGCTGCCGGCCGCGATGGACCGCGAGCTGTTCCCCTGGCTGAAGGCGCTCTATCCGGTCTGGGCGAAGCTGACGCCGGAGGCACTGGATGCAGCGGTCACGGTCGCGATGGCCGAACTGATGCTGTCGGGTTGTACGACCACGACAGATCATCACTACGTCTTCCCCGCCGGGCTCGAAGATGCAGTTGGCATCGAGGTCGCGGTGGCGAAGCGGCTCGGCATTCGGGTGCTATTGACCCGCGGCTCGATGAACTTGTCCGAGCGCGACGGCGGGCTGCCGCCGGACAGCGTGGTGCAGGACGAGGACACGATCCTTGCCGACAGTGAGCGCGTGGTCGCCACCTATCACGAGCGCGGGCCGGATGCGATGGTGCAGATCGCGCTGGCGCCGTGCTCGCCGTTCTCGGTGACGGGATCGCTGATGCAGAAGACGGCTGCGCTCGCCGACAAGCTCGACGTGCGGCTGCACACGCATCTCGCCGAGACCGAGGATGAGAACCGCTTCTGCGAGGCGATGTTCGGCTGTCGTCCGCTGGACTATCTCGAAGAGCAGGGTTGGCTTGGTCCGCGCACCTGGCTTGCGCACGGCATCTTCTTCAATGCCGAGGAGATGAAGCGGCTCGGCAAGGCGAGGACGACGATCACGCACTGCGCCTGCTCGAACCAGTTGCTCGCCTCCGGCTGCTGCCCGGTGTGCGAGATGGAGGAGGCGGGCGTCGGGATCGGCCTCGGCGTCGACGGCTCGGCGTCGAACGACGGCTCCAACCTGATGCAGGAGGTGCGCTCCGCTTTCCTGCTGCAGCGGGCGCGCTACGGCGTTAGCCGGATCAGCCACAAGGATGCGCTGCGCTGGGCGACGAAGGGCTCGGCCGCCTGCGTCGGCCGGCCTGAGCTCGGCGAGATTGCGGTCGGCAAGGCCGCCGACCTCGCACTGTTCAAGCTCGACGAGCTGCGCTTCTCGGGTTCAGGGGATCCGATCGCGGCGCTGGTGCTGTGCGGCGCGCATCGCGCCGATCGCGTGATGGTCGGCGGCCGCTGGACCGTGATCGACGGCGCCATTCCGGGGCTCGATGTCACCCGGCTGATCCGGCGCCACAGCGCGGCGGCAGGTCAGATGCAGGCGGGGTGAAGACGATTGTCAGGCCGGCTGTGGGTCCAGGAAGCGCTCTGCGTAATGGCAGGCGACGAGGCGGCCGTCGAGCGGGCGCAGCGGCGGGCGCTGCGCGCGGCAGAGATCCGTCACGTAGGGACAGCGGGTCGAAAACACGCAGCCGGCCGGTGGGTCCAGCGGCGACGGCAACTCGCCCTTGGGCACGATCCGCTGACGTTTGCGGCCAAGGCCCGGCGTGGCGTCGACCAGGGCCTGCGCATAGGGATGAAGTGGCCGCGCGAAAATGCGCTCCTTCGGTCCGTGCTCCATGACCAGTCCCAGATACATGATCAGCACGTCGTCGGCGATGTGCCTGACAACACCGAGGTCGTGCGAGATGAAGAGATAAGCGAGCCCCAGCTCACGCTGCAGATCGGCCAGCAGGTTGAGCACCTGGGCCTGCACCGACATGTCGAGCGCGGAGACCGGCTCGTCGGCGACCAAGAGCTTCGGCCGCAACATCAGGGCGCGCGCGATCGCGATGCGCTGCCGCTGGCCGCCGGAGAACATGTGCGGATAGCGGCCATGATGCTCCGGACGCAGCCCGACCTTCGCCATCATGTCGAGCGCCTGCGCGCGCCGCTCCTGCTTGGTGAGGTCGGTGTTGATGACCAGCGGCTCCTCGAGGATGGCGCCGACGCGCTTGCGCGGGTTGAGCGAGCCATATGGATTTTGAAACACGATCTGCACGGTACGCCGCAAGGTCCTCGCGGCGCCGGCCGGAGGATCGACGGCGTCGAGGCCGTCGAGCATGAGTGTGCCGGCGTTCGGCTTCTCGATGAGCGTGACGAGTCGCGCGAGAGTTGATTTGCCGCAACCGGATTCGCCGACGACCGCCAGCGTCTTGCCGGCCTCAATGGCAAAGGACACGCCGCCGACCGCCTGCAGATGCGCCGGGGCGCGGAACAGGCCCTGCTTGACCTCGTAGCTGCGCTTGAGACCGTCCGCGGTGACGAGCGCCGTCATGACAGGGCCTCGTGGGCCTGGCTCGGCGCACCGGCGCCATGCCGGTCGGCCTCGATTCGCTCTTCGCGCGTGGGATCGCCGAGCGGGTAATGACAACGCACCAGGCCATCGCTCCAGGGACGCAACTCGGGACGCACCGCATCGGTCAGCGGCGTCGCATAGATGCAACGCGGGCTGAACAGGCACCCGGGCGGCCGGTCGTAAGCTCCGGGCACCACGCCAGGGATGGTGGCGAGCCGTCCCCCGTCGCTCGCTTCCGGGCGCGCCGCCAGCAAGGCGGCCGTGTAGGGATGCTGGGGCGAGGCGAACAGGCTCGAGGTCGGGCGCTGCTCCATGATCTGTCCCGCATACATCACCGCGACGCGCTCGGTCGTGTCCGAGACTACGCCCATGTTGTGGGTGATGAGGATCAGCGCCATGCCGCGGTCGCGCTGCAGCGACAGCAGCAGATCCAGGATCTGGGCCTGGATGGTGACATCGAGCGCCGTCGTCGGCTCGTCGGCAATCAGGAGCTTCGGATTGCAGGCGATCGCCATCGCGATCATGATGCGCTGGTTCATGCCGCCCGAGAGCTGGTGCGGATAGGACGAGAGCCGGCTCTCGGCGGCGGGAATGCCGACCTGCTCCAGCAACTCGATCACCCGCCGCCGCGCGGCCTTGCGGTTCATCCCCTCGTGAATGCGCAGCGTCTCGGCCAGCTGATAGCCGATCGTGAACGACGGGTTGAGCGACGTCGTCGGCTCCTGGAAGATCATCGCGACGTCCTTGCCGGTGAGGGCGCGCCGCTCGCGGTCGGACAGGGTCTGCAGATCCCGTCCCTCGAACAACATTTTGTCGGCCTGGACTTGGCCGGGGTAGGGCACCAGTCCCATCAGGGCCAGCATGCCGACGCTCTTGCCGGATCCGGACTCGCCGACGATGCCCAGCACCTCGCCTTTGTCGAGCGCGATGCTGACGCCATCCACGGCACGGACCATCCCGTTCCGCGATGGAAATGCGACCGACAGATTTTCGATCTCGAGAAGCGGCATCGGATCGCCTTCACTCTCTTGCGCAGATTATCGTTTGAGCTTGGGATCAAGCGCGTCGCGCAGCCCGTCACCGAGCAGGTTGAAGGCCAGCACGGTCAGCAGGATTGCCAGGCCCGGCAGCGTGACGACCCACCAGGCCCGCAGCACGAATTCGCGCGCGTCCGCCAGCATGGTTCCCCATTCGGGCAAGGGCGGTTGCGCGCCGAGACCGAGAAAGCCGAGCGCGGCGGCGTCAAGGATCGCGGTGGAAATTCCGAGCGTCGCCTGCACGATCAGCGGCGCCGCGCAGTTCGGCAGCACTTCTTTGAACATCAGGCGGAGCCGGCCGGCGCCCGCGACCTTGGCCGCGATGACGTAGTCCTTCGAGACCTCGCTGATCACGGCGGCACGCGCGATCCGCACGTAGTGCGGCAGCAGCACGATCGCGACCGCCAGCATCGCATTCATCAGGCCCGGCCCGAGGATCGCGACGATGACGATCGCGAGCAGAAGGCTCGGCAGCGTCAACGTGATGTCCATCAGCCGCATGATCGCGACCTCGGTCACGCCGCGGAAAAAACCGGCGATCAGGCCGAGAATCGTGCCCGATATCACCGACAACGTCACCACCGCGATGCCGATCAGAAGCGACAGCCGCGCGCCGTGGATGAGACGGGACAGAATATCGCGCCCGATCGCGTCGGTGCCGAGCGGATAGGACAGCGATCCACCCTGTTGCCAGAACGGAGGCTTCAGGAACGCCGCATTGTTGGTGAGCACAGGCGAATGCGGCGCGACGACATCGGCCGACAGCGCGAGCAGGATCAGGACCGCGATGACGACCAGGCCCGCGACGGCCCCGGCATTTTTCCGGAAGTCTTGCCAGAACTCCAGCAATGGAGACGGTGGCGCGTCCGCTTGCGCGACAACGATGCGGGTTGGGAGGTTCTCGGCGCTCATCGCGTGTACCGGATGCGGGGATTGATCAGCCCATAGGCGATATCAACCAGCAGATTGACGGTCATGACGATCGCGCCGATCAGCAGCGTGCCGCCCTGCAGCACCGGATAGTCGCGGCGGTTGATGCCCTCGATCAGCCATTTGCCCACGCCCGGCCAGGAAAAGATGGTTTCGGTAAGGATGGCGCCGGTGAACAGTACGCCGACCTGCAACCCGATCACCGTCACCACCGGGATCAGCGCATTGCGCAAGGCGTGAATCGCGATCACGCGGAACGGCGGCAGCCCCTTGGCGCGGGCGGTGCGGATGTAGTCCTCGCCGAGGACCTCCAGCATGGCCGATCGCGTCATGCGGGCGATCACCGCGAGCGGTACCGTGCCGAGCACGATCGTCGGCAGGACGAGATGCGACAGGGCCGAACGAAACGCGCCGACATCACCGGCCAGGAGCGTATCGATCAGCAGGAAGCCGGTCACCGGCTCGATGAAATACTGCACCGCGATCCGGCCCGACACCGGCGTCCATCCGAGCTGCACCGAAAACAGCAGGATCAGCAGCAGTCCCCACCAGAAAATCGGCATCGAATAGCCGGTGAGCGAGATCCCCATCACGCCGTGGTCGAAGATCGAATTGCGCCTGACCGCGGCGATGATGCCGGCCGGCAGCCCCACGCACAGCGCAAACAGGATCGCGCAGACCGACAGTTCGACCGTCGCGGGGAACAAGGTCTGGAATTCGGCAATCACCGGCTCATGGGTGACGATCGAGCGGCCGAAATCTCCGTGCGCCAGCCGCGACAGATAGAGACCATACTGCACCAGCACGGGCTGATCGAAACCGTAGTCCTTGCGCAATTGCGCGAGGCGGGCCGGATCGATGCCGCGTTCGCCCGCCATCGTCTCGATAGGGTCGCCGGGGATCAGGCGGATCAGCACGAACACGAGCAACGTGATGCCGATGAAGGTCGGGACCACGAGGCTGAGCCGGGTAAAGACGAACCGCAACATGCAGAGCTCTGTCAACTTTCCCCGGAAGGTCTTCGGGAGGGCAGCGAAGCGGAAGCGGCGAAGCAGCGAAAGCTGCTTCGCCCTGAGGTCCGCTAATCCTTGACGTCGACGCCATAGAAGCTGTGGCGTCCGAACGGCGATAGCTTGAAGTCGATCACGCGTTTGCTGACAGGCTTCAACTGCACCGCATGCGCGATCGTGAACCACGGTGCCTGCTCCTTGAAGACCACCTGGGCCTGTTCGTAGTGCTTGGCACGCTCGGCCTGGTCGCTGACGGTCTTGGCCTTCACGACCAGTTCGTCGAACGGCTTGTAGCAGAACTTTGCGATGTTCGACCCCGATGCCGATTGTGCCGAGGCGCAGCCCAGCAAGGTGTGCAGGAAGTTATCGGGATCGCCATTGTCGCCGGTCCAGCCGTACATGCCCATCTGGTGCTCGCCGGCCTGCAGCCGCTTGCGGTATTCGCCCCATTCGAATGACTTGATCTCGGCCTTGACGCCGATCTTGGCGAGATCGGCCTGCATCAGCTCGGCGATGCGCTTGGCATTCGGATTGTAGGGACGCTGCACCGGCATGGCCCACAGATCGGTCTCCAGGCCGTTCGGGAATCCGGCATCGGCGAGAAGCTTCTTGGCCGCGTCGGGGTCATAGGGATCGTCCTTGACGGCGTCGTTGTAGGACCACATCGACGGCGGGATCGGGTTCTTTGCCGCGATGCCGGTCGACAAATAGACCGCGTCGATGATCGCCTGCTTGTTGATCGCCATGCTGAGCGCTTTACGCACGCGCACGTCATCGAACGGCTTCTTCTGCGTGTTGAAGGCGAGATAGCCGACGTTGAGGCCCGGCTGCTCCAGCACGGTGACGTTCGGGTCCTTCCTGATCGTATCGATATCGGCCGGGTTCGGATAGGGCATCACGTCGCATTCGCCCTTCTGCAGCTTGGCCCAGCGAACGGATGCATCCGGCGTGATCGCATAGACGAGGTCGTCGATCTTGGCCTTGCCGCCCCAATATTGGGGAAACGCCTTGTACCGGATCACGGCGTCCTTTTGATACTGTACGAGGTAGAATGGACCAGTGCCGATCGGATCCTGGTCGATCTTCTCGGGCGTGCCGGCCTTCAGCATCGCGTCGGCATATTCCTTCGACTGGATCGCGGCGAACGGCATCGCGAGATCCGCGAGGAAAGGGGCTTCCGGCTGATTGAGGGTCACCTTGATCGTATAATCGTCGATCTTCTCGACCGACTTCAAAAGTTTCGGCATCGCCATGTCGCCGAAATACGAATGGTTCGGGCTCGTCACCTTGAAATAGGGATTATCCTCCTTCCATTGCCGCTCGATCGAGAACAGAATGTCGTCGGCATTGAAGTCGCGTGTCGGCTTGAACGACTTGGAGGTCGAATGCCACTTCACGCCCTTGCGGAGGTTGAACGTGTAGGTGGTGCCGTCGGGCGAGATCGTCCATGTTTCGGCGAGGCCTGGCACGACTTGCGTGCTGCCGCGCTCGAACTCGACGATGCGGTTGTAGATTGGCTCATTGCCATCGAACGATGTCCCAGTTGTGTTGACACCGGGATAGAAGTTCTCCGGGCTGCCTTCCGAGCAGAAAACCAGGGTCTTGGCGAAAGCGGCTGGAGTCGTCAGTAGCGCCGACGTGCAGACGGCAACGAGCAGGATAGATCTGTTCACAGTTGGAACTCCCGGTTACGGCTGTCAAGGCATCGCAAGGTGGAGCATCGTTGGACTCGACCCAGACGATGCGGCCGTACCACACGATGCATTCGGGTAACGATCTACCTCATCATCCGTCGCAACAAAAGGTCCAACTCAAATGTGAGTACCGATCACCCTGCCGCAGCAGAGCTGCAGGGTGATCGGCAGCTCCAGCTTGATTACTTGCCCGGCACCTTGTCGTCGACGCCCTTGACGTAGAAGTTCATGCCGAGGATCTGGCCGTCGGCGAGATGGTCGCCGCCCTTGCACTCGATCTCCTTGCCGTCCTGGCCGAGCACGGGGCACTTGAACGGGTGCAGCTTGCCGGCGGTGATCGCCGCCTGGGTCTCCTCCGCCAGCTTCTTCACGTCATCGGGCATGTTGGTGTAGGGCGCCATCTCGAAGATCTTGGAATCGAGGCCGCCCCAGGTGTCCTCCGACTTCCAGGTGCCGTCGAGCTCGGCCTTGACGCGCGCGATGTAGTAGGGGCCCCAGGTGTCGAGGATCGAGGTGAGCTGCGCCTTGGGGCCGAACTTGATCATCTCGGAGTCCTGGCCGAAGGCGAGCTTGCCGCGCTCGGCTGCGATCTGCATCGCGGCCGGGCTGTCGGTGTGCTGCATGATGATGTCGGCGCCCTGGTCGATCAGCGCCTTGGCGGCGTCGGCTTCCTTGCCCGGGTCGAACCAGGTGTTGGCCCAGATGATCTTGACCTTGATGTTCGGGTTGACCGTCTGCGCGCCGATGATCGTGGCGTTGATGCCAGAGATAACCTCCGGGATCGGGAACGAGCCGATATAGCCGAGCACGCCGGCCTTCGATATCTTGCCGGCGATGATGCCCTGAATGTAGCGGCCCTGATACCAGCGCGCCGAATAGGTCGACATGTTCTTGTCGCGCTTGTAGCCAGTGGCGTGCTCGAAATGCACGTTGGGATATTTCTTGGCGACCTTCAGGGTCGGATCCATGTAGCCGAACGAGGTCGTGAAGATCAGCTTGTTGCCGGCGCGGACCAACTGCTCGATGGCGCGCTCGGAGTCGGGGCCTTCCGGCACATTCTCGAGATAGGTCGTCTCGATCTTGTCACCGAGCTCCTTCACTAGCGCCTGGCGCGCGAGCTCATGCTGATAGGTCCAGCCGAGGTCGCCGATCGGCCCGAGGTAGATGAAGCCGATCTTCAGCTTGTCGGCGGCGTGCGCCACGCCGGCGATGCTTCCCGCCAGCACCAACGCGGCGGCAGCCCCCAGAAGCCTTTTCATCATCGTCAATATCTCCAAACAGTCGGGGGGATACCTCGTGAGCCAGAGCGTCGCGCCCCATCGCTGGCGCTCCGGATGATTGCTTCAGCGATCCGGCACGAACACCGTCCCCAGCGCCGCCGGCGCGGTGGAGCCGCCGGTGCGGGCGCGCGACAGCAGCACCAGGACGATCACGGTGGCGAGGTACGGCAGCGCCGACATGAACTGCGAGGGGATGCCGACGCCGGCGCCTTGCGCATGCAGCTGCAGGATCGTCACCGCACCGAACAGATAGGCGCCGATGACGAGGCGGCCCGGCCGCCAGGATGCGAACACGACCAGCGCCAGCGCGATCCAGCCGCGCCCCGCGGTCATTCCAGGAATGAAGAACGGCGTGTAGGCGAGCGGCAGATAGGCGCCGGCAAGCCCGGCGCAGCCGCCGCCGAACAACACCGCGAGCAAACGGATGCGCAGCACGGGATAGCCGAGCGCGTGGGCGGAGACATGGTTGTCGCCGCAGGCGCGCAGCACCAGGCCGGCACGGGTGCGGTACAGGAACCACCAGACGGCGATGATCAAGGCGAGCGACAGATAGACGAACGCGTCCTCGCCGAACACGATACGGCCGACCAGCGGGATGTCGCTGAGGCCGGGGATGGAGAGGTGCGGCGCGGTGCTGATGCGCTCGCCGACGAAGCGCGCGCCGATCAGGCCGGACAGACCGATGCCGAGGATGGTCAGCGCGAGGCCCGTCGCCACCTGGTTCACGGCGAGGCCAAGGGTCATGAACGCGAAGATCAACGACATCAGCATGCCGGCGACGATGCCGCACAGCGCGCCGACGATGATCGAGCCGGACAGCCAGGCCCCACCGAAGCCGCAGGCCGCGCCGACGATCATCATGCCCTCGACGCCGAGATTGAGGACACCCGAGCGCTCGGTGACCAGCTCACCGGTGGCCGCCAGCAGCAGCGGCGTCGATGCGGCGAGCACCGACAGGATGATTGCTTCAACCAGCACCACTTTGCACCTGCCGCGCGGCCAAGACGAGCTTGAAACGGTAGAGGATGAGCGAATCGCAGGCGAGCACGTAGAACAGCAGGATGCCCTGGAACACCTTGGTGACATCGAGTGGAATCTTCATCGTGATCTGGGCCTGCTCGCCGCCAATGAACGTCAACGCGAGGAAAAGCCCTGCAATGAATATTCCAACCGGATTGAGCCTGCCGAGGAAGGCAACGATGATCGCGGTGAAGCCATAGCCGGGCGAGATGCCGGGCTGCAGATGTCCGATCGGTCCGGCCACCTCGATGATGCCGGCGAGGCCGGCGAGCGCGCCGGAAATCGCGAAGGTCAGCAGGACCAGTTGATTGGCGTTGAAGCCGCCAAAGCGGGCGGCGCGCGGCGCCACGCCGACGACGCGGATCTCGAACCCCTTGATGGTCCGGTCGAGCAGCACGAAGGCGGCCACAACGACGAGCAGCGTGATGATGCTTCCAAGATGCAGGCGTCCGCCTTCGATCAGCACCGGCACGGTCGCCACCGGATCGAACTCCGCCGTGGTCGGGAAGTTGAAGCCGGCCGGATCACGCCACGGACCACGGACGAGATAGTCGAGCAGGAGATCGGCGACGTAGACCAGCATCAGGCTGGTGAGGATCTCGCTGGCGCCGAACTTGACGCGACACAGCGCCGGGATCAGCGCATAGAGGGCGCCGGCCGCGGCACCTGCGACCAGCATCGCCGGCAGCACCCAGTGTCCCGCCTCGGTGCCCTGCGTCTTCACCGCGATCCAGCTGCCGGCTACGGCCCCGATCAGGAACTGGCCCTCGGCACCGATGTTCCAGGCGTTGGCGAGGTAGCACAGCGACAGGCCGATCGCGATCATCACCAGCGGCGTGGCCTTCACCGCGATCTCCTGCAGCGAATACCCGTCGGTGAGCGGCGCGATGAAGTAGACGCCGAGCGCAGTGATCGGGTTCTTACCGAGCACGGCGAACAGCACGCTCATGGTGACGAGCGTCAGCCCGATCGCGATCAGTGGCGAAACCAGCGCAATGATGCGCGAGCGCTCGGCGCGCTTCTCAAGCACGAGCTGCATGCGCGGCCTCCTTCTCGATGCTGGCGCCGCCCATCAACAGGCCGAGCTTTTCGCGCGTCGCCTCCGCGCGTGGCAGCGCCTTCGAAAGCTGCCCGTGAAACATCACGGCGATGCGGTCGGCGATCTCGATGAGTTCGTCGAGGTCCTGGCTGGTCACGAGGACGGCAGCGCCCGCGCTGGCGAGATCGATCAGCGCCTGGCGGATGATCGCGGCGGCGCCGGCGTCGACGCCCCAGGTCGGCTGGTTGACGACCAGCACCGCCGGCGTGCGCAGGATCTCGCGTCCGACGACGAACTTCTGCAGATTGCCGCCGGACAGGCTCGCCGCTTCCGGATCGCGCTTCGCCTTGCGGACATCGAATGTCTCGGTGGTGCGATCGACGGTCCGCAGCGTCGCTGCCGCGTTGATGAAGCCGTGCCGGACCATGTCGCTGGCCGCGTGTCCCGTCAGCAGCGCATTCTCCGATAGCTTCATCCGCGGGGCGGTGCCGTGCCCCAGCCGCTCCTCCGGCACGAAGGCGGCTCCCATCTTGCGGCGCTGGCTGATCGAGAGATTGCCGCAGGCGAGGCCCTCGATGATGATCGTGCCGGGCTCTTTGACGAGGCGTTCGCCGGACAGCGCAGCAAACAGCTCGTCCTGGCCGTTGCCGGCGACACCGGCGATGCCGAGGATCTCGCCGCCCTTCAGCTCGAAGGAAATGTTCTTGAGGCCCACGCCATGCAGCTCGCTGGGGGCGAGGGTGAGATCATTGACGACCAGGCGCGGCACGGTGGTGCGTCGCTCGGCCGGCGGCTTCACTTGCTTGATCTCGGTTCCCACCATCATGCGGGCCAGCGAGGCAGCCGTCTCCAGCTTCGGATTGCAGGTCGCGACCTTCCTGCCGCTGCGCAGGATGGTGGCGGTGTCGCACAGCCGCTTCACCTCCTCGAGCTTGTGGCTGATGTAGAGGATGGCGCGGCCTTCTGCTTTCAGTCGCTCCAGCACGACGAACAGCTGGTCGGCCTCCTGCGGCGTCAACACGGCGGTGGGCTCGTCCAGGATGAGGAATTTCGGACTCTGCATCAGCGCCCGCACGATCTCGATGCGCTGCCGCTCGCCGACCGACAAATGCCAGACCTCGCGCTTCGGATCGAGCGGCAGTCCGTAGTCGCGCGCGACGTCCGCGAGCCGCGCTGACATGGCCTTGAATGGCTCTTTGCCGTCGAGCCCGAGCGCCACGTTCTCAGCCACGGTGAGGTTGTCGAACAGGGAGAAATGCTGAAACACCATGCCGATGCCGAGAGATCGCGCCTCGGCCGGGCCGGACAGCTTGATGGGCACACCCTGCCAGCGCAACTCACCGGCGCTCGGCTGCACCAGTCCGTAGATCGTCTTCACCAGCGTCGACTTGCCGGCACCGTTTTCGCCAAGCAAGGCGTGAATCTCGCGTGGCCGGATCTCGATGTCGATCTTGTCGTTGGCAAGGAAGTCGCCATAGCGCTTGGTCAACCCGATCGTCTGCAGGAGCGGAGGCGTAGGGTTCGGATCGGCCGGCGCGGGTTCAGGCATTTGCTGCGTCGTGGGCAGGGGAACGAAGATGCCTCAATTGTGATCTAATTTGCCGCGGCGCGTAAGAGGCGAAAAGCGCCATCCTCTGCCCAACTCTTGTCCAAGCGCCCATCGCGCGGCGATCGGCGAATGCAGCGCGCCCTTGGTTGCAAGCAGCGTACGCTGCAATCAGCTGTGATCGATAAAGCTCTGTGGCACTTTTGAGACACTGGCCGGAAATCGATCCGCCGCGGCAAGCTGCACGTTGGATGAGCAGCGTCATCCAATACGCGTCAGGGGCGCGCTTGCGCCCAGGCTTGCTCGCGAAAGCGCGCGGAAGGCCACGCGGGGGCTTTCGGAAAAACTTCTGCAATGTGAAGCGGCAAGATCGGAATTTGGGAGCATCGCGGCCGCGGCCAATCGTCCCATGTTCAGGCCAGCATCTGCTGTCGTCGCCGCTGCAATACGGCGGAACCTTGATCAAACTGCGGGCAAGTCCTGGAGAAAGTTGAGGCTTCTCCAGCCGGTCGAACGGCGCAACTGTGCATGCAAGTCGGGAATCGGCGCTTGTCAACTGGGGGTGTTCTGAATGTCGTTACGTCAAACAATCGCGGCGGCCGTCGCGCTGGGCGCGGTAGCGCTTAGCTCAGTCGGTGTCGCAGGGGCTGCTGACCTGCCCGCCAAGGCGATCGCGAAGAAGGCTCCGGCCGAGGTGCCGTTCTTCCTCGTCGTCGATAATCGCGTCACCTACTCCTACATCTTCGATGCCAGCCAGCCTGGTGCATGGAGCGTCAACGGCAACGGCACGTTCAACGCCAAGACCGCCAAGCAGGTCTATTCGTTCACCCATTTCGACGTCTGGGGTTACGGCACCAACTTCTTCACGATCTCGCTGTTCAAGTCGGACCACAACGACCCGGCGGGGCCCTGCACGCAGACCGGCGGCATCGTCTCGCCCAACGCGGGCTTCGCGTTCACGCCGGCGAGCTGCGCCGGTGCGACCGAGATCTACGGCCTGTTCCGCTCGACCTTCGGCTGGAACCAGATCTTCAACACCAAGGCCTTCACGGTGGGGCCGCTGCAGAACATCTCGTTCGAAGTGGGCATGGATGCCAATACCGAGAACCGCTACTTCGGCGCGGCCAAGCGTGACGTCGTCGCCGGTCTGCAGTTCGCGTTCAACCTGCCTTACAAGGGCTACTTCAACGTCGCTCCCTTGATGTACTGGGAGTTCGCCAACCACAACTCGTTCTCGCAGTGCGGCGCCGGCTGGTCGAACCCCTGCATCTCCGACGGCAACACCTCGTTCAAGCCAACCTGGGCGGTCGAGACCAACTACTACATGGATCTCGGTTTCCTGCCTGAGAGCATGCAGTTCTTCTCGATCTCGGGTCGCGCCGGCTGGTACGGCAAGAAGGGCACCGATACCGAGCCGCTCCCGGCCAGCGTCGCGAACGGCGTCTATCCGACCAAGGTCGAGTTCAACTCCGAGCCGATCCGCCTGACCTTCGATGCGTCGAAGGCGATGTGGGGTGAGAAGCAGAGCCACATGATCGACGTCTGGGTGGCCTATCGCTACTGGCAGAACAAGTTCGGCCTCGACCACAACAACGCGGTCGGCTGTTCCGTCGCCGGTGGCGGCGGCACTCGCGTCGCCACGGGCGCTTGCACCGAGTCGTCGCTCTACTCGGGCGTGACCGTGAAGTTCTGATACGGATCGAAGCACTCGAAGAAGGCGCCGCGGCTCGGTCGCGGCGCCTGCTTCATTTGTCCCAGGCTCCTTCATGCAGCGCCGCGGCTTCCTCCTCCAACAAGGGGCCGACAATCTCGGTTGCGCGCTGGCCGCTCGCGAACACCTCGCGGCAGGGCAGGTCGAGCGTCGGGTTCTCCGGATGGTTGCCGGTAAGGTCGCGTAGCCGCCGCTCGCTGAGGCCGTAGACCACGCGTCCGATGCCGGCCCAGTAGATGGCGCCCGCGCACATCGCGCACGGCTCTGCCGACGAATACAGCGTAGCCACAGCTCTGATCTCAGGGGCAATCGACGTGCAGGCCTGCGTCGCGACCAGTCGCTCTGCATGCGCTGTGGCATCGCGCGCTGGCAGGTAGCCGTTTTCACTTTCGATCAGGACCCTGCCGTCAGCATCGACGAGAATGGCGGCGAACGGGTGATTGCCGTGTGACATCGAGCGGAGGGCGACAGAGAAGCTGTGGCGCAGGAAATGCGCGTCGCGCGCCTGTGTGTCGGCAAATCCGTCTTCGTCCGCAGGGGCCTCGCCATCGATCTCCACTAGACTGCTCCGCTGTCTGTCCGGCGATCCTGAGCCGTCCGGACGAGCTTCGCAAGGGAGGCGATGTCTGCAACCTGCGTTGCGGGGCGGCGCACGAAGCGGGGCAGGCGGGCAGGCTACGATGGCCGCGAACGCGGATTCCAGGATTGCCGTCTACGCAGCGCCGACGATGATGAGAATGAGAGTAACGATATTGGGTGCGCGTCCGATTCTGCTCTTGGCTGGGGCATGAGATGCGTATCAAAGCCAAGCACCGGGCTCGTTCCTAATTTGGCGCAGCTACGACGCGTGGTGCGCTCAGCAGCACAATGACGAGCAGTGCGGCCAACATCCAGAACGCGGCCGGCAGGCTGGTGGCCGCGGCGACGAAGCCGATGCCGGCGGGCCCAAGCAGTACGCCGGAGTAGCCGGCGGTGGTGACGGCGGCGACGGCCAGCCCGACCGGCATCGCTGTCTGCGCGCCGGCCCGGCGGAACAGCACTGGGACCAGGTTCGATGCACCCAAGCCGATCAGCGCGAAGCCGGCCATGGCAGCAACAATCCAGGGAACCGCGAGCAGCACGACGAAGCCGGTGATCGCGATGACGCTGCCCCCCAGCAACGTCGCGCGATCGCCGATCCGTGCAACCACGGCATCGCCGACGAGACGCCCGGCGGTCATTGCGATCGAGAACATGATGTAGCCCAGCCCGGCTTGCGCGGCCGGCAGGCGGTCCGACCCGGCAAGCAACAGCGCGCTCCAATCGAGCATCGCACCCTCGACCAGGAACATGATCGCGGCGAGCGCCGCCAGCAGCAGCACTGCGCCGTGAGGAAGCACGAGCAGAGGGCCCGATTGCGCCGGTTTGCTCGCTATCAGTCGTGGGGCAGCCACGGTCATCGCGGCCAGGGCGAGCGCACAGCAGGCGAGCGTGCCGAGCAGCGGCGCGACATCGAACGCGAGCAGCGCAGTCATGACGCCGGAGCCTGCGAAGCCGCCGATGCTGAACTGCGCGTGGAAGCCGGACATCAGCGGACGCTCGCTCAGCCGCTCGACGTCGATCGCCTGGATGTTCACGGCGACGTCGAGCGAGCCGAGCGCCGCGCCAAAGGCGAACAGCGCAAGCCCGAGCGTGGCTGGCGTTGAGGCGATCGTCAGCGGGGGCAGCAGCATGCTCAAGGCGATGCCGCTGACGATGACGACGGGCTTGCTGCCGTAGCGGGCGCTCAGGAGACCTGCCGCCAACATCGATGCGACCGAGCCCACGCCGAGCGAGAGCAGCAGCAGCCCGAGCGTCGCATCGTCGACCCCCAGTCGCTGCTTGGCGAACGGCACCAGCGGCGCCCAGCAGGCGATGCCGAAGCCGGCGACGAAAAAAGCCAGGCGTGTCGCGAGCCGCGCCGCGCGGTGATCCGAACTCATCTGGAAGATTCCTGAAACTCTGAAGGCGCCGTCATCCGGGCGGGGTGGCGGTCATGATGGTAGCTCCCGCCCGTCTGAGCAGGGCGAGTCGGGCCGCCGGCGCATCATGCTCGACGGTGAGCTGGCTGATCGTCTTGGCGCCGGCGATACGGTGGGGGGCTCGGGTCTCGAGCTTCTCGTTGGTGACCATTGCGACGCTTACGCGGCTCAGCGACAGCAGCGTTCGCTTGAACGTTGCGTCAGTCGGATCAACCGCGCTGATGCCGCCTTGCGCCGATACAGCGCAGGCGCCGATGAAGCAGCGGTCGATGTTCAAGCGCTGTACCTGCATGATGGCGTCGGCGTCGACACAGCCGCCGACTGCGGGGTGAACGGAGCCGCCGATCACGATCAACTGCAGGTCCTGCCGATGCAGCACGGTTGCGGCAATGTCGATGGCGTTGGTCGCGACGGTGAGATCGAAATCATCGGGCAGGACTTCAGCGAGGGCGAGATTGGTGCTGCCACTATCGAGGAAGAGAAACTCCCCACGCGCGATGCTGCGGGCGGCCGACCGGGCGAGCGCCAGCTTGCGTTCGCGATCTTGCCCGATACGCGCCGCCATCGGTGCCATGCCGCCGACGATGGGCAATGCGCCGCCATACACGCGGCGGCAGCGTCCTTCGGCGGCAAGCGCGCGAAGATCGCGCCGGATCGCATCCTCGGAGACGCCGAACTCGTCGGCGAGGGCGGTCGCGATGACCGCTTGCCCCGCAGAGAGGCGGCCGGCGATCTGGTCGCGGCGCGCCAGTGGAAGGTCTGACATGCCGCTTGTTACCATGCATCAACAAGAATAACAACGTGCATAATCGTGCATGATGCAATTTGTTGTTTGCGTGGCCCGCCCGGCGTGCCATTGCCAGATGTGGAAGTGTTCGGGAGCAGGATGTGACCGCCGTCTATTCGTCAGCAACGCCGGCCTTTGTCGCCGTCGACTGGGGAACCTCCAGTTTCCGTGCCTGGCTTATGGCCGGAGACGGGACGGAGCTTGCCGAGAGCCGTGGTGGCGAGGGCATGCTGCATTGCGCGACATCAGGCTTCGCGCCGGTGCTGCGCGATCATCTGGCGAAGCTTGGCGCACCGGCCGATGTTCCGGTGCTGATCTGCGGCATGGCCGGCGCGCGGCAAGGCTGGGTCGAGGCGCCGTATCTGCACACGCCCACCCGTCTGGATGCGCTGTATGCCGGAGCGATCAGTGTCGACGCCGACCGCGACGTCAGAATTCTGCCGGGACTGGCGCAGGTTCGCGCGGACCGGCCGGACGTGATGCGCGGCGAGGAAACCCAGCTGCTCGGAGTCACCGAGCCGGATTTCACTGGGATCGTCTGCATTCCGGGCACCCACAGCAAATGGATCCAGATCGATGCCGGCGTGGTGATCGACTTCGCCACCTACATGACCGGTGAGCTGTTCGCGGTGGTCTCTCAGCATAGCATCCTGATGCATGCCGTCGAACCGGAAGCCTCGACCGTCGAGCACGACACGGCGTTCCGCGAGAGCCTCGCGGCGGCGCTGGCCGCGCCGACGGCACTGACGAACGCGCTGTTCCGGCTGCGCGCGGCGCAGCTCCTCGGCTTCGAGCGGCGGTCCGATGGAACTGCAAGGCTCTCCGGGATTCTGATCGGCAGCGAAATCGCCGATGCGCGCGCGCGGTTCGGCGCCGAGCTTCCACTCCGGTTGATCGGAGCGGGCCGGCTCGGCCGCCTCTATGGCGAGGCGCTGGCCGCTGCTGGTTTCGACGTGAATGAATGCGATGCCGAACAGGCGTCACGCCGCGGCCTGCTCAAGGCCGCGCGGCAGATCTGGGGAGCGCGTTTCTGAAATGACACAGTCCGTCGCCTGGCCGCATGTGAAGCGGTCGCTCGTTGCGATCCTGCGCGGTATCAAACCCGACGAGTCCGAGGCCATCGTCGATGTCCTGATCGAAGCCGGTTTCGAGCTGATCGAGGTTCCTCTCAACTCGCCGGAACCGTTCGTCTCGATCGAGCGTCTGGCATCTCGGTTCGGCAAGGACTGCCTGATCGGCGCAGGAACGGTCGTCAATGCCGCGGATTGCGTGCGCGTTGCGGAGGCCGGCGGGCGCCTGATGGTCAGCCCGAACGTCGACGTCGAAGTGCTGGCGACGGCGCAGGCCTATGACATGGTGACCATGCCCGGGGTCTTCACGCCGACCGAGGCCTTTCTGGCTTTGCATTGCGGCGCCTCGGCCCTGAAATACTTTCCGGCGTCGGTGCTCGGTCCGTCGGGGATTGCAGCGCAACTTGCAGTCCTGCCGAAAGGCGTCGTGGTCGGCGCCGTCGGCGGTGTGTCGGACAAGACGCTCGCCTCCTACGTCGCCGTCGGCGTGTGCGCCTTCGGTCTCGGCTCGAGCCTGTACAAGCCGGGCATGAGCGCGAGCGATGTGCGGGAGACAGCTCGAGCCTCGGTCGAGGCGTATGACGAGGCTATTCGCGGTCAGGGCTGAGCTGGTAACTCGTGACAGTTTCGTGACTGTTCCCGAAACCCGTTGTGAGGGCTCGGCGTTGTAGGTGAACATATTGTTCGTCCTTCGCAAGTGCCATGATCCGCGCCATCGGGAAGAAGATCACACCGGCAATTTCGGTGCCCTTTCGCAAGCAAAGTTCCGCCACGGCCATCCACGTCGAGCCGACCAAGGCGGACCGCATCATTGCGGACGTAGCTGCACGAACCACGGAACCGTGGCTGCAAAAGCTCGCACGCGGCCTCGCGTGGGGGGCGGACGAGAAGGTGTGGTTGGCCCTGACATCGGTGGCTTGGCTGGTGACGCGCGGCCAAAGCAGCCGCGTTCGCGCGACGACCACTCATGCATTGCTGGTCACGGTTGCGGCTTCGGCTCTGCCGCATGCCTTGAAGGCCATCTTCGATCAGACCGGCCGGATCGCACCACCTTGCGCGGCCATCTCCACGGCGTGGCGCCGTCCGGCCATGCACAGGACGCCTTTCCCTCGGGACATGCGCTGCACATGGGTGCGCTCTACTCCGCCGCCGGTCCGCTGCCGGCACGCGCAAGGATTGCGGTGAGGAGTGCTGCCGTCGGGCTCAGCATCACGCGCGTGATGCTGCTTGCGCATTGGGCCAGCGACGTCGTTGTCGGATTCATGCTCGGCGCTGCCCTCGAGCGCAGCTTGCGCCCGTGGACCGGCTACGAACCACCGGGAGCAAGCCGGACATGACCGAATACATCATCCGCTTCCTGATCGGCGGCGTCATCGTTTCGGCATTCGCGATGATTGGCGACGGGCTGCGTCCGAAGAGCTTTGCCGGATTGTTCGGAGCCGCGCCCTCGGTTGCGCTGGCGACGCTTGGCATTGCGATCGTCACACATGACGCCGCCTACGCGGCGGTCCAGAGCCGTTCGATGATGTTCGGCGCCGTCGCGCTCTGTCTCTACAGCATGATCGTGTGCCAACTGCTGATGCGGCTGCATCTGCGCGCGTTGACTGCGAGCCTGCTCGCGACGGTCGTCTGGCTGGTGGCGGCGCTCGGACTCCAGGCGGTCTTCTCCGGAGGCGCGTGATGCTGATCCGCATCTCGCCCTCGGCGCTGAAGGACGGCAAGTGGCACGAATACGTCATCCGCTTCGCGCTGGGCGGCGCCGCGACAGTCGCCGCGGGGCTCATTGCCAAGGCCTTCGGTCCTGCGATCGGCGGCCTCTTCCTGGCATTGCCCGCCATCTTCTGCGCCAGCGTCACCCTGATCGAGGCGCACGAGATCAGGCGCAAGCGCCAACAGGGATTCTTCGGCGAGCGGCGCGGACGCGAAGCGGCTGCGCTCGACACCGTAGGCGCGGTGCTCGGCAGCCTCGGCATGCTGGCGTTCGCGGCCGTATTCTCCACGCTGGTTCAGCTAAGCGTCGCGACCGCCTTCGTCGCCGCAGCGACGGCGTGGCTCGTCGTCTCGGTGACAGCGTGGGCGATCCGACGCAAGCTGCGCGTCGCAGCAACGGCCCGCAAGGCTGCGGGCCGTTGCGATACTGCTCGGCCGCAGCCTCCGCTGGTCAGCTCGCGGCGGCGTTGATCTCCAGCGATTCGCCTTCTTCTGCAGACTGGGTGAACGCCTGCAGCGCCTCCGCCATCCGCATGCGGCCGCCGACGCCGGTGATGACGACGTCGACCATCATGAACGACGAATGGAAGTGGCCGTGCGCCTTGAGCTGTCCGACCGGCACGCCCGCGGCGGCGAGGGCTTCCGCATAGGCAATCCCCTCGTCGCGCAGCGGATCGAACTCGCAGGTGACGATGTAGGCCGGCGGCAGGCTCTGCAGCTTGCCCCGCAACGGCGATGCGCGCGGATCGGTGCGATCCGCCGGCGAGCAGTAGATGTCCCAGAACCAGTAGATCAGCGACCGCGTCAGGAAGTAGCCGGTCGCATTGTCCGTGTAGGACGGACGATCGAAGCTGCAGTCGGTGGCCGGGCACAGCAGCAGCTGGCCGCCGATATCAGGCCCGCCGCGATCTCGCGCGAGCTGGCAGGTGACCGCCGCGATGTTGCCGCCGGCGCTCCAGCCTGCCACCAGCACCGGTCCCTCGCGTCCGCCGAGCTCGGCGGCGTGGTCGGCCACCCAGCGCGTCGCCGCATAGCCGTCCTCAGCCGCCGCCGGGAAGCGGTGCTCGGGCGCATGGCGATAGTTCACGCTGACGAAAATCATGTTGGACCGGCGGCACATGTCGCGGCAGAACGGATCGTCCGACTGCTCGTCGCCGAGGACCCAGCCGCCGCCATGGAAGTACACCACGATCGGATGCGGGCCGGGCGTCGCCGGACGATAGAGCCGGTAGGCCAGGGGACCGTCAGCGCCCTGCAATGTGCCATCCTTGACTTCGCCAACGGGACGTCCAGGCGGCCTCGTCGCGTTGAACTGCGCGACGAATTCACGGGCGCCGGCCGCGCCCATCGATTCGATCGGCGGCAGGTTCATCTCGGCCAGCATGTTCAGCACCAGCCGGACATCCGGCTGCAGCCGCACGATCTCGCCGTCATTGCATTGGGACGCGCCGTTCGGACCTGACAGCTTGAAGCCGAGCATGCCGCGGCTGACGATCTCGTTGCAGATGCCGCGATAGGGGCCGACGCCGCCGGTGTAAGGCATCAGCGTCTGCGGCTTGCCCGGCACGTTGGCGCCGGTGTACCAGGTGTTGGCGAGCCGATGCAGCGTCACGGTCGCGCAGTCTGCCATGTGGCGGGCCCAGCCGGCCTGCGCGGTCTCCGTGGGCTCAATGGTGGTGAAGCCGTCCTCGCGAAGGGCGATGAGACGGTCGACCACCCAGTCGACATGCTGCTCGATCGAGACCGCCATGTTCGACAGCACTGACGGGCTGCCGGGACCGGTGATCAGGAACAGATTGGGAAAGTCCGCGACCGTGAGTCCGAGATAGGTTTGCGGTCCGTTGGCCCAGACATCCTCAAGTGATTTGCCGCCGCGCCCGGTGATCGGATGCACGGCGCGGATCGCACCGGTCATGGCGTCGAAGCCGGTCGCGAACACGATGACGTCGATGTCGAAGCTGCGCCTGTCGGTCTTGATGCCATCAGCGGTGATGGACGCGATCGGCTCCTGGCGCAGATTGACCAGCGTGACGTTGGGGCGATTGAACGTCTGATAGTAGTTGGTGTCGAGGCAGGGGCGTTTGGCGCCGAACGGATGGTCATGGGGCGTGAGCGCTGCGGCGGTCTCGGGATCCTTGACGATCTCGTGGATCTTCTCGCGGATGAGATCGGCGAGCAGCGCGTTGCCGTCGGGGTCGACGCCCTGGTCGGCCCAGAGCTGCGTCAGCATGCCGACGAGGTCGCCAGAGGCCCACAGCTTCTCGAAGCGCTCGCGGCGCTCGGCCTCGCTCATCTGCCAGCTGAACTCGGTGGCCGGCGGAATCGGCACGCCGGTCATCGACCAGCGCGCCTGCTGGCGCAGCCCGTTGCGATCCTCTGCAAGCTGCGCGGCGCGATCGGCCGGGAGCGGACCATTATGCGCAGGCAGTGCGAAGTTCGGCGTGCGCTGGAACACCGTGAGCTGCGCTGCCTGCTCGGCGATGAGCGGGATCGACTGGATGCCGGAGGAGCCGGTGCCGATCACGGCCACGCGCTTGCCGCGGAGGTCGACGCCGTCGTGCGGCCAGCGGCTGGTGAAGTAGATCTCGCCCTTGAAGTCGTGCACGCCGTCGATTTCCGGCGGCTTCGGCTGCGACAGGCAGCCGGTCGCCATGATGTAGTGGCGGCAGGAGACGGCGGGGCCCTTGTCGGTCGTCAGCAGCCAGCGCTCCTTGGCATCGTCCCAGGAGGCGCCGAGGACACGGGTGCCGAAGCGGATGTCGCGGCGCAGATCGTAGCGGTCGGCGACGAAGCCAAGATAGCGCAGGATCTCCGGCTGGGTGGCGTATTTCTCCGACCATTGCCAGGCCTTCTCGAGCTCGGGATCGAAGGTGTAGCTGTAGTCGACGGTCTGGATGTCGCAGCGCGCGCCGGGATACCGGTTCCAGTACCAGGTGCCGCCGACGTCGTTTGCGGTGTCCAGCGTCACGGTCGAGAAGCCCGCCTTGCGCAGGCGGTGCAGCAGGTAAAGCCCCGCAAATCCGGCACCCACGACGGCGACATCGACCGTCTGCGTTTCACCGGCCGACACCTCCGACGCGCGTGTCTCGACAACCCCGTCTGACATGCTGACCTCCCGATGATTTTGTGATTGGAAGAAAGGCTAGCTCTGCTCGCATGGTTTGTCAGCAGCCAAAACAGCGATCTCCGGTTGTTGCAGTGCAGGCCGTGCGGTGCGTCCGGTATGCCAGGCGCTGATTTTGCATCGCAGGCCAAAATGCCGGTGCGGAGTGGACAAGACCCTGGGAAAGCGACAGAAAGCGTTCCTGCCGCGTCGCATTCACCAAGTTTCAACGCATCGCGACTGTAACAACCGCTACACTACGCCACACCCACGACTGAATCAGGCCAGGCCCATGCCGCTATCGCTGCCCAAGCAAAAGATCCGCGTTCTGCTCCTTGAGGGCGTGAACGACTCGGCCGTCCGCATGTTCGAGGCCAACGGCTATACGGAAATCGAACGGCTGCCGAAGGCGCTCGGTTCGGCGGAGTTGAAGCGTATGCTGTCGGGCGTGCACATGCTGGGCATTCGCTCGCGCACGCATCTCACCGCCGACGTGCTGCAGGCCGCCGACCGGCTGATGGTGGTCGGCTGCTTCTCCGTCGGCACCAACCAGGTCGATCTCGATGCCGCGAAGCGGCTCGGCATCCCCGTGTTCAATGCGCCCTATTCGAACACCCGCAGCGTCGCCGAGCTGACGATCGCCGAAGTCGTGATGCTGATGCGCCGAATCTTCCCGCGCTCGGTGTCGGCGCATGCCGGCGGCTGGGACAAGTCGGCCAATGGCAGCCGAGAGGTGCGCGGCAAGACGCTCGGCATCATCGGCTATGGCAACATCGGCTCGCAGCTGTCGAACCTCGCCGAGGCCATGGGCATGCGGGTGATCTTCTTCGATCTCACCGACAAGCTCCGCCACGGCAACACCGAGCCGGTCGAGAGCCTTGATGAGCTGCTGGCGATGAGCGACGTCGTGTCGCTGCACGTGCCGGAGACGCCGGCGACCGCCAACATGATCGGCGAGCGCCAGATCCGTCACATGAAGGACGGGGCCTATCTGATCAACAATTCGCGCGGCACCGTGGTCGACATCGAAGCGCTGGCCAGCGCGCTGCGCGAGGGCAAGCTCGCCGGCGCCGCGGTCGACGTGTTCCCGGCGGAGCCGGCATCGAACGCCGATCCGTTCGTCTCGCCGCTGCAGGGCCTGCCCAACGTGATCCTGACCCCGCATGTCGGCGGCTCCACCGAGGAGGCGCAGGACCGAATTGGTGGCGAGGTCGCGCGCAAGCTGATCGACTATTCCGACGTCGGTTCGACTTTTGGCGCCGTCAACTTCCCGCAGGTACAATTGCCGGCGCGCCCGACCGGCACGCGCTTCATCCATGTCCACCGCAACGTGCCGGGCGTACTGCGCCAGGTCAACGAGGCGGTGGCGCGGCACAACATCAACATCCTCGCGCAATATCTTCAGACCGATCCCGAGGTCGGCTATGTCGTGCTCGAAACCGACGTGGTCGGCGGCGAGGGCGAGGCGCTGCTGTCGGAGCTGCGCGCGGTGGAAGGCACGATCCGCGTCCGCGTGCTGTATGATCACGACCGGCCTTGAGGCCGTGGAGGCTGCTGCGCGATGACCGGCCAGTCTGCATCGTCTTCAGCCTCGTCCGTCGTTCTCAGCACGACGGTTCCCGCGCGCGTGCTGCGCCATGATCCGCAATATGGCATGTCGACGCTGTTCTTTGCCGATGGCGAGCTGCGCGTGCCGATGGTGGACGCGGCGATCGACGCCGGCGTCTCGGTGACCATCGAGGCCCGCGACGTCTCGATCGCGCTGTCGCGGCCGATGGACGTGTCGATCACCAACCGGCTGCCGGGCCGGATCGAGCAGATCCTGCCGCTCGAGCCGCCCTACGTGCGCGTCACCTTCGATCTCGGCGCGACCAGGCTGCATGCGCTGGTGACGCTGGAGTCGGTCGAGCGGTTGGCGCTGGAGCCGGATCTGTCCGCCTGGGCGATGATCAAGAGCGTCGCGATCGGACCCGGCGCGGTTCGGCCTTCGGAGCTGCCTCGGCCGCGCCGCTGGCCCGCTTCTGATAGCGGGGATCCGTAGCCTTCTGCAGCTCGCCGAGCGCGGCGGCCGTTGCGGTGCGCGTGCGCCGCTCCATCGAGCGGTACAGCGCGATCAGCCGCTCGCCGAACGGCGTGATCTCCGCGCCGCCGCCCCGGCGCCCCGGATGAGTCTCGAACACCGGCGTCTCGAAGGTGCGGTTGAGCGCATCGACCATCAGCCAGCATTTGCGGTAGGAGATGCCGCTCGCGCGCGCGGCGCCGAGGATCGAGCGCTCCCTCCGGATGATATCGATCAGCAGCAGATCCTCCGGGCACAGGCTGCCGCCATTGCCGAAGTTGATGGTCAATGCGATTTGAGCTTCGCGCTTCATCCCATTCCGATCCGCTCGCGTTGAGAGCCAACCATGTCACGGGTGGCTCGCGATGTCACCCAGCGGCCGTACCGCGCCTCGATCCAGCCCGGTCGGCGCGCGATATCGGCGTCAATGTGCTCGGCGAACGCGCCGGCAAAGCGCGTCCACGCGTCCATCATCGCCGGTGAGACCGCCGTGATGACCGGGAGGCCGGCTGCGATGGCGGAGCCGAAGGCATCGGCAAGGCCACCTCCTGCCGCTTCCTGCTTGCCGAACTTGCTGAGGATCACGATGTCGGTGCCCCGCGAGATCGACTGCTGCACGGCGGCGCAGGCGAGCACGAGGCCCTCCGGGTCGAGATTGCAGGCCTGCGACTCCGGGCCGAGATCCTGAGAGATCGCGAACACGCGGCCATCGTCGAGGCTGCGCAGCATCATGGCCTTGCACGGCCTGGCCTTGTCGGCGCTGCTCTCGATCACGCCGGAGACACGCAGGCCATTCTCCGAGAGCCGCTTGGCGAAATCGCCGAGCATCTCCTGGATCACGCTGGACGCTGCGCCCTGCAGCGCCACGATCTGACAAGTCCCGACGTCAGCGACACCCATGGCAGTCCTCCTCATACGTTGGCGGAGACGCGGCCCGCCTTCCGACCGGTTTGCATGATCTGGTGAAGGGCCGCGACGACGCTCGCCGCGATAGCCTGTCCGCGCTCGTCCATGCCGGTCCAGGCGGCTTGACGGCCGCGCGGATCGATCTCGAGCAGCTTGACGTTGGCCGGCACGCGTACGCCGTCGCGGGCGATGCCGCGCAGCGCGCCGTCGAGCGGTGCGAGCACCGGCGTGCCGCCGAGCGAGCCGAGCTGCAGGCCCTTGTAGACCCGGGTGCCGATGTCGAGCGGGGTGTGCCAGACGGCCTCCTGGTCCGAATAGACGAAACGCTCGCGGCCGGCGCCGCCGAGATCGCGTGCCTTGCCGTCCGCATCGCGCGTCGTGCCATGGGCCAAGATCGTGCCGGTCTCGCGGGGATGAGTCTCGATCGCGACGTCGCAATTGTGCCCGATCGCGAAACGCGGCCCGATGCCGACGGCGATACCGGCGACGCCGCGCAGATCCGGCGTCACCAGATGCTTTTGCATGCGGGCGTCGACGATGACGGCCGGATAGCGGAAGGCGATGATGTCGGTCAGATGCATCCCGGTCACGGCGGCCTGGTCTGGCTCACGGTGAATCCGCACGACATCGGTGATGCTCTCGGCGCGGGAGCCGATCACGCCGTCGAGGTCGCGCATCTCGCCGAACAGGACATCATGGAAGGCCATGCCGCGCCGGATCACCGGCGGAAAGGCGTCATGGCATAGTACGACCGCGAAGCGGGCATGATTGAGCTTGGCCGCGACGGCGGAGGCGATCTCGTTGGTGCCCAGCACCAGCGCAAGCGGCTTGGGCGCGTTCGGATGCCAGGTGACGGCGGCTTTCATGCTGATGACCTCTTGTTGCGAGATCCAGGTAGCAAGCACCGGGCCAGACGATGTCCTGCCGCTCAACTCGTTCATTGCATTGACGAAATCAAAGCGCCTGTCGCTTTGTCTCATCCGAAGTTGTATTGTTTACGATATAACATGAGGGGGGCTATTGTCACGTATGCAACATCGCGCGATGTTGCCGAATGCCAGGTGTTGGATTCAGGCGATAGGCTCTTCGCGGCGGACGAGCGCGACACCCTTGACCTGGGCATAGACCGCAAGCCCCGCCCGCAGGCCGAGCTCGTTCCACGAGCGCTGGGTGACACGCGTCAGCAGCCGCGCGCCGTGACCATCCTCGCCGAGTCCGAGCAAGGCCGTGACGCGGTGGTCCGACTGGCTGCGGATCTCGAGTATTCTGGCGCGGAGCACGTTGACGATGGTGCTGCGGCTCGGCGTTTCCAGCGCGAGACTGACGTCGTCAGCGAGCACGCGCAGGCGGCGGCGCGCGCCCGGCGTGAGGGGCTCGGCCGGGAGCAGGAACTGGCCGCCGGGGACTTCGAGTGTCGCCATGCCATCGGCCGTATCCTGGGCGGTGACGGTGGCGTCGAGGCTCACGGCGGCGTCGCGCGACAGCGCGAGCGGCAGCGACAGGTCGGCCTGCAGCACGGACAAGGGGCCCGAAGCCAGGACCGCGCCATTGCGCATCAGCACCAGCTGATCGGCAAGCCGCTCGACCTCAGCGAGGTCGTGGCTGATATAGAGGATCGGCAGGTCGAGGGCGGCGTGCAGCCGCTCCAGATACGGCAGGATCTCATCCTTGGTCATCTGGTCGAGCGCCGACAGCGGCTCGTCCATCAGCAGCAGCTTCGGTTGGCTGAGCAGCGCGCGGCCGATCGCGACGCGCTGCCGCTCGCCGCCGGACAGGTGGCGCGGCGAGCGGTCGAGCAGCCGTCCAAGGACGAGCAGCGCGACGACCTCGTCGAAGCCGATCGCGGCCGCGCTGCTCGAGCCAGGATGGCCGTACATCAGGTTGCGGCGGACCGAGAGGTGCGGAAACAGATTGGCTTCCTGGAAGACGTAGCCGATCGGACGCTGATGCACGGGACGAAAATGCTTTTCGTCCTGCCAGACCTCGCCGGCGACGGAGCATAGCCCGCCGGCGAGATGGTTGAGGCCGGCAATGCAGCGCATGACCGCCGTCTTGCCGCAACCGGACGGACCGAAGATCGCGGTCACGCCGCGCGCCGGAACCTCGAAGCGCGCGTTCAGCTCGAAGCGACCGAGCGTGCCGTGGAAATTGACCCTGACCGTGCTCATGACGTGCTGCGCGTCATCTTCTTCTCGATCAGCATCATCGTCAGAATGACGCAGAACGAGAACACGACCATGCCGAGCGCCAGCACGGAGGCCTCGGTCCATTGCGAGGTCTCGACATAGTCGTAGATCGCAACCGAGAGCACCTTGGTCTTGCCGGGAATGTTGCCGCCGATCATCAGCACGACGCCGAACTCACCGACGGTATGGGCGAAGCCGAGGATGGCGCCGGTGAGAAATCCGGGGCTCGCCAGCGGCACCGCGATGGTCCAGAACACGCGCCAGGGTGAGGCGCGCAGAGTGGCGGCCGCTTCCAGCGGCTTTTCGCCCATGGCCTCGAAGGCGTTGCGGATCGGCTGGACGACGAACGGCATCGAGAACAGGACCGAGCCGATCACCAGGCCCGGAAAAGTGAAGGCCAGCGTGCGCGCCCCCCAGAGCGAAGCCAGAGCGCCGCCCGGACCGCTGGGGCCGAGCACGACCAGCAGGTAGAATCCGAGAACCGTCGGCGGCAGCACCAGTGGGATCGCCACCAGTGCCGCGACCGCCTCCTTCCACCACGCCCGCGACCGCGCCAGCCACCATGCGATCGGCGTGCCCACGATCATCAGGACGATCGTCGCGAGCGCTGCCAGTTCGAGCGTCAGCCGGATCGGTTGCCAGATATCGGCGGAGACGTGGAGGTTCATGAATCCTAATGCTCAGGTGCCCGACTTCGGATCCAGAGCATAGCCGAACTTTTCGATGACCGCACGGGCTGCCGGGGTCTTGAGGAAGGCCAGGAATGCGGTGGCGGCCTCGTTGCCGGCGGACGCCTTCAGCAGCACGGCATCCTGGCGGATCTCGCCGTAGAGATTCTGCGGCACCAGCCAGCGCGAGCCGCCGGCGTTCGGCATCAGCTGCGACAGCGCGACGAAGCCGAGCTCGGCATTGCCGGTGTCGACGAATTGGTACGCCTGCGAGATCGTGTTGCCCTGGACGATCTTGGGCTGGATCGTCTCATAGAGCTTCAGCGCCTTCAGCGTCTCGACCGCGGCGGCGCCATAGGGCGCCGCGGTGGGATTGGCGATCGACAGCTTGTTGAACGCGTTCGCCTTCAGCGTTTCCTCGCCTTTCACCGCGTTGGGGTCCTTGCTCCACAGCACGAGCTTGCCGATGGCGTAGGTGAAACGGCTCCCGGCGACGCCGAGGCCCTCGTCGACCAGCTTCTTCGGCCGTTCGTCGTCGGCGGAGAGCAGGATCGCGAACGGCGCGTTCTCCTTGATCTGGGTGTAGAACTGTCCGGACGCGCCGAAGCTCATCACCAGTTCGTGCCCGGTCTTGGCCTTGAACAGCGCCGCGATCTCCTTGGCGGGCTCGGTGAAGTTGGCGGCCACGGCGACGTTGGCGCTGCCGGCGAACGCAGTCGCGCAGGTCAGAAGAATGGCCGCCGCGCACAGAGCGGCGGTGAGGGAGCGTGTCGATCTCATCGCATTGTCCTTGTTCATATCCACCGAGGCGGGTTCGTTTCGGTGAATTGCAAGTCCCGTTCCGACGCATGGGCCGGTGCCGACGCCAAGCTATATCCATTCGTATACATCAAAATAGACAGGTCGGCCAGTTCCCGTCAACCCGAGGCGATCTCGAGCGAACGCGATGCGCGTCAGTGTTCGACTTTCGACAATCGATGCCGGGCAGTGTCGGAAACATGACGGCCCGAGGACCTCGATCCTCGGGCCGCAGCGGGACTAAACCATCCGTTCCCAGAGCTGCCGCACCAGCATTCCTGCACGCTTCTCGATTGCTGCGGCGGCATCGAGCGCGAGGTCCTCGCGATAGCGGCCGGCGATCAGCTGCACGCCGATGGGCTGGCCGTCGTGGACCGTGACCGGCACGACGGCGCCGGGCAGGCCGAGCACGTTGATCGCCGAGATGAAGCGGATCTCGTCGAAGAAGATCTCGCGCACACGCTCGGGGCTGATGGTGTCGTCGCGCGGACCGGGCGTCGGCTTGACCGTGGTCGGCGCCAGCACGATCGGGTAGTCCTCGAAGAACAGCTGCCAGGCACGGATATGCGTCGAGCGCTGCGCCGTCGCGTTCATCCAGCCGGCGAGGTCGAGCATCTCGGCCTTGGCGCGCATCCCGCCCCAGGCCTTGTGGAAATCCTCCGACGTCACGGCCAGCATCTTGGCTTCCTGCATCACCACCACCTCGTTGGTGATGATGTCGCACCAGGTTTGCCAGACGCCGGAGATGTCGGGGACCTCGACCTCGCTGACCCGGTAGCCCGACCGCTCCAGATGATCCGCTGCCTGCCGCAGCGCCGCGTGCACGGACGGATCGACGTCCATGTCGTCAGGGATCTTGGCGAGCGCGACCTTGACCGGCCGCTTGGGCTCCACGCCTTCCAGTGGCGCTGGCACCCACCACGGATCGCGCGGATCGCGCCGGCTCATCACCTCCAGCGCCAGCCGGACGTCGGCGACGCTCCGCGCCAGCGGCCCCTGCGACGACATGAGATGTGCGAGCATCGGCCGCTCGGCAGCAGCGCTCTCGTTGTAGGCGGGGATGCGGCCCTGCGTCGGCTTGATGGTCACGACGCCATTGCAATGCGCCGGCCAGCGCAGCGACCCACCGATGTCGTTGCCATGCGCGATGGTGCCGATGCCCGCCGCGACCGCGGCTCCGGCGCCGCCCGACGAGCCGCCGCAGGTGATCTCTGGATCCCACGGGTTCAAGGTCAGCCCGTGCAGCGGGTTGTCGGTGAAGCCGCGGAACGAGAATTCCGGCGTGTTGGTGAGGCCGAGCACGATCGCGCCGGCCTGCTTCAGGTTGCGCACGACCGGCGCGTCCGACGGCGCGATGATCCCCATCTGCGATGGAACGCCGTTGGGATTCGGCCGCCCCTCGTAGTCGACGTTCTCCTTGATCGTGACCGGCACGCCATGCAGCAGGCCGCTCTTGTCGCGCGCCTTGTCGGCCGCACGCGCAGCCTTCAGGGCGTCTTCGGAGAGATCGACGACGACGGCATTGAGCTTCGGATTGACCTCATGCATGCGCGCGAGATGCGCCTCGGTCACTTCGACCGAGGAGACCGCGCCGGCGCGGATCGCAGCTGCCGTGTCGACCGCCGACCACTGCCAGACCGGTCCTTTCGGCAGCCGCGGTCTTGGCGCGGCTGCCTTCGCTTGTGGCCTGTGCTGCGGCTTGGCCTCCACGGGCTTCTTGTTGGCCGTGGCGGTCACGGCCGCGCGCTTCGGAGCAGGCTTGGCGGTCTTCGCCGCCGGCTTCTTCTTTGTTGCCGTTTTCGCCATTGTGTTCCCCCCCCAAGGTTGACGTTTCAGGCGATCGACATCATCAGCGGAGGCTCCACTTCGGCAGGCAGCGGGCTGACATAAGGTGTGCGCATCGTCCGCTTTTTCAGGTCGGCCTTGGCAGCTGCAATCAAGGCGGGTTCGTTGAGCGCCTTGATGCCCAGGCCGGCCATGGCCTTGGCAGCCTGCACCATGGCCTTGTGCGCGGCTGGCGTCTTGCCTTGCGCGACGACCTGCCAGGTGTGGAACGGCGTGCCGATCGCTACCGTCGGTGCATGCACCTGCACCGTCGGCACCACCCAGCTGACGTCGCCGACGTCGGTCGAGCCGATCTGCGGATTGCGCTTGGCATTGAGCGGCACCAGGAAGTCGGCCAGCGGCTTGTCGGTCGGGTCCAAGCCGATGCTGTAATAGACCGAGGCAATGTCCTTGTCGGTCAGGGTCGCCTGGATCTGTCCGGCGAAATCCTTGTCGGTCGCGTCGAAATGCGGCGGGCCGAGCTCCTCCATGATCCCATACAGCGCCTCTTCGAGCGGCGTGTTGGGCAGGATGTTGGAGACCGCGGAGATGATCTTCATCTCCACCTTGGTCTCGGTCATCAGCGCCGCACCTTGTGCGATCTTGTGCACACGCTCGACCAGCTCGTTCATGCCGGGCAGGTCTCGGGCACGGATCGAGTAGCGCACCCGTGCATGCGCCTGCACGACGTTGGGCGCGATGCCGCCGGTGTCCAGCAGCGCGTAGTGCACGCGGGCGTCGCTCGGCATGTGCTCGCGCATGTAGTTGACGCCGACATTCATCAGCTCGACCGCGTCGAGCGCGCTGCGGCCGAGATGGGGCGAGGCGGCCGCATGCGAGGTGCGTCCGGTGAAGATGAAGTCCGCGCGCGTGTTGGCGAGAGAGGGCGTCATCACCACTTCCCAGAAGCTCGACGGATGCCAGGTGATCGCGATGTCGGCATCCTCGAACACGCCCGAGCGCACCATGAAGGCTTTTGCGGCGCCGCCTTCCTCGGCCGGGCAGCCATAGTAGCGCACGCGACCGGGAACCTTGTTGGCGGCGAGCCAGTCCTTCACGGCGGTGGCCGCGAGCAGCGCCGCCGAGCCCAGGAGATTATGGCCGCAGCCGTGGCCATGGCCGCCGGTCTCGACCGGACGGTGCTCCGCAACGCCGGCCTCCTGGCTGAGGCCGGGCAGGGCGTCGTATTCGCCCATGAAGGCGATGATCGGGCCGCCTTCGCCCCATTCCCCCATCAGCGCGGTCGGGATGCCCGCGACCTTCTCGGTGATGCGAAAACCCTGGTGCTTCAACTCGGCGAGGTGTTCGGCGGACGAGCGGGCCTCAGTGTAGCAGACCTCGGGCATGCTCCACACCCGGTCGCTGAGCTCGATGAAACGGGTCTTGATCGCGTCGACGCCGCGCCAGATCTCGCTGCGGTTGTCCATCTCCGGTCCTTGTCCTTTGCTGCCGATGGGAAGCCGATAGAGGTATCAGCTAAGTTCCCGGGCGCCTAGCGATCCCGGGCGGGAGCAGCCATGCGGCATGCACCAGGCCGAGGGCGAGCGCGTCATCCTTTGAGCAGATGATGCCGCGATTGGATGCAGCGCGGTGATTGCGGCAGCGCAAGGTCAGGCGAAGCGACGACCCGTTCTCACATTTCGGAACTATCGCCGTGCGCCATTACCGGGATTGCCGAGGAACGATCGCGGGCGGGCTTGGTTCTCGCCGCCAGGAGCACGATCGCCAATGCGTGCAGGACCGATCGCGATCACCGTCGCATTGCTGCTGATTCTCGCAGCCGCCATCGTCTTCGCCTATCAGGGGCTGACCCTGCCGGGCGATCCGATGCCGCGAGAAGGATGGATCGCGCTCACGCTCGGCGTGGTGTTTTCGCTCATCGTGGGAATTGGGCTGATGGTGCTGTTGTTCTACAGCAGCCGCAAGGGTTACGACGAGCCGTCACAGTTCCGGGCTGATGATCATCCCGACTGAGACCGCTCAAGCTGGACGCGGCGGATGTTGCGTACGCGGATGCCGGTCGTGAAGCAGCTTGGCGAGCTCGTGCCTCAGATCGTCGTGACCGCGCATCGCCGTCTCGAACAGCGCCTCCTGGATGTCGCGCGGCATGTCGCCCCAGACGCCGATGGCGGCGTTTCCGAGCAGCTCTGCGAATCGCTTGTCGTCCATGCGGCACCTCCGCACGATCTGACGTGCGAGGACGGCAAAGGTTCCAGGCGAGGTTATTGCGTGGTGAACAGGACCAAGGCGATCGCGACGGAGAGCGCGACCGCGGACACCGTCCCCGTGGTCGACAGCACGCCCATGCGCCACAGCGCGCCGGCAAAAACGATGATGATCGGCGTCGCGGTGAGGAGGCCGAGCTGCGCTTCGGTCATGGGATCTGCTCCTGACGATGCCGGCTCTTAGCGTGCCTCGCGGGTCCGCTGTTTGCGCGCCGACAAAGAGTCCAACCGACGGTCCGACTAGCCTCTCGACGTTCAACTCGGAGGCAGGGATGTCGGCGCTCGCTTGTGAGCCGGAGCCGGAGGAACGTTGGGGCGTGCTGGATGGTCTGCCCGGCGACGCCATGATGTGGGTGCTGATCCTCAGCGAGCTCGTCGCCTTCGGCCTCCTGCTGGGCGGTTTCGTGGTGGCGCGGGCCCTCAACCCCGTCATGTTCGCGGTCGGGCAGGCGATGCTCGATAGCCGCCTGGCCGCTGTGAACACGGCCGTGCTGGTCACCAGCGGCTGGGCCGCCGCGCGAGCTGCTGCTTCGGCGCGGCACGCCTCGACCGGGAGCGCCCGGCGCTGGCTCGGGCTCGCCATGTTGCTGGGTGCCGTTTTCATCGCCGTCAAGCTGACGGAATATGGCGGCGAGATCGCCGCCGGCGCGGGCATGGAGACATCACCGTTCTTCACGCTCTACTTCCTACTGACGGGCTTTCACCTCCTGCATGTTCTGCTCGGCATCGTCATCCTGGCCGTCGTCGGCCGCGGCGCCACCGCCAATGGCGTCGAGACCGGGACCGCCTTCTGGCACATGGTCGACCTGGTTTGGATCGTCATGTTTCCGGTCCTCTATCTGGTCGGTTGAGCCATGTTCCGTGACCGTCTCGATCGGGCCTGGCTTCAACTGCTGGTCCTTGCCATTGCGACGCTTGCGGCGTCGCTGCTGCTGCCGAGCCGATGGCTCGTCGATGCGGCCGCACTGCTGCTCGCATTGGCAAAGGGCAGGGTGATCGTGCTCGATTTTCTCGGCTTGCGCGATGCGCCCGCGCTGTGGCGCGGCCTGCTCACCACGTGGCTGGCGGCTCTCGTTGCGCTTGCCGGGCTCGCGGTCGCGATCCGCGCGCTCATCTGATCGGCCATCGCCGCGCTCGTTGCGCTCCGACAAAGAGCCCCTCGGCATTGCCGGTAGATTGCTTTCACACCATCGAACTTCACCAAACGGAAAGGACGTGTCATGGCGGAACGCCTGACCAAGTCGGCCGCGCGGAACGTCTTTTACGGCGGTTCGGCCTTCTTCTTTGCGATCTTCCTCGGGCTCACAGCGCACAGCCACTACTACATGGTCACGACCTCGACCAATGCGTCGACGCTGTCCGACGGCGTCGCACGCGGCAAGCACGTCTGGGAGAAGAACTCCTGCATCAATTGCCATACCCTGCTCGGCGAGGGCGCCTATTTCGCGCCCGAGGTCGGCAATGTCTGGGACCGCTGGGGCGGCAGGCAGGACCCGGCCGCCGCGCGCGAGATGCTGAAATCCTGGATGCAGTCGCAACCCTCCGGTGCGCCCGGCCGCCGGCAGATGCCGCAGTTCAATCTGTCCGACCAGGAGCTCAACGACCTCGCCGACTTCCTGCAATGGGCCGACACGATCAAGCGTCAGGACTGGCCGCCGAACAAGGCCGGCTGAGCCGGCATCCCGCCCCCCGTCATGAGAGAGATCCGCGATGAGATATGAGACCCAGAAGGTCGCGATGCTGTATTTCTACGGCGCGCTGACGCTCTTCCTCGCCCAGGTCATCTTCGGCCTGCTCGCCGGCACCATCTACGTGCTGCCGAACACGCTGTCGGTCCTGCTGCCCTTCAACATCGTCCGCATGATCCACACCAACGCGCTGATCGTGTGGTCGCTGATCGGCTTCATGGGGGCGACCTACTTTCTGCTGCCCGAGGAGACCGAGACCGAGCTCTACAGCCCGCTGCTCGCCAAGATCCAGTTCTGGATGTTCTTCGGCGCGGCGGGGGCTGCCGTCGTCGGCTATCTCTTCCACTACCATGAGGGCCGCGAGTTTCTCGAGCAGCCCTTCATCATCAAGGTCGGCATCGTCGTCGTTTGCCTGATGTTCCTGTTCAACGTCACCATGACAGCCCTGAAGGGCCGCAAGACCACGGTAACCAACATCCTGCTGTTCGGCCTGTGGGGCGTGGCGATCTTCTTCCTGTTCGCCTTCTACAATCCGGCCAATCTCGCCGTCGACAAGATGTACTGGTGGTACATCGTCCATCTCTGGGTCGAGGGGGTCTGGGAGCTGATCATGGCCTCTATCCTGGCCTTCCTGATGATCAAGCTCAACGGCATCGACCGCGAGGTGGTCGAGAAGTGGCTCTACGTGATCATCGGGCTCGCGCTGTTCTCCGGCATCCTCGGCACCGGCCATCATTTCTACTGGATCGGCGCCCCCGGCTACTGGCAGTGGATCGGCTCCTTGTTCTCCACCCTCGAGGTCGCGCCGTTCTTCACCATGGTGATCTTCACGGTACAGATGACCTTGAAGGCTGGCCGCAAGCACCCGAACCGCGCTGCGCTGTTGTGGTCCGTCGGCTGCTCGGTGATGGCCTTTCTCGGCGCCGGCGTCTGGGGCTTCCTGCACACGCTGTCGTCGGTGAACTACTACACCCACGGCACCCAGGTCACCGCTGCGCACGGCCACCTCGCCTTCTTCGGCGCCTATGTGATGCTCAACCTCGCCGTGATGGCCTATGCCGTGCCGCAACTGCGCCAGCGTGCGCCCTACAATCAGTGGCTCTCGATGGCGAGCTTCTGGATCATGTGCACGGCGATGATGACGATGACCTTCGCGCTGACCTTCGCCGGCGTCGTCCAGGTGCATCTGCAGCGCGTGCTCGGCCAGAGCTACATGGACGTCCAGGACCAGCTCGCGATGTTCTACTGGGTGCGGCTCGGCTCCGGTGTGTTCGTGGCGATCGCGGCGCTGATGTTCGTCTGGGCCGTGCTGGTGCCCGGCCGCGCCAAGGAGCCCGTGATCCCCGGCGCGCTGCAGCCGGCGGAGTGAAATCCCGCAGGCGGCGGCCTCGATGCCGCCGCCCGCATCCCCCGATATCGGAGAGTGACCATGAAAGCCGCGCTGCACGCGATCGATACCGCCCCGTCGTTTCCCTCGTACACGCCGACCGGCAATGAATGCGCGCTGTTCGAGCATGCGTTCCGGCATCGCCTGCCGGTGCTCCTGAAGGGCCCGACCGGCTGCGGCAAGACCCGCTTCGTCGCGCACATGGCGGCGCGGCTGGAACTGCCGCTGCACACGGTGGCCTGTCACGACGACCTCACCGCCGCCGATCTCACCGGACGCTATCTGCTCAAGGGCGGTGACACCGTCTGGACCGACGGCCCGCTGACCCGCGCGGTGCGCGAGGGCGGCATCTGCTATCTCGACGAGGTGGTCGAGGCCCGCAAGGATGTGACCGTGGTGCTGCATCCCCTCACCGACGACCGCCGGATCCTGCCCTTGGAGCGTACCGGCGAGGAGCTGATCGCGCCCGACGGTTTCATGCTCGTGGTGTCCTACAATCCTGGCTATCAGTCGCTGCACAAGGCGCTCAAGCCGTCGACACGGCAGCGCTTCATCGCCATCGAATTCGGCTTCCTGCCCGCCGAGCAGGAGATCGCGGTGGTTGCCGCCGAGAGCGGGCTGCCGCCGGAGCGCGTGCGGCCGCTGGTGGCGCTCGCGCATCGCCTCCGCGCGCTGCAGGGCCATGACCTGGAGGAGGGCGTCTCGACCCGGCTCCTGGTCTATTGCGCAACCCTGGTTGCGGCTGGCACGCCCGTCGCCGACGCCGTGCTGGCCGCGATGATCGAGCCGCTCACCGATGACGCCGACGTCAAGGCCGCTTTGCGCGAGGTCGCGCGTGCCGTGATCGGGTGAGCCATGCTCGACTTTCTCGAACTGGAGGAGACCGTCGGCCGCGCCTGGCACCGCATGGTCGGCACGACCTCGAGCTATCCGGTCCATCCGGATCAGGCCGTCGCGCTGAACGAGATCAGCGGCCGCATCGCCGTGATGTTCCGCGCGCTGGGCGGCGAGAGCGGCGTGCAGGTCGCCGGAGCCAGGGCGCGCAAGTCGGGCCATCGGCTCGGCTGGCGCCAGCGCATTGGCCTCGGCGACGAATGCCTCGATCAGGCCGGGCGCGACGGCGCCACCGTGTTCCTGCCGGAGACCATCGCTTTGCTGCCGGATCGCGCGCTCAATGCGCGGCTCTATCACTGGCTCGCGGCGTGGTTCGCGACCATGGCGGTCGAGCCGATCGCGGAGCGCGATCCGCTGCGGCATGATCTGCTGGCGCTGCGCCGGGCCTGTGAGACGACCTCGCTGGTGCTGGCGCGCTTTCCGGGACTGGCGCGCACGCATGCGCAACTCGCCGAAGCGCTGGCTGCGGCGCGGCCGCGGCGGCCGCTGCCTCGGCTCGAGCAGCAGGTCGAGCATATCGTCATGGCGCTGCTCGGCGCCGGCGCGCCGCCCAAGGGCGCACTGTGGAATGCGGTCATCGCCGGCGGCGCGTTGCCGGAGGCCGCCCCGCCCGGCTATCGGCCGATGCTGCCGTGTCCGCTATGGGGCGATTGCTGGAGCCGCGATGCCGTTGCCGCGGCGCGCGATGACGACGAGACGCAGACGCCCGCGGAGCAGGAGGGGGCACCCGACACCCGCAAGCGCTTCGCGCGGCGCGAGCGCGACGACACGGCCAAGCGCGATCCGTTCATTCTCAACCGCTTCGAGAAGATCCTGGCGATGGCGGAGATGGTCAATGTCGATCGCCCTTCCGACGATACCGACGATGACGATGCCCGCAAGGCCGCCGACGATCTCGATGAGCTCGCGATCGCCAGGCGCAAGGGGCGTCCGGCGAGCAAGCTGAAATTCGATCTCGACCTGCCGCCCGAGGCGGTGGACACGGCCCGTCTCGGCGGCGGCCGACTGTATCCCGAATGGAATTATCGCGGCGGCGCCTATCTGCCGGACCATTGCCGCGTCGTGACCGGCGACGCCGCTGAGGCGGGCGAGGCGTGGGCTCCGGACGATGCGATGCGCCGGCGCATCCGCAGCGTACGGCGCAGGTTCGAGACCTTGCGGCCGCGTCATGAGGTGATGCGCGCGCAGGCCGATGGCCACGACCTGGACATCGACGCGCTGGTGCGCGCGCGCAGCGATCTCAATGCCGGCCATGGCGGACTTGATCGCGTGCATCTGGCGATGCGCCCGCTCGCGCATGATCTCGCGGTGACTCTCCTGGTCGACGTCTCCCTGTCCACCGATGCGTGGATCGACGGCGTGCGCGTGCTCGACGTCGAGAAGGAGGCGCTGCTGGTGCTGGCGCATGGGCTGTCGGCCTGCGGCGACAGCCACAGCATTCTCACCTTCACCTCGCGGCGCAACTCATGGGTCCGCCTGGAGACCGTGAAGGCATTCGGCGAGCCGATGAGCGGGCGGGTCGAGCGCCGTATCGGTGCGCTCAGGCCCGGCTACTACACGCGCATCGGCACGGCGGTGCGTCACGCCGCCGGCGAGCTCGCCGAGCGACCCGAGCGCAAGCGTCTGCTGCTGGTGCTGACCGACGGCAAGCCGAACGACGTCGATCACTATGAGGGACGTTTCGCGATCGAGGACACGCGCAAGGCGGTGCAGGAGGCGCGGCGCGGCGGCGTCGCGGTGTTCGGCGTGACCATCGATGCGTCGGCGCAGTCGTATTTTCCCACCCTGTTCGGCCGCGGCGGCTACGGCATCGTCGGCAACATCAGGCGACTGCCTGCAGCATTGCCCGCGCTGTATCGGCAGATTGCCCATTGAGGTCGGACGTTGGTTGCGAGTTGCGAGCTATCTCTCACTCTTCGGGAGCCAACTGATGGATTGCTCCCCTTCAGGTCGCCGGCTCGCGCAGATTCCGCAACGGCACCGGCAAATGACCCATCAGCTTGTCGAACTCGCCGGGGTCGAGCTTCTCCCAGAGAATCTCGAAGATGCCGCGTGCGGCCCTGAGCGGATCGACCGGAAATTGTGGCGGCAACTGACGGAAGATGTCATCGACGAAATATTCGAGATGACGGTCCTTGGTCGGCGTCGCCGCGTGATGCCAGCCTTCGTAGTAGATACCGCGAATGAGCAGCGGCAGCTGCGCGCCGAAGTTCACGGCGGTCGCCATCGGCAGGCGGTCGCGCAGCACGTGCAGCACCGCGCGCAGCGCGTTGTAGGCCTGCTGTCGGCTCGAGAGCGCGAGGCGCTGCTCGATGGCCTTCAGCCAGATGTTGGTTTCCTGGACGGTGTGATCCAGAGCCGTCACGCCGATCTCGCTCATGTGATTCTCCATGAATGCTGCACAGGATGAATGCTGCACAAGGACCGCTCGCGGGACGCCGAACGAGGCAACAGCGACGACTGATACGCTAGGACGCCTTGTAAGTAGGCGGCGCGTTCTCAGCGAGGATGTTGATCTGCATCAACGCGAATGTTGTGGCCGATCGTGAGGTAAATGGAGGGTCAACCGCGCCGGGCCGCCGTTGACGGTTCCCGCTCATCTGCGCCGAGCTGCCGACAGGATACCGGCGGCGGGGCGGCATCCGTGATCTCACGGGGATCGCGGGGTTCACACTGACAAACAGCAGGACAGCACATCGCGATCTCGCGGCGCAGGTTACGCCCGAGGCTTGCATGACGTCACCCTCTTCAAGTGAGAGGGCGCAGGGAAGGCCGGGAGCTCGCCGCCCCCATGGCCCCCGTGCGGAAAGAATGCACGGGGCAGGAACCACAGGTTCGGCTGAGACATCCCGGCCTTCCCTGCGCGACGGTGTTACGGCTTATACGCATTCTCCCCGGTGAACGGGCTGTCTTGCCACCGTCACCCGCGTGAGGCTGAAACCTCGTCACGAGCTTGACGCCAGCGTCGCGGCGCCAGGACCATGCGATTTCGCCGTCCGCGCCGTGCCGTTCGTCCGCAGGCATGACACCCGCTGCGACACGTCGCGTCCATCGCATCCCGCACTCCACGTCTCGTGACGTTCGCGACACGCCCCTCTTCATGAGGCGGGATGCGCGAAATGTCGTCCCGATTTGCCCGACGGTGCAAGCGGTTTATCTGCGGCAGACTGGCACGACGGGCAATTCGCGCATGGCGGTCATGCCGAGTCATTCATTCGATGCGCCGGGATTTTGCGTGACCTCGCTCAGTTGGAGCGCGCATCTCATGCTGGAATCGGGCTCCTGCCTTCGAGGCGGCGCGAGGTGAGCGCTGCGGGCACTGAGAGACATGCGACCACAGCGCTCGTCGTTCGCGGTGGCGAGCATGACTCCGAGCGTCCGGAAAGCTCGCAAATCTGGAACTCGCGCGACTCGTTCGCAGTGAACATCCCGAGATCATCGCGGGCCGGCGCTGCTCCGTCAGGTTGAACCGTAATCGTCCTGCTTGTGAAGAACACGTCTTCGCTTGCTCGTCGCGACAGACTCACCTTACATCGGAGTCGTCGGAGGCGGAGAGATCGCGTCTCGACACCCCTTCAACTCACGAATCGACGTCGGCTCGCAATGCTCAAGTCTGCCCAAGAGAAGTCTGTTCACAACAAGCCTGCTCAAGACAAATCCGGCAAAGACCTTCCGCTGACCGGCTATGCCGTCGTGGTCGATGGTCAGATCAAGACCGAGTTCAAGACAAAAGAGGGCGCGCACAACGGCGCGCATGACCTGAAGCGCCGGTTTCCGATGTTGCAGATCAGGGTGTACGACGCGGAGACGAAGCAGACCCACGACATCGAGTTGGCGCGGGCGTGAGTCGGCCTGCCGTGCGGGTCCTGGTGTCGTGAGGACGCAAGGCCGTTGCACCTTGTTGAGGTCATCGCAATCGTTGTCGATGTTTGAGTGCATGGAAAGCATGCTCCTGATCTAGCCGAGGGTGCGGTGCCCGCTACTGCGCCCTCGCCCGTTGTGGGAGAGGGCGCAGTAGCGGGCAGCCGCGTCGTGGCTGGAGTGCACGGAGACGGCTGTCGCGGCCTGCGCGCAAGATGCGCCGAGATGCGCCGTTGCGGTGTCGGGTGGTATGAGCCAAGCTTCCTCATCTCCGACCATGCGAGCAGCCATCATGACAGAAACCGCCTGGAACAGACTTTCCGCCGCAGCGCTTCGCGCGCTCGCGGCGCGCGACGCGATCGTGCTGTTGCCGGTGGCCTCGACCGAGCAGCACGGCCCGCATCTGCCGACGGGCGTTGACGACTTTCTGTGCAGCGAGGTCTGCCGTCGCACCGCGCTGGAGCTGGCTCCAGACTATCCCATCGTGGTCGCGCCGACCGTCTGGTGCGGGCTTGCCGACCATCACGTTCCGTTCGGCGGCACCTTCACCCTCGGTCTCGCCACCTACCACGCCGTGCTTAGGGACCTTTGTCGCTCGATCCTGAATGCCGGCTTCCGCCGCATCGTGATCGTCAACGGCCATGGTGGCAACATCCAGGCGCTGGCCACTCTCACCGGCGAATTGACGCGCGAGCTCAATGCGCCGATCGCGACGACGACCTATTTCATGGAAGGGCGCGAGGTGATGGCTGCGGTTCTCGAGGATCAGGAGGGCGTGATGCATGCCTGCGAAGCCGAGACCTCGATGATGATGGTAGTTCATCCCGGCCTCGTCGATGCCGCCAGGCTCGATGCGGCCCATGGGCCAAGCTTCGACATCATGGGCTCGCTGGTGCCGTCGCTGAAAATGTTCAGATCGTTCGCCGACATCACGGCCTCCGGCGTCGCAGGCGATGCGCGCAAGGCATCTGCTGCAAAGGGCGAGAAGCTGCTCGCCGGCTGCGCGGCGGCGCTGGCGGCGCGATTGCGGGCGGGCGAGCCATGGTCGACTGCAACAACTCCGCCGCCAGCCGCAAGATGACAGCGACGCGGAGCATCATCCCGGGAAGCCCGCCGCAGGCAGGCGTTTCGGATGATGGGCCGCAAATGATACGTCCACCGGTTTAATCATGGACGCACCGTGCCGATCGGCAAGCTCAGCCGCGTTCCGCGGAAGCGGCGAGACTCGGAGCCCCGATCGCGTCGACGCAACCGGCGAGACTCCGGCTCGCGTTGCGCACCTCGTTTCGAAACGTCTTCGCCAGATTCGACAGCGGCCTTGCCTCGGACCACAGCACATAGGCCGACACCGTGGTGCAGGGCGTGAACGGCCGTACCACGAGATCAGGCCCGCCCTGACGCGGCGAGAACGGATCGACCACGGCGACGCCGACGCCGGTCGAAGCCAGCACGCAGGCCGTGTTGCAGTAACGCACTTCGACGGTCGGCTGGAAGTCCGCATCGGCTTGCCGGAAGCTCTCGCGCACGGCTTCGCCGAGGCGCGTGCCGCGTTCGAGGCCGATCAGCGGGAACCCGACGAGATCCCGCGCGGAAATCACGTCGCATTCGGCAAGCGGATGCCGGGCCGGCATCACGCAGACCATCTCGCCGGTGTGCACGACCTCATGGGCGATCCCGGGATGGTCGGACAGTCCGAGCGCGAAACCGAGCTCGGCGACATTGCCGAGCACGCCCTCGATGATGCCCTCGTAGCGGCGCACGTCGAAGAACATTCGCGTCTGCGGCCGGCGCCGCAGGAAGCCTGACAAGGTCGGCGGGATGATGCTGTAGGCGAGCGGCGGCGTGGCGACGATCGACAGATGACCCGTCTTCTGCTCGCGCAGGTCACGCACGCGGTTTTCCAGCCGGGCGTGCAAGGTGAAGATCGCCTCGCTCTCCTCATAGAGCGTCATTGCCTCCGGCGTCGGAAACAATCGGTTATTGACGCGCTCGAACAGGGTGAAGCCGGCCTGGGCCTCCATCGCCTTGAGCGCGTTGCTGATCGCGGGCTGCGACAGCGCCAGCTCTTCGGCGGCGGCGACGGTGGTGTGATGGCGAATGACGGCCCGCAGGATCTCCAGCTGGCGCAGGTTCATGGCATGGTCGTCCTATAAGCCCCGGTGATGGTCTCGGCCAAAATATCATAGCGCGCGGCCGTGTGGGCAGATTGCAAATCCCGCGCCGCTTTCGCCAAATGATCCCTTCTTCCAGTGCGCGCATCCAGGCGGCGTTCCGCCTGATCGTTCGGCATGGCGCACAGATCGGAGGCACTATTGAGCCGTATCTTCCGCGCCGCCGCCGCCCAGATGGGACCGACCCAGCGCGCCGACAGCCGGACGCACACGCTGTCCCGCATGATTGCGCTGCTGGATCAGGCCGCCAGCCAGGGCGCGAAGCTGGTGGTTTTCCCCGAGCTCGCCTTCACGACGTTCTTTCCGCGATGGATCCTCGAAGACGAGGCGCTCGACGACCATTTCGAGCGGTCGATGCCAAACCCGGCCGTCGCTGCGCTGTTCGACCGGGCGCGAGAGGTTCGTGTCGGCTTCTATGTCGGTTATGCCGAGCTGACGCCGGACGGACGCCGATTCAACAGCTCCATCCTGGTCGATCCCGACGGCGAGATCATCAGCAAATATCGCAAGGTGCATCTGCCGGGCTCGGTCGAGCCGCGGCCGGGCGCCAGGTATCAGCAGTTGGAGAAGCGCTATTTCGGCTACGGCGATCTCGGCTTTCCGGCGGTGCGCGCCGGCAGCGAATGGGGCGGCGCGATCATGGGGATGATGATCTGCAACGACCGGCGCTGGCCGGAATCGTGGCGCGTGCTCGGGCTCCAGGGCGTGGAGCTGGTCTGCGTCGGCTACAATTCCGCAGCCTACGATCCCAATGGCGGCACCACCGAGGATGCCTCGCTGCGCACCTTCCATTCGACGCTGGTGGCGCAAGCCAACGCCTACATGAACGCGACCTGGGCGATCGCGGTCGCCAAGGCCGGCGACGAGGACGGCAGCGGGCTGATCGGCGGCTCCTGCATCGTCGATCCCAATGGCTGCATCGTGGCGAAGGCGACGACGCTCGCCGATGAGGTCATCGTCGCCGACATCGACCTCGATCTGTGCCGCCAGGGCAAGGACAAGATGTTCAACTTCGCGGCGCATCGCCGGCCGGATCAGTACAAGGTCATCACCGAGCGCGCCGGCGTGGTCGAGCCGGTCGCGGTCGATTAGCCGTTCACATGGGGGAGTGTCGCAGGATGCGCCGTTCGTCGTTCGCAGGTTTCGTCATCCTCGCCTCGCTCGCTCCGGCGGGAGCCGCGGAGCTGCCCGCCGAGATCAAGCAGGCTGGCGTGCTCAAGCTCACGGTCAACTCGACCTACGCGCCGATGGAATATCACGACCCCGCCACCAACGAGCTGAAGGGGCTCGACATCGACCTGGCCAACGAGCTGGCGAAGCGGCTTGGCGTCAAGATCGTCTGGAGCGAGACGCCGTTCGCCGAGCTGATCCCATCGCTGCAGACCAGGCGCGCCGACTTCATCATCTCCGGCATCTCCGATCGCGCCTCGCGGCGCGAGACCGCCGACTTCGTCGACTATCTGGTCACAGGCCCGCAATTCTTCGTGCTGGCGGAGAGCGATGCCAAGGTCGCGACCGATCTGTGCGGCAGGAAGATCGGCACCACGCGCTCGACCAGCTTCCCGCAGGAGATCGAGAAATGGAGCAAGGCGGTCTGCGAGGCCGCCGGCAAGCCGGCGGCGCAATATGTGCCGGGGGAGAACTCGATCGATGTCCGCAACCAGCTGAAGCAGGGCCGCATCGAGGCCGCCGTGCAGGGCAGCGAAACCTTGCCCTATGCGCAGTCGCAGGAGACCGGCAAGTATCGCATCGTCGGTGAGCCCATCGCCTTCGGCTACCAGGGCATCATGTTCCGCAAGGATGATGCAGGCTTTCGTGAGGTCGTGACCGAGCAGATCAAGGCGATGATCGCCGACGGCAGCTACAAGGTCATTCTCGACAAATGGGGTCTCGGCGCCAATGCGGTGCGCGAGCCGATGCTCAACGCGGCGCCGCAATGAGCCGGAGCGAGGCGCTGGCCGGCGGCTTCCCGGATCTGTCCGGACACAGGATCGCCCGCGAGGCGCACTGGGGCCGCTGGCTCGCGGCTGCGGTCATCGTCGTCATCCTCGTCGCGATCGGGTGTGCCTTCGCCAAAGGGCAGATCGAGTGGTCGTTCGTCGAACGTTTCCTGACCGCGCCGGTGATCCTGCGCGGCATCGTCAACACCATGGTCATGGCCGTCGCGGCGATGGCGCTCGGCATCGCGCTTGGCGTGGTCGTCGCGATCATGCGGCTGTCGCCCAATCCGGTGCTGAGGTCGGTCGCCGCCGGCTACACCTGGCTGTTCCGCGGCACGCCGCTGATCCTGCAGCTGCTGCTGTGGTTCAACCTCGCGCTGGTGTTTCCGACCATCGGCATTCCCGGCCTGTGGAGCGCGCGCGCCGTCGACGTGATGACGCCGTTCCTGGCCGCGCTGCTCGGGCTCGGCATCAACCAGGGCGCCTACACCTCGGAGGTGATGCGGGCCGGGCTGCTGTCGGTCGACGTCGGCCAATACGAGGCGGCGCAGGCGATCGGCATGGGACGGCTGCAGGCGCTGCGCCGGATCATCCTGCCGCAGGCGATGCGGGTGGTGATCCCGCCGCTCGGCAACGAGTTCATCGGCCTGGTCAAGGCGACCTCGCTCGCCAGCGTGATCCAGTATCCGGAGGTGCTGCACTCGGCCGAGAATATCTACTACGCCAATTCGCGCGTCATCGAGCTCCTGATCGTCGCCGGCCTCTGGTATCTGCTCGTGGTCTCGGTCCTGACGCCGCTGCAGATGCTACTCGAACACCGTTTTGCCCGCGGCATCGCGCGGGGTCGCTGATGACGCCGCTCGTCGCCATCCGTCAGGTCAGCAAGCGCTTCGGCGAATTCCAGGCGCTCAAGCAAGTCTCGCTCGATGTCTTCGAGGGCGAGGTGGTCTGCCTGATCGGGCAATCCGGCTCCGGCAAGACCACCTTGCTCCGTTGCGTCAACCAGCTGACCACGGCCGACAGCGGCGGCATCTGGCTCGACGGCGCGCTGCTCGGTTTCCGCGAGCAGGATGGCCGGCTGCATCGGCTGTCGGAGCGCGAGATCGCGCGGCAGCGCCTCGCCTGCGGCATGGTGTTCCAGCGCTTCAATTTGTTTCCGCACATGACGGCGCTGGAGAACGTCATCGAGGGGCCGGTGCAGGTGCAGAAGCGTGGACCGGCCGAAGCGAAGGACGAGGCCATGGCGCTGCTGCGGCGGGTGGGCCTCGTCGACAAGGCGGGCTCCTATCCATCGCAATTGTCGGGCGGCCAGCAGCAGCGCGTCGCCATTGCGCGCGCGCTCGCCATGAAGCCGCGGCTGGTGCTGTTTGATGAGCCGACCTCGGCGCTCGATCCCGAGCTGGTCGGCGAGGTGCTCAGCGTGATGAAGGAACTCGCGACATCGGGCATGACCATGCTGGTGGTGACGCATGAGCTCGGCTTCGCGCGGGAGGTCGCCGACCGGGTGGTCTATATGGATCAGGGTGTGATCGTGGAGAGCGGCCCGGCCCGTGAGGTGCTGCGCGCGCCGCGCGAGGCGAGAACAAAGGCATTTCTGGCAGCTGAAGTGGGGTGAGGTGATGGGTTTAAAGTCGATCATGTTGGCTGGGTTCATGAGCGCGGCCGTGGCGGGCGCGGCTCTCGCCGCCGAGCTGCCGGCCGAGATCAAGCAGAGCGGCCTGCGCATCGCGGTGGTGCCGAACTATCCGCCGATGGAGTTCAAGGATCCGGCCACCGCGACCTTGACCGGTTTCGACGTCGAGCTCGGCGAGGCCTTGGCCAAGAAGCTCGGCGTCAAGGCGGTGTGGCAGGAGACGAGCTTCGACCAGTTGATGCCGGGCCTCGCCACGCAACGCTTCGACATCATCCTGACCGGCATGACCGACTACAAGAGCCGGCAGGACACCGCGACCTTCCTCGACTATCTGCGCAGCGGTCCGCGCTTCTTCGTCCAGGCGTCGCGCGCGGCCGAGCTCAAGGAGCCGGCCGCGCTGTGCGGCAAGAAGGTCGGCGCCAGCAGGCGCACGATGTTCCCCAAGGACATCGCCGCCTGGAGCGAGAAGAACTGCGGCGCGAGCCCGATTCAGTTCGTCGGCACGGAAGGCTCGGCCGATGCGCGGACCCAGCTCAAGCAGGGCCGCATTGACGCCGCCGTGCAGGGCAACGAGACCTTGCCCTACATCATGGATCTCGAGCCGAACACCTATGTGCCGGTCGGCGCGCCGATCGCCTACCAATATACGGGGCTGGCGACGCCATTGAAGGCGGACGAGCTGCGCGAGGCCTTGCGCGCCGCGCTGGAGGGCCTGATCGCCGACGGCAGCTACAAGGCGCTGCTGGCCAAGTGGAAGCTCAGCGACAATGGAATCGAGAAGGTGCTGATCAATGCTGGACAGTAAGGCGCTCGCAGGCATTCCGCTCATTCCCGCCAACACCGCGCCGCCGGCGCCGGACTATCCATGGCCTGCGCCGTATCGCGCGGCCATGTTCCTGTCGTTCGACATCGACGCCGAGAGCGCCTGGACCTCGAAGGATCCGGCGCATGCCGCGCGTCTGGTGACGATGAGCTTTGGCGGCTATGAGGCGCGCGTCGGCACGCCGAAGCTGCTCGAGCTGCTCGCCGAGCTCGATCTCAAGGCGACGTTCTTCATCACGGGCTGGTCGGTCGACGCGCATCCGGCGATGGCGGAAGCCGTGCTGAAGGCCGGCCACGAGATTGGCCATCACGGCTATCACCATCTGTTGCCCGATCCCGGCGATCCCTTCATCGTCGAGGAGATCGAGCGCGGCTTCGAGGCGATCCAGCGCCGGCTCGGCGTCCGGCCGATCGGCTACCGCGCGCCGTTCGGCGAGTTCTGCGAGGAGCTGCTGACAGCGCTGGTGCGCCAGGGCATCGTCTATACCTCGTCGTTCCGCGATGACGTCAGGCCGTATCGCCATCGCCTCGCGGACGGCAAGCCCGGCACGATCGAGATCCCGGTGACCGCGAGCTATGACGACTGGATGCACGGCCTGTCGGCGCGGTTCTCGCCGCGCTCGATCTTTCCGAAAGAGCATGTGCTGTCGATGTGGAAGGACGAACTGGACGAAGTCCGCGACTGGGGCGCGATGGTGACGACCGTGCTGCATCCGCAGGTCTCGGGGCGGCCGATGCGTTTCCGCCTGTTGCGCGAGTTCCTGACCTACGCGAAGTCGTGCCAGGACGTGTGGATCACGACCGGGGCCGAGATCGCGGCGAACTATCAGCGTCATGAGGCGGCGGAAGCGAAGGACGCATGAGCACGACCGCGATCTTCGGCAGCTACGTGCTGGCGCGCAAGGACGGCGCGCAGGACGTGCTGCGCGACCGTTGGGTGCTGATCGAGGGCAAGCAGATCGCGGCCGTGACGGCCGATAAGCCTGCGGCGGACGAGGTGTTCGACCGGCCCGGCCGCTTCGTGCTGCCGGGCCTGTTGAATCTGCACAACCACATCTTCAGCGAGGCGATCGCACGCACGCTCACCGAGGACGGCAACGGTCGGCGCAACAACAAGAGCATCGTCTACACGGTGCTGCTGCCGCTGTCCAAGCGCGGGGCCGAGATCCTTTCGGTGGAGGAGCGGCTGGCGATCGGCCGCATGGGGGTGCTGCAGCTCCTGAAGGGCGGCGCCACCACGGTGATGGAGCCGTTCCGCAACACGATCCCGGAGCTGTTCGATGCGGCTCTCGAGATGGGCCTGCGCTTCTACGGGGCGCCCTATCTGTTCTCGACATCAGATGCCAAGGCGGATGCCTCCGGCGTCGTGACTTACGCGGGCAATGACGGCGAAGCCGACATGGCGATCTGGAATGCGTTGTATCAGCGCTGGCACGGCCAGGGCGACGGCCGTATTCGTCTCGCGATGAGCCCGCACGCGACCGATACTTGCGGACCGGATTTGTTGCGCGCGGCTGTGAGCCGGGCGCGCGAGCTCGACATTCCCATCACGACGCACATGGCGCAGAGCGCAGGCGAGGTCGCGACCATCGCGCAACGCTATGGCCGCACCCCGGCCGAATATCTCGATTGGCTCGGCCTGCTTGGTCCCGATCTGCTGGCCGCGCATTGCCACGCCTCGACCGATGCGGACCTTGCGCTGATGGCGGCGCGTGGTGCCGGCGTGCTGAACTGCCCGCGCGTGTTCGCACGCGCCGGCGTCACCGCCGCCTTCGGCCGCTTCGCCGCGCATGGCGTCCGCACGGCGGTCGGCACCGACGGCTACAACATGGACCTGCTCGGCGAGCTCAACGCGGCATCGATGATCTCGAAGGTCGCGCTGGGAAGCGCCGAGACCGCGAGCGCGCCGGAACTGATCGACGCGGTCACGGCGATCGCCGCCGCGATGATCAAGCGGCCTGATCTGGGCGTAATAGCACAGGGTGCGACCGCCGATCTCACCGTCGTCGACATGACGCATCCGCATCTCCAGCCGCTGCACGATCCCCGCCGCGGCCTGATCGCCCTCGCCAACCGCGCCAACATCGACCAGGTGATGGTCGACGGCCGGCTGCTGATCCACGACGGTCGCTATCTCCACGGCAACGAGGCGACCATCATGGCCGCAGGTGCTGCTGCGATCGAGAGGATCTGGGCGCTGCCGGAGGCGCAGGCCGCGTTCGCCGGCTGACCGCTGCTACCTCGTGCCGTAGGCGCGGTCGCCGGCATCGCCCAGACCCGGCACGATGAAGGCGTCGTCGTCGAGGCCCTCGTCGATCGCGGCGGTCCACAGCGCAACATCAGGATGCAGGCCGCGCACGCGCTCGACGCCTTCGGGGGCGGCGATCATGCAGACCATGCGGATGTCCTTGGCGCCGCGCTCCTTGAGCCGGTCGACCGCGGCGACCGCGCTGTTGCCGGTCGCGAGCACCGGTGTGACGACGACGGCGAGACGCTCCTGCAGGTCGGATGGTGCCTTGAAGAAGTACTCGACGGCGGTGAAGGTCTGCGGCTCGCGGTAGAGGCCGATATGGGCAACGCGCGCGGTCGGCACCAGGTCGAGCATGCCGTCGACGAAGGTGACGCCGGCGCGCAGCACCGGCACGAACACCAGCTTCTTACCGGCGATCTTGGCCGACTGCATCCGCGCCAGGGGCGTCTCGATTTCTACCTCCGTGAGCGGCAGGTCGCGCGTGACCTCGTAGCACAGGAGCATGCCGATCTCCTTGAGCAGCTCGCGGAACGACTTGGTCGAGATCGACTTGTCGCGGATCAAGGTCAGCTTGTGCTGCACCAGGGGATGATCGACGACCGTGACGCCTTCCATGGCTTTCATCTCCGAAGCGTAGGGTGGGCGAAGGCGCGAAGCGCCGTGCCCACCTGATATTAGCTCAGCTTGGAATGGTGGGCACGCTGCGCTTTGCCCACCCTACAGGCACTTCATCAGTTTCGTCATTGCGAGGAGCGGAGCGACGAAGCAATCCAGACTTCCTTCCTGGCCCTGGATCGCTTCCGTCGTCGCCCTTCGGGCTATGGCGGACAAATCGCTTCGCTCGCAATGACGGAGGCGCAAGATCGATGAGTTTAGCCTCAAACCCCCCTTAAAACACCGTGCCGTCGCTGATGATGGTCAGCGGCGGCGAGCCGTCCGGGCGGCGAGCGAAGGCGAGCTTGCGGCCGGCGCCCCAGCTGCCGCCTTCGAGGATTCGCGCCAGCGGCAGCTGCTCCGCGGTCTGGCCGGTGCGCTGACGGATCAGCAAGGCCAGACGGTCGAGCAGGGCGACGGTCAACGCGCGCCATTCCACCACCAGCGGCGAGTCGACTGCATGGGCGCGCGCGGCATCGGCAGGGTCGCGCAGCAGCAGCACGCCGCCATCGACGAACAGACCGCCATTGCGGTATTCGGCAAGGCCAGTGAGGCCGTCGATGTTCTCGACCACCAGGCCCGCGCGCTGCAACGGTTCGATCAGCGAATAGCTCAGCCATTGCGACAGCTTGTGCAGCGGGACGAGGTTGCTGATGCCATCGTCAGTCGGCAGTGACGGATGACGCCAGCAGTCCCCGAGACTGGTGCCGTTCAGCAGGATGCGCGAGGGCCAGATCCGGCCGAACTGACGCAACACCGATTGCAGGATCGCGTCCGCCTGAATGCGGCCGTCCTCAGCACGCGCGGCGAGGTCATCGAACAAGCCGCCAGGTCTTGGCGTGTCACAATTTGGGAAGATGCTCCGATCGGAATGGGGATTGACGACGGCGCCCAGCCTTCGCAGCAATTCGACCCGGCCTTCGAGCCCGACCAGTGGATTGTCGGCACCGACCTGAAAGCCGCGTTCGAGATCGCCGACGGTGAGCTGCTTCAGCTTCGCTGCATCGGCCCGCAGCGGATCGCTCGCGTCGGCCGAAAACGCACCGCTTGCGAACATGTCGAGGCTGGCCAGCGCCAGTCCCTCGGAGCGGCCGATACGCGTGTCACTCATGACATCATGGTAACGCCACGCCGCGCCGGCGCCCGCGTCGAGCAGCACGCTGGTGATGGCGAGATCGAACTCGGCGCGCGCCCGTGAGGCCGCATCATTCCACTGAATCTTGTCTGCGACAGCGGCCCAGCGATCGACGCCGCCGACCACGAAATGCCGCCAGCGCGAGTGGAACGGCACCTCGCCATCGGGATAGGCCTTGCTGGTGACGTCCAGCACGAGGTCGGCGATCGCATCGAGCTTGCCGATCTCGACCCGAAAATGCGGCAGCTTGTCGGCGAGACCGAGCACAAGCATCTGATGCGCCCGCTCGCGCACTGCGCGGGCTGAGAGGAGATAGGCGACGTCGTCCATGATCGGCTGCTGCGCTCAGTATTTCTCGAGCGGTCGGCCGACGGTGTCGCCGAGCGCCTCGGGCTTCTGCGGCTCCAGCGAGAAATAGCCGGCCGCCTTCTTCGCCGCGATCTCGACATGGGCATCCGCCGGAATCAGCTCGTCCGGGATCGGCACGCGCTCGACGATGTCGACGCCTTGGCCCACCAGTGCGTCATGCTTCATGTCACTCATCGAGATGAAGCGGTCGATGCGTTTGATGCCGAGCCAGTGGATGACGTCAGGCATCAACTGCTGGAAGCGCGCATCCTGCACGCCGGCGACGCATTCGGTGCGCTCGAAATAGGCCGCCGCGGCGTCGCCGTCCTCCTGGCGCTTGCGCGCATTGTAGACCAGGAACTTCGTCACCTCGCCGAGGGCGCGGCCCTCCTTGCGGTTGTAGACGATGATGCCGAGGCCGCCGTTCTGCCCGGCCGCGACACATTCCTCGATGCCATGGATCAGATAGGGGCGGCAGGTGCAGATGTCGGAGCCGAACACGTCGGAGCCGTTGCACTCGTCATGCACGCGACATGTAATCTTCGTCCGGCTGTCATTGAGCTTGTCGACGTCGCCGAACAGATAGACCGTGGTGCCGCCGATCGGCGGCAGGAACACCTGCAGGTCGGGCCGGGTCACCAGCTCCGGATACATGCCGCCGGTCTGCTCGAACAGGCCGCGGCGCAGATTGGTCTCGCTGGTGCCGAACCGCGCGGCCACGCCGGGCAGGTACCACACCGGATCGATCGCGATCTTGACCACCGACACGCTGCCGTTGGCGTGCACGACATCGCCATCATGAACGAGGCGCTTGGCCGCGAGCGCCGCATGCAGCTCCGGCAGCTCGATGCGCGCCTTGGTCACGGCGATCGTCGGCCGGATATCGATTCCTTCCGCGATCTCGCCGCCGAAATTCTCGGCGACCAGATGGCCCCAGGGATCGAGCGCGACGATCTTCGCCGGATCGCGCCACTGCGCGAACGGGCCGATGGTAGCGGCGGGATGGGTGTTGGTGAGATCCGGACGGCGGATCGGATCGAGCGCACCAGATGATACCGCGAGCGCGCGGTAGACCGTGTAGGAGCCGCCATGGCTGCCGATCACGTTGCGGTCCTGCGGACGCGACACCGTGCCGATGATCGGGCCGCGCTCGCGCGCGCTCTCGGCGCCCCAGTGGAGCGGGAAATTGTGCTTGGCGCCTGGCACCGGGTGCGAGGTCAGGCGAATGTGATCCGTACGGTTGGAGCGAGTCATCGGACAGCTACCCCCAAAACGGCAACGGCCCGCCTTGACGACGGGCCTGAGCAGAACGAGTTCACGTTTTCCATGCATCAATATAGCAGTTTTTCCCCGGCAAACAAGTGGTTCCCGGCGGCCGTCTATTTGTAAACGAATGGTATCGACCGCTGGCCGCGCGTTGCGGCGGACGGGCCTTGGCATGGCGCTTGCCTTTTCGCAGCCGGGCCGCCAGCTTGGCGCGCGTATGGAATCCCTGGCGGCAGCATGGACCTGATCATTCGCAACGCGGTGCTGGCGCAGCAGGGCGAACTGCGCCGCGCCGATATCGGAATTTCCGATGGTGTCATCGCCGCGATCGCGCCGTCGCTGCCAGCCGACGGCGCGGAGCGCGACGCGGAGAATTGCCTCGTCGTTCCCGGCTTCATCGAGACGCACATCCATCTCGACAAGACTTGCATCCTCGACCGCTGCACCATCCGCGACGGGACAGTCGCCGAGGCGGTGCGCGAGACCGCGGCCGCGAAACGCAACTTCACCGCTGATGATGTCTACGCGCGAGCGAAGCAGACGGTGGAGCGCTGCGTCAGCCATGGCACGATGCGCATGCGCACCCATGTCGAGCTCGATCCCGGCATCGGCTTCATCGGTTTTGAGGCGATCCGGCGGCTCGCGCACGATTATGCCTGGGCGCTCGATCTCGAGATCTGCGTATTTCCGCAGGAAGGTCTCACCAATTATCCCGGCACCGAGGAGCTGCTGATCGAAGGCCTGCGCCGCGGCGCGCGAACCATCGGCGCCGCCCCGTATTTCGACACCGACCCGCCGGCGCAGATCGACCGCATCTTCGCGATCGCGCGCGAGCACGACGTCGACATCGACATGCATCTCGATCTCGCCGAGACGCTCGATCACATGCAGATCGAATATGTCTGCCGCAAGACCGAGGAATATGGCTGGGGCGGCCGCGTCGCCGTCGGTCACGTCACGCAGCTGTCGCTGCTGCCGCCGCAGCGCTTCAAAGCCATCGCTGCGCAATTGGCCAATGCCGGCGTCGCCGTCACCGTGCTGCCGTCGACCGACCTGCATCTGATGGGCCGCCGCCACGATCATGCGATCCCGCGCGGCGTGGTCCCGCTGGAGCCGCTACGCGCTGCGGGTGTGACCTGCTCGCTCTCGACCAACAACGTGCTCAACCCGTTCACGCCCTATGGCGACGGCTCGCTGATCCGCATGGCTAATCTCTATGCCAATGTCTGCCACGTCTCACGCCCTGACCATCTCGCCGGCTGCCTGGACATGGTGACCCATGATGCGGCAAAGCTGATGCGGCTCGGCGACTACGGCATCACCGTCGGCGCGCTGGCCGATCTCGTCTGCATCGATGCAGCCGATCCGACCGAGGCGGTCTCGACCCTGGCGCAGCCGCTGTGGGGGCTGAAGCGCGGCCGCCCATCGTTCTCGCGGACGCGGCACGTGCTGCATCGGCCTGGGTGACGCCAGAGTTAGAATAGGAGACCAACCATGCGCGTGATCAACGTTGCCGCCGCCCAGATGGGGCCGATTCAGCGCGCCGACAGCCGCGAGGCGGTGGTGGCGCGCATGATCGCACTGCTGGACGAGGCCAAGCGCCGGGGGGCCGATCTGATCGTCTATCCAGAGCTGGCGCTGACGACGTTCTTTCCGCGCTGGTACTTGGAGAATCAGGTGGAGGTCGATAGCTGGTTCGAGCTGATGATGCCGAACGCCGCCGTGCAGCCGCTGTTCGATCGCGCCGCGCAGCATGGTATGGCGATGTATCTCGGCTATGCCGAGCTGACGCCGGATGGGCACCACTACAACACCGCCATCCTCACAGATCGCAGCAGCACCATCGTCGGAAAATACCGCAAGGTGCATCTGCCCGGCCACGAGGAGTTCGAACCGGAGCGCAGCCACCAGCATCTGGAGAAGCGCTATTTCGAGCCGGGTGATCTCGGCTTTCCGGTGTGGCGCGATCTCGGCGGCATCATCGGCATGGCGATCTGCAACGACCGCCGCTGGCCGGAGACCTATCGCGTGATGGGGCTGCAGGACGTCGAGCTGGTGCTGATCGGCTACAACACGCCGTCGGTGAACTCATTGAAGAGCGCCGAGGGCCTGCAGCAGCGCCTGTTTCACAATCGCCTCTCGGCGCAGGCCGGCGCCTATCAGAACTCGTGCTGGGTGGTGGCGGTCGCCAAGGCCGGCGTCGAGGACGGCCATCACCTGATCGGTGGCAGCCTGATCGTCAATCCCGACGGCGAGATCGTCGCGGAAGCCGTGACGGAAGGGGACGAGGTGCTGGTCGTGCCGTGCGATCTCGATGCGACGCGGTTCGGCAAGCAGACGATCTTCGACTTCGCAAGGCATCGGCGGATCGAGCATTACGGGCTGATCACCAGCCGCACGGGCGCGGTGCCGCCGGAGTGAACAACGAGTTTTTTAGCTGCCGGAGCTAAGCAGATCGCAGTTATTGTGCTCGACTCCAGCGACGACAATGGTGTCGTCCCGGCGAACGCCGGGACCCATACCGCGGAAGCTATCGAGGAACGTGACTGTTAGTTGCCTGCCTCACCGCAGCCGGTGGTTATGGGTCTCGGCTCAAGGCCGGGACGACAGCCGTGTGTGAGGCGACCGGTCGGGCAGATCAGCGAATGCAGAGCGCAAGGCTCAGCGCCACTCACCCGGCAAACGCCACCGCGCCGAGCGCCATCGTCACCGCAGCCTGGGTCGGATCGATCACCGGAATCCCCAGCGCCTCCTCTAAGCTCTTCCGGTGCCGCGCCATGCCGGCGCAACCCATCACGATGGCGCCGGCGCCGTCCTCCTCCTTCAGCGCGCGGCCGACCGCGATCATCTTCGCCAAGGTGCCTTCGCCTGACGCCGTCTCCGCCACGGTCATGTCCAACGGCCGTTCCGCGGCCAACCGATCCATCAAGCCCATCTGGCGGAGATAGCGGATGTGGCGGCGGATCGAGCGCTGCGCGATGGCGAGAACGCCGAACGTGTCGGCGCGGGTCAGCGCGGTGAGCACGCCGCATTCGGCGATGCCGAGCACCGGCCGTGCCGTGGCCTCGCGGCAGACATGCAGGCCAGGGTCGCTGTAGCAGGCGATCACGAACGCGCTGGACGCGTTGTCGCCCTCGACGAGACGCCGCAGCGGCAGGGTGACGCTGTCGGCGTCCTTCTGGCTCTCGATGCCGTATGGACCTTCCTTCAAGGTCTCGCAGACGATCTCCGGCCCGTCGGCGAACATCAGCGGCTTGAGCGCCGCCGCCAAGCCGTCGGTGACCACCTGGTTGGAGTTCGGATTGATCACGGTGATGCGCGGGCGGGACATGGGAGCTACCTGCTTCTTCAGTGTTGACGGCGCGTGACAGGCAACCACTATGCCATGGCTGACGCAATGGGGCCGATGCGGTCGTCTCGCGTCCACGGCGTTCCATCTGGCAGAACTAGGAGATCGCGATGACCGAGCCGGCCTATGACCTGATCATCCGGGGAGGGCGCGTCGCCACCACCACCGACACGTTCGAGGCCGACGTCGCGGTATTAGGCGAAACCATCGCGGCGATCGGCCGCGGCCTCGGCCGGGCCAGGCGCGAGATCGATGCGCGCGGCAAATATGTGCTGCCCGGCGGCGTCGACAGCCACTGCCATATCGAGCAGCTCTCGGCGGCAGGGATCGTCAATGCCGACACGTTCGAGAGCGCCACCACGTCGGCCGCCTTCGGTGGCACCACGTCCGTGATCTCCTTCGCGGCCCAGCATGTCGGCATGCAGTTGCCGCAGGTGGTCGAGGACTATCACGCGCTGGCGCGCAAGGGGGCCGTGATCGACTACGCGTTCCACATGATCGTCGCCGATCCGACCAGGGAGACGCTGGAGCGGGACCTGCCGGCGCTGATCCGCCAGGGCCACGGCTCGATCAAGATCTTCATGACGTACGACCGGCTCAAGATCGACGATGAGCCGCTGCTCGACATTCTCGTCGCCGCGCGCGAAGGCGGCGCCATGCTGTGCGCGCACGCCGAGAACCATGGCATCATCTCCTGGATGGTAAAGCGGCTGCTGTCGCGCGGCTACACCGCGCCGAAATATCACGCCATCAGCCACGCCCGCTTCTCCGAGGCCGAAGCGTTCAACCGGCTGATCGGCATGGCCGCCCTCGTCGATCAGCCGATCATGATCTTCCACGTCTCGACCGCGGAAGGCGCCAAAGTGATCCGGGATGCGCGCGGGCAGGGGCTGAAGGTGTTTGCTGAGACGTGCCCGCAATATCTGTTCATGACGGCTGATGATCTCGACAAGCCCGGCATCGAGGGTGCGAAGTGGATGTGCAGTCCGCCGCCGCGCCGCGCGCCCGATCAGGAGGCGCTGTGGCAGGCGCTGTCGCTCGGCGACCTGCAGACGATCTCTTCCGATCACGCGCCGTATCGGTTCGACGAGACCGGCAAGCTGCGCGCCGGCCCCAACCCCAACTTCAAGCAGATCGCCAACGGCCTGCCGGGCCTGGAGCTGCGGCTGCCGCTCTTGTTCGACGCGATGGTGTCTAAGGGGCGGCTGGGCCTCAACAAGTTCGTCGAGCTGACAGCGACGGCGCCGGCCAAGATCTACAATCTGCATCCGAGAAAGGGCGCGATCGCGATCGGCGCCGATGCCGACATCGCGCTGTGGGATCCGGACAAGCACGTCACGATCAGCGATGCCGCCATGCACGACCTCGCCGGCTACACGCCATTTGCGGGGCGCAGCGTGCAGGGTTGGCCGGTGACCGTGCTGTCGCGCGGCCGCGTCATCGTTGACGGCGGCAGACTGTCGGCCCAGCCCGGCTCCGGCCAGTTCCTCGCCCGCAGCGGTGGCGAGGCTGCGAAGCCGACGGGGCGCCTGGTCGCGGATATGGACCCGGAGCAGAATTTTGGGGTGAAGCTGCTCTAGGCGCGAAGAGCTGTTGGAGTCGCTGATCATGTTGACGCGGTCGCTCCGCTGTCCGCCGTCATGCCCGGGCTCGACCCGGGCATCCACGTGCTTCCCAGGATGCTGCCGGACGTGGATGGCCGGGACGGCGCTCGGCCATGACGTGGGGAGAGAGCTGAATGCCCTTCGTCGATCGCTGTCCACGCGAGGAACTCTTTGATGCATGTCCTGATCTTCGGCGGCGCCGGCTTCGTCGGGCTCAACATTGCGCAAGGCCTGCTGGAGCGCGGCCATGCCGCGACGATCTTTGACGCAGCAGGTTTGCCGGCGGCAGCGCAGCGCGCCCTCGCGCCGTATCGCGAGCGTCTGCACCTGGTGCAGGGCGACGTCACCGATGCGAGCGCCGTCGCGGCCGCGATCGCCAGCGGCTGCGATGCCGTCGTGCTCGGCGCCGCGATCACTGCCGGGCCCGAGCGCGATGCGGCTGACCCGGAGCGCATCCTCGCGGTCAATCTGCTTGCGCAGGTGCCGATCCTGCAGGCGGCGCGCGGCAGCGGCATCCGCCGCGTCATCAACCTGTCCTCGGCGGCCTCCTATGGCGCCAGCGGTCGGCGCTTTGCCGTCCTGGAGGAGACCATGCCGTGCGAGCCGGTGTCGCTCTATGCGATCACCAAGTTCGCCTCCGAGCGCGTCGCCGCGCGGCTGTCGGATCTGTGGCAAACCGACGTGATCAGCGTGCGCCTGTCGGCGGTCTTCGGCCCTTTCGAGCGCGCCGGCGGCGTGCGCGACACGCCATCGCCGCAGGCGCTGATCGCGGCCTGTTGCGCGCGCAATGCGCCGGCGCTGCTGAACGAGCCGGGCGACAAGGACTGGGTCTATGCGGTCGACGTCGCCGACGCCGTCTGCCGGTTGCTGGAAGCCGAGAGGCCGCAGCACAGGCTCTACAACATCTCCAGCACAGCCATGTTTACCGCCGAGGCCTGGGGCCGCGCCTTCGCGCAAGGCCGCTCCGGTTTCGTCTGCCGGCTCGCGGAGCAGGGCGAGGCGCCGACGGTGCCGGTGTTTGCTCCGAACCGCGGCCGGCTGTCGACGACGCGACTGGCCGAGGAGTTCGGCTGGCGCGCGCGCTTCGACTGCGCGGCATCGGCGGAGCATTTCGGCCGCTGGTTCGATCAGCACGGGAGAGATTGAGATGAGGCTCAAGGCGAAGGTCGCGGTCATCACCGGCGGCGGCTCCGGCATCGGCCGCGCCAGCGCCGTCATGTTCGCGCGCGAGGGCGCTTATGTTGCGCTGGTCGACCGCGACGCGGCAGGCGCGGAGGAAACCCTGTTGCTCCTGGCCAAGGCCGGAGGCCAGGGCCGCGTGTATGTCGGCGATGTCGGCGAAGCGGATTTTGCAAAGGCGACGGTCGAGAGCGTGGCAGCCGCGCGCGGCCGGCTGGATGTGCTGATGACCGCGGCCGGCTTCTCCTGCGGCGGCACCGTGGTCACGACCGATCCTATGGATTGGGACGCGGTGTTCCGCGCCAATGTCGGCGGCACCTGGCTGTGGGCCAAGGTCGCGGTGCCGATCATGCAGAAGCAGAAGGCCGGATCGATCATCACCGTGGCGTCGCAGCTTGCGGTCGCCGGCGGCAAAGGCAACAGCGCCTATATCGCCGCCAAGGGCGCGATCATCAGCCTGACCCGCACCATGGCGGTCGACTTCGCCGCCGATGGCATCCGCGTCAATGCGCTGGCGCCGGGCGCGATCGACACGCCGCTGCTGCGCCGGAGCTTTGCGCGCCACGCCGATCCCGAGCCGGTGCGCGAGGCCTCACGCCAGCGCCACGCCATGAAGCGCTTTGGCGCGGCAGACGAGGTCGCGGCCGCCGCGCTGTTCCTCGCCAGCGACGAGGCGTCGTTCACGACCGGCATCGTGCTGCCGGTCGATGGCGGCTGGCTGGCGGCGTAGCTCAACGCCTCGCAGTGCCGGATTTCCGATCGCGCCCGCGCAAAATGTCCGCAAGCGCGGCCGCGTTGCGTGATAGCGGCTCGAAGCGTGGCGTCAGCAGATGCGCGCGCATCGGAATTTTCGGTGCGAGTGGCCGTGCCGCGAGGTCGGGCCAGGCGCGGCCGCGCAGCACGAATTCGTCGACCACGGCAAGGCCCGCGCCGGCGCGGGCCATGGCGCAGGCGTCGGGCGTGTAGCGCACGATGGTGGTCGGCTCCGGGCCGCCGGCGAGGGCCGATGTGACGATGTGGCCATAAGGCGTCTGCCGGCCGAAGCCGACCAGCGGATAGGGCAGCATGTCCTTCGGCCTGATGCTGCGCAGCTTCGCCAGGGCATGATCGGCCGGCATGATCACGTGCAGCGCGCCCTCCGCGATCGTCTCGACCGCGACTGTCGGCTCGTCGACCGGCAGCACGGTGATGCCGAGATCGGCGCGGGCTGTGCCGACGCGGCTGACGATCTCCAGCAGGGTCAGCGACTCGAACTCGACACGCAGGTCGGGAAAGCGGCCGCGCAGCCGCGCCAGCGCCTCCGGCACCATGCTGTGTCCCGCGCTCGGGCTCGCCACCACGCGGATCGTCCCGGTGCCGCCCGCGCGCAACTCGTCGGCGAGATCGTTGATGCGCGCGACGCCGCGATGGACGTGCTCGACCTCGGCGAACAGCCGCCTGGCCTCCGGCGTCGGCTGCACCCGGCCGCTGATGCGCTCGAACAGCTTGAGCTTGAGGCCATCCTCGGTATAGGCCAGCAGCCGGCTGATCGCGGGCTGCGACACGGACAGCAGCCGCGCAGCGCCGCTGATCGAGCCTGTCATCATGATGGCGCGGAACACCTCGATCTGGCGCAGATTGAGCGGCATGCGACCTCTTGTCTCGCTGCGGATGGCTGTCGATTCTAGCTGCCGCTGCCGTCCCATAACAAGCTGTTATGGGCGGCGGACAAATCGGTATGGTCGGCTCCAGGCTCGCTTTGCTAAGCTTCGCTCGCCGGGTGACATGACTGATGGAGAGAGCGTGAGCGACAGCGAGCGTGTCGATCGCGATTGCGCGTGTTTCATCCGGTGGCCGGCATGAGCGCCGGTCTCGCCGCGCTGACGGCCCAGGTCCGCAGCGATCTTGCCAGGATCGCGCATCCCAGCATGCCATGGCTGACGCCTATCATCGGTCCCGATGGCCGACCTGCGCGCGATGTGTTGATCGTCGGCGGCGGCCAATCGGGTCTTGCCACCGCCTTCGCCCTGCTGCGCTCACGCGTCAGCAATATTCTCGTGCTCGACAAGGCCGAAGCTGGCCGCGAAGGACCGTGGCTCAGCTATGCGCGCATGCCGACCCTGCGCAGCCCGAAAGATTTCACCGGACCGGATCTCGACATACCCTGTCTGACCTATCAGGCGTGGCACGAGGCGAAGTTCGGCGGCGAGAGCTGGCGCAATCTTGACCTGATTCCGCGCGAATATTGGGCAGACTATCTCGCCTGGTATCGCGAGGAGCTCGACCTTCCCGTGCGCAACGGCTGCGAGGTCGTCGATATCGCGCCGGCCGCTGATGGACTGCTGCAGGCGACCGTGCGCAGCAAGGATGGTGAGGCGACGATCTACGCCCGCAAGATCGTGCTGGCGACCGGGCAGGAGGGGATGGGCGACTGGAGCATTCCGGAGCCGCTGCGCCATTTGCCCGCAACGCGCGGCGCCCATTCCGGCGCCGAGATCGATTTCGACAGCTTGCGCGGCCGCCGCGTCGCCGTGATCGGCGCCGGTGCCTCGGCGTTCGACAATGCGGCGGCTGCGCTCGAAGCCGGTGCGGCGCGCGTCGATCTGCTATGCCGCCGAGCGGAAATCCAGCTGATCCAGCCCTATCGCTGGCTGACGTTCCGCGGTTTCCTGCGGCATTTCTCCGAGCTCGACGACGTCTGGCGCTGGCGTTTCATGCGCGCGGTCCTCGAGTTGCGCGAGGGCTTTCCGCAGCACACCTATGATCGCTGCGCCCGTCATGCCGCGTTCCATCTACACGAGGGCGCGCCGATCGTGGCCGCGTGCGAAACGTCCGACGGAGTCGTGCTGCGGACACCGCAAGACGAAGTCACAGTCGATTTCGTAGTCAGCGCGACGGGCATCTCGATGGACTTCGCAAAGCGTCCGGAGCTGCAGAGCTTTGCCGCCAACATCGCACGCTGGTGCGATCGCTACACGCCCGACGCCAGCGAGCGCAACGACCGGCTCGGCGCCTTTCCCTATCTCGCCGACGACTATGCGCTGTGCGAGCGTGTGGCTGGCGCAACGCCGTGGATCCGCGACGTCCATGTGTTTGCCATTGCCTCGACGATGAGCTTCGGCGCGTCGGGTTCTTCCATCAATGCAATGACCACAGCGGTGCCGAAGCTCGTGCATGGGCTGACGCGCGGGTTGTTCAAGGCCGACATCGACAAGCATTGGGCCAGCTTCCAGGCCTACGATGTGAAGCAGGCCGAGGTGCGCCGTGGCACGTGAATTGCTGCTGCGATCTCATCTGATGCGCTCCCATCTGATGCGCTTGCGCCGCCGGTGACCGCTGGCAGGGTATTTCAGTCCCGGATTTTGAGACCAATGAGGGAACAAGGGCGATGAGTTTCGAGATGTCCAAACGTTCGTTGTTCGCTGCGACCGCCTTGCTCGCGGTGATGCTGGTTGCGCCATCGGCGCATGCGCAGAGCCGCGCCGAGACTCTGCGCTATGTCACCGGTGCCACCGTCAACACGCTCGATCCGAACATTCCGGGCTCGACGCGCGAGGCCTTCGCGCTGTCGATGTCGAGCTACGACCGGCTGGTGTCGTTCGGTCGCAAGCAGCTCAATGGTAAGTGGGTGTTCGATCTCGACACGATCACCGGCGAGCTCGCTGAATCCTATCAGGTCAGCGCTGACGGTTTGAAGATCACCTTCAAGCTGCGCCCCGACGCCAAGTTCCAGGACGGCTCGCCGGTGACGGCCGAGGACGTCAAATGGTCGCTCGACCGCTGCGTCAGCGCGCCGATCCTCGGCAAGGCGCAACTGCTGACGGGCTCGCTGACGTCGGCCGATCAGTTCAAGGTCATTGATCCCCTGACGTTCGAAGTGACCTTGCCGAAGCCGGACAAGCTGGCGCTGCCGAATCTCGCGACCGTCTATCCGATCATCATCAACTCCAAGCTGGCCAAGGCGCATGCGACGGCTGAAGATCCCTGGGCGCTGAACTGGACCAAGGAGAACGCGGCCGGCAGCGGCGCCTACATCGTCGAGACCTTCAAGCCCGGCGAGCAAGTGATCGCCAAGCGCAACGAGGCCTGGAACCGCGGCACGCCGGACAAGCCGGCGGCGTTCAAGCGCCTGATCATCCAGTCGGTGCCGGAGCCGGCGACGCGCGCCAACCTCGTCGAGCGCGGTGATGCCGATCTGGTCATCGATCTGCAGGCGAGCGACGTGCAGTCGCTCGAAGGCAAGGGCAAGCTGAAGGTGATCTCGACGCCGCAATACAATGCGGTGACCTTCATCTCGATGAACAACACCATTCCGCCGTTCGACAACGTCAATGTGCGTCGCGCCATCGCCTCTGCGCTGCCCTATGACGACATGTTCAAGGCGGCCTTGTTCGGCCGCGGCGCGGCGCTCTACGGCGCGACGTGGGCTGACGGCAAGCCGCCGAGCGGCGGCTATCCGATCCCGCAGCCGATCAAGCTCGATCTGGAGAAGGCCAAGGCCTATCTGAAGGACGCCGGCATGGCGGACGGCTTCTCCACCACCTTCAGCTTCAATGTCGGCCAGGCGGCGACCGCCGAGCCGATGGCCGCATTGGTCAAGGAATCGCTCGCCAAGATCGGCATCAAGGTGGACATCCAGAAGCTGCCGGATGCGCAGATGTCGACCGCGATCAACGAGAAGAAGCTGCCGTTCTTCACCGAGGGCATCGTCGCCTGGCTGCCCTCGACCGACTACTTCTATCGCAACTTCTACACCGGCAAGCAGCGCTGGAACTACTCCTCGACCGACAATGCCGAGCTGGAGAAGATCGCGCAGGAGGCGCGCTTCGAGGCCGACAAGGCGAAATATGAGGAGCAGGGGAAGGCGCTCAACGCCGTCCATTTCGACCAGATGTTCCAGATCCCGATCTGGCAGGCGGCGCAGGACGCGGTGATGCAGCCGACGGTGGATGGCTATGTCTACCAGTTCACGCGGCAGGTCGATTATCGTAACCTGAGCCGCAAGTAACGGGGACGGCTGATAACCATGGGCACGATCGGCGCAACCTTGGCTCGGGCGGGACGGCGCTTCGTCTCGTCGCTGCCGGCGCTGTTCGGCGTCCTGGTGTTCACCTTTCTCTTGATGCGCGTGCTGCCGGGGGACCCGGCCGTGTTCTTTGCCTCCGGTCCCAATGCCGGCCAGGAGGAGATCGAGGTGATCCGCCGGCAGCTCGGGCTCGACAAGCCGCTGCCGAACCAGCTCGCGATCTATCTGTACGACGTCGGCCGCGGCAATCTCGGCCGTTCGATGATGACCGGGCAGGCCGTTGCCAAGGACCTCAAGGAGCGGCTGCCGGCCTCGCTGGAGCTGACGTTGACCGCGCTGCTGATCGCGCTGGTCTCGGCGGTGCCGCTCGGCGTCGTCGCGGCGCTCAGGCCCGGCTCGCTGGTCGATCATGGCGTGCGGCTGTTCTGCTCGCTCGGCGTCTGCGTGCCGACCTTCGTCTCCGGTCTGCTGCTGATCTACGTGTTCTATTATCTGCTCGGCTTCGCGCCGGACCCCACGGGCCGCATCGACATCTTCGCCACGCTGCCGCCGCAGTGCACCGGTTTCCTGATCATCGATTTCCTGCTCGCCGGCGATCTCGAGGGCTGGTGGGCGGCGGCGCGGCAATTGATGCTGCCGGCGCTGACCATGGCGCTGTTCGTGATCGCGCCGCTGGCGCGGATCACCCGCGCCTCGATGCTGGTGTCGCTCGGCAGCGACTTCGTGCGCACCGCGCGCTCGGTCGGGCTGTCGTGGTGGCGCATCGTCGTCACCTATGCGCTGCGCAACGCGATCCTTCCGGTGATCACCATCGCAGGCATCGTATTCTCGACCATGCTCGGCGCCAACGTGCTGGTGGAGAAGGTGTTCTCCTGGCCGGGCGTCGCCTCCTACGCGCTCGATGCGCTGCTGGTGTCGGACTACGCGCCGGTGCAGGGCTTCGTGCTGCTGATGGCGACGATCTTCGTGATCGTCAATCTCCTGGTCGATCTGCTCTATGGCATCGCCGATCCCAGGGCGACGGTGGCGTGAGCATGAGCACGATCGAGACCGCGTCGACCCTGCGCCATACCGCGTTCGTGCTACGCGGCAATCCGGTCACCGCCGTCGCAGCCGGCGGCGCGCTGCTGCTGGCACTGATCGCGATCTTTGCGCCGTGGCTCGCGCCTTACGATCCGGTCGCGTCCGAGGTCTCCGCCGCGCTGCAGCCGCCGAGCGCCGCGCACTGGTTCGGCACCGACCAGCTCGGCCGCGACGTGCTAAGCCGCCTGATCGTCGCAAGCCGGCTCGATCTCACCATCGCGGTGACGGCGGTCGCCGTGTCCTTCGCGCTCGGGTCGGTCGTCGGTGCGCTGTGCGGCTATGCCGGCGGCCGGCTCGACAAGGCGGTCGGCCGTTTCGTCGACGTGCTGATGGCGTTCCCGCTGTTCGTGCTGGCGATGGCGATGGTGGCCGCGCTCGGCAACCGCGTCGAGAACATCGTGATCGCGACCGCGATCATCAATCTGCCGTTCTACATCCGCTTCGCCCGCGCCGAAGTGAACATCCGCCGTAATCTCGGCTGGGTCGAGGCCGCGCGGGCCTGCGGCGAGAGCCACATCGCCGTGGTGCTGCGCTTCCTGCTGCCGAACGTGCTGCCGGCGATGGCGGTGCAGATATCGCTCAATCTCGGCTGGGCCATTCTCAATGCCGCGGGCCTCTCCTTCATCGGCCTCGGCGTCAAGCCGCCGACGCCGGAATGGGGCATCATGGTCGCCGAGGGCGCACGCTTCATCTCCACGGGGCGCTGGTGGCTGGTGGCGTTTCCCGGACTTGCGCTGATGAGCGCGGTGCTGTGCTTCAATCTGCTCGGCGACGGCCTGCGCGACATCCTGGATCCCCGGATGCGCACGTGATGTCTCGTCAGAACCAAGCAGAGCCGGGCGCATCCGAGGATGCGCACGTGACGGCGCCGCTGCTCGAGGTCGAGAACCTCAAGGTGACCTTCTCGACTCGTCGCGGCCTCGTCGAGGCGGTGCGCGGCGTGTCGCTGTCGCTGCAGCCCGGCGAGATGCTGGGCCTTGTCGGCGAGAGCGGCTCCGGCAAATCGGTGACCGGCTTTGCCATCACCCATCTGCTCGACAAGGCCGGCCGCATCACCGACGGCTGCATCCGCTTCAAGGGCCAGGACATCACCCGCGCCGGCGGCGCCGATCTGCGCAGCCTGCATGGCGCAGCCATGGCGATGATCTTCCAGAACCCGCGCGCCGCGCTCAACCCGATCCGCACCGTCGGCCAGCAGATTGCGGATGCGATCCTCGCCCATCGCCGTCTGTCGCGGCAGGAGGCGCAGGCCGAGGCTCTGAGCTTGCTCAAGGCTGTGCAGATCCGCGATCCCGAGCGGCGCATGGGCGCCTATCCGCATGAGCTGTCCGGCGGCATGTGCCAGCGCGTGATGATCGCGATCGCGATCTCCTGCAGTCCGCAGCTCCTGATCGCCGACGAGCCGACCACCGGCCTCGACGTCACCACACAGAAGGTGGTGATGGATCTGCTCGCTCATATCGCCGCCGACCGCGGCATGGCGACGATCCTGATCACGCATGATCTCGGGCTGGCCGCGCGCTACTGCGCGCGCGTCGTGGTGATGGAGCAGGGCAGGCTGGTCGAGCAGGCCGAGCCGCTGACGCTGTTCTATCGCCCGCAGCACCCCTACACCAAGCGTCTGGTCGCGGCATCGCCGACGGCGACCTCGCGCGTCGAGGATCTGGTGCCCGATGGCGAGAGGATTCCGTTGGTCGAGATAAGCGAGCTGCCGCCTCCGCCGCACGGCACGCCGCTGCTGCTCGACGTCAAGAACATCGTCAAGCGCTTCGACGACGGCACCGTTGGGGTGGCCGACTTCTCGATGACGATGCGCGGCGGCGAGAGCGTCGGCCTGGTCGGCGAGAGCGGCTCGGGCAAGAGCACGACCTCGCGCATGATCTGCCGCCTGATCGATCCCAGCGAGGGCGAGATCCTGTTCGACGGGCGGCCGATCGGCCAGATCCCGGCACGCGACTTCCACGCGAGCGAGCTGCGCAAGGACATTCAGATCGTCTTCCAGGATCCGAACGACAGCCTCAATCCGCGCTATACCGCGTTCGACTGCGTCGCTCATCCGTTGTTTCGGCTGATGAACATGCGCAACGGCGACAAGCTGCGCCAGCGCGTGGAGGAATGCGCAGACCGCGTCGGGCTGCCGCGCGAGCTGTTGTCGCGCTTTCCGCACCAGCTTTCCGGCGGCCAGAAGGCGCGCGTCGGCATCGCGCGGGCCATTGCCTGCCGGCCGCGGCTCCTGGTGCTGGACGAGCCGACCGCGGCGCTCGACGTCTCCGTGCAGGCCGTGGTGCTGCAGCTCCTGAACCGTCTTCGGCGCGAGGACAATCTCGCCTTCCTGTTCGTCAGCCACGATCTCAACGTCGTGCGCATGATGTGCGACCGCACCATCGTGCTGCGCACCGGCCTGATCGTCGAGCAGGGCGAGAGCCGGGCGCTGTTCGCCAACCCGCAGACCGACTACACCCGCGAGCTGGTCGAAGCCGTGCCGCACATCGCGCCGCCAGTGGCGCTGGCGCCGGCCTGAACGCACCCATAACAATCGATTATGGACGCCGGACAACTTGGTATTGGGATCGCGATCGGCTGGCCTGTTAGTTTGCGGGCATCGGCCTCTCAAGCCATCAAAGGGTCAAAGCGCTGATCATGACGGAGCTGATCGAAAGGCTGCGGAGCGCCGTTGGCGACGCCCATGTTCTCGTCGCAGCCGACGATCAGGCGCCTTATCTGCGTGACTGGCTCGGCAAGTATCACGGCGCGGCGATTGCGGTGGTGCGCCCCGGCTCGACCGCGGAGGTTGCGGCCGTCATGGTGGCCTGCGCCGAGGCGCGCTCCGCCGTGGTGCCGCAGGGCGGCCACACCAGCCTGTCCGGCGGTGCGACGCCGGATGCGGGCGGAAGGGCGGTCGTGCTGTCGCTGGCGCGGATGAACCGTATCCGCGCGGTCGATGCCATCGGCCAGACCATCGTGGTCGATGCCGGCGTCGTACTGGCCAAGGTGCAGGACGCCGCGCGCGCGGCCGGCTTGCTGTTTCCGCTCAGCCTGGGCTCCGAGGGCAGTTGCACCGTCGGCGGCAATCTCGCGGCCAATGCCGGCGGCGTCGCCGTGCTGCGTTATGGCGTGATGCGCGAGCTGACGCTCGGCCTCGAGGTGGTGCTCCCGGACGGCCGGATCTGGGACGGCCTGCGCTCCTTGCGCAAGGACAACACCGGCTACGCGCTGCGCGATTTGTTCATCGGTTCGGAAGGAACGCTCGGTATCATCACCGGCGCCGTGCTCAAGCTGTTTCCGCAGCCGACCGCGCGTGCGACCGCCTTCGTCGCCGTGGCCGATGCAGCCGCCGCACTCGCGCTGCTGCGGCTGTCGCGTGCGCATTGCGGCGACCGGCTCACCGCGTTCGAGTTCCTGACCGCGGCGACGCTGGAGATGATCCTGCGCCAGATGCCGGACACGCGGCTGCCATTCGCGGCGCTTCCCGGCGCGGCAGTGCTGATCGAACTGAGCGACATTGGTGACGAGAGCGCGCTGACCGTGCGGCTCGAAACTGCGCTGGCCGAGGCGATGGCGAACGGGATCGCCTCAGATGCCGTGGTTGCTCAGGACGGCACGCAGGCGAAGGCTTTCTGGCGCGTGCGCGAAAGCGTGTCGGAGGCGCTGGTGCGCGAGGGCAAGGCGGTCAAGCACGACATCGCCGTCCCCGTCGCCGAGATCGCCGATTTCGTTGATGTGATGGATGCAGCAGTCCGTGCGGCGCTGCCGGGCGTCCGGCCCATGGTGTTCGGCCATCTCGGCGACGGCAACCTGCACTACAACCTGATGCGTCCGCTCGATATGAGCGAGGCGCAGTTCTACGAGCACGGTGCGTGGATCACCCGTATCGTCCACGACGAGATCACCCGCCGCAGGGGCTCGATCAGCGCCGAGCACGGCATCGGCCAGCTCCGTATCGCCGAGATGCCGCTGTGCAAGCCGCCGCTCGAGCTGGAACTGATGCGACAGCTCAAGGCTACGCTCGATCCGCACGGGCTGATGAATCCGGGCAAGCTGTTGCCGAACGTTTAGTTCGATGCTGATGTCGCCCGTTCGTCCGGCCAGAGCCGACGTGACGTCAGCCTACGTCTTGCCGGATCCGCGCGACAGTCGCACGGGTTCCATTCAGGAAGAGGCTACCGAGTGCCGTCTCAACCGCACGCGCGAAACGAGGATCGTTCGGCAACCCGTGGCCGAAGACTGACGTAACCGACAACAACGCCGGCGCGAGCCGGCTCGCGACCGGGCCGGCGTCATCCGCCAGCGCACGCAGCCGTATCGCAAGCGGGTCGCGCAGCGCGATCGGCTGGCCGTGCTCGTCAGTGCCGCTGACGTAGCGCATCCATCCCGCAACGGCGAGCGCGAGCCGGGTGATCGGCACGCCGCGCGCCAGCCGGTCACGGATCGTGCCGAGCAGGCGCTGCGGCAGCTTCTGCGAGCCGTCCATCGCGATCTGCGCCGTGCGATGCTTGAGCGCCGGATTGCGGAAGCGGTTGAGCAGCGCGGCGCGATAGGCCGCCACGTCGAAGCCACCGAGCGCGGGCAGGGTCGGCGTGACCTCGTCGCGCATCATGTCCTCGACGAGACCGGCAAGATCAGGCTCGGCCATCGCCGCGGCGACTGTCTCGCATCCCATGAGATAGCCGAGATAGGCGATCGTGGAGTGTGCGCCGTTGAGCAGCCGGAGCTTCATCAGCTCGAACGGGGCGACGTCGTGGACGAACTGCGCGCCGCTGACGTCCCATGCCGGACGGCCACCGCCGAAATCATCCTCGATGACCCATTGGCTGAACGGCTCGGTGACGACAGGCCAAGCGTCGTCGAGGCCGAGCGCGGCGCTGACATCACTGCGGTCGGCGTCGGTGGTGGCCGGCACGATGCGGTCGACCATGGTCGAGGGAAAGCGGACATTGTCCGCGATCCACCGGGCGAGATCACGGTCGACGAGCTCGGCAAAGGCGATCGCGAGGCCGCGCAAGGTGTGGCCATTGGCGGGAAGGTTGTCGCAGGCGAGCACGGTGTAGGGCGGCAGGCCCCGCTGCCGCCGCAGCCGCAGGCCGCCGACGATGAAGCCGAGCGTGCTTCGCGGATGCGTGAGATTGAGAGCGTCATGACGGATGTCGGGGTCATCGGCGCGCAGCGCGCCGGTGGCCGGATCGTGGCTGTAGCCCTTCTCGGTCACCGTCGTCGAGACGATACGCACCGCGGGATCGGCCAGCCGTGCGATCAGGCCCGCAGGATCTTCCGGCGCGACCGCAACGCCGGTGAGCGCGCCGATGACGCGCCGCGCATGGCCGGCGCCATCGCTGGCCGTCACGCTGTAGAGGCCGCCTTGCGGTTCGAGCGCATCGCGGGTGTCGGGTGAGCGTAAGGAGACGCCGAGGATGCCCCAGCGCGGATCGTCCTTGAGCAGCGCGTCGGTGTAGACGGCCTGGTGGCCGCGATGGAACGCGCCCAGTCCGAGATGGACGATCCCGGTCGCGACCGTCGTACGGTCGTAGTCCGGCCTGACGATGCCGGCGGGCAGGCGGTGGAGCGTGGCGGTGCCGAGGCGGTCCATGTTTTGGATCAGATGGTTTGCATCAGAAGATCAGCTGCACTTTGCAGCATTCAGTCTGGTTGTGCTCGAACGTCTCGAACGCGGTGGCGTAGGCGTCGAGCCTGAAGCGGTGGGTGATGAGGCGCTCCGGCTGCAAGGTGCCGCTGGCGAACCAGTCGATCACCTTGGCGAACTTGCCGCTGTTCAGCCGCGAGGCGTGGATCGAAAGCTCCTTCGCCGTGACCTTCTGCTGCACGATCGTGGACGGCTCGGCCGAGAAGCCGAGCAGGCCGATCCGCGCGGCGGGCGAGGCGATCTCGATCGCGTCAGCGAGAATGGCGGGATGGCAGGCGGCATCGATGATCAGCGTCGGCTTCAGGCCGGCGTCCGCGAGCGCTGCGGGCAGGGCGGTCTGCGCGGTGTTGATGACGCGATCGGCGCCATTGTGCCGCGCCGCGTCGAGGCGTTGGTCGATGCGGTCGGTGACGATCAGTTCCTTGACGCCATAGACGCGCTTGAGCACCTGGATCACGGTCAGCCCAATCGGCCCGGCGCCATAGACCAGCGCGACATCGGAGGCAAACACGCTTGTGTGGTCGGTGATGTTGGCGGCGATCGAGAACGGCTCGACCAGCGGCGCCTTGTCGTCGTCGACGCTGTCCGGCAGCAGATGCGCGTTCGCAGCCGGCACGCAGGCATATTCGGAAAAGCCGCCGTCGCGGTGGACGCCGAGCACGGCGAGTTCAGCGCAGACATTGGGACGGCCGACCGAGCAGGGATAGCAGTGGCCGCAGGCGACGACCGGATCGACCACGACGCGAGCGCCGAGCCGTGCGTCGACACCGTCGCCGAGCTTGTCGATGCGGCCGAAGAATTCATGGCCGATGACGCGCGGATAGCGCGCAAACGGGTTGCTGCCGTGAAGGATGTGGATGTCGGAGCCGCAGATGCCGGCGCGCTCGACCTTGATTCGGATCTCGCCGGCGGCGGGCTCGGGGATGGCGCGGGTTTCAATCGACAGGCGGCCGGGCCGCTCCACCACGAGGCTCTTCACGCGTTCCTCCATCCCCTCAGTGCTCATCTCGAAAGTGAGCCGCCGTCATATACCAACCTCGATACTTGGATACAAGTTATCTATTGAAAGCAGATTTGGTATCCATTATAGGCTGACGTTATAGGAATGACATACACAAGGCCCCCAAGCGGGCCGGCAGGGGAGGTTTGCCAATGTCTTTGCCCACATCCATGTCCCGTCGCTGCTTCGTCGGCACCGCACTCGCGGGGGCGTCTGCCCTGGCGTTCGGGCCAGCCCAGGCACAATCGGCCAAGTATCGCCTGCGTTACGGCACGGCGTTTCCCGCCACCCATCCCGGCGTCATCAGAATCATCGAGGCGTCGGAGGTCATCAAGAAGCAGACCAGTGGTCTGGTCGACCTGCAGGTCTATCCGAACAGCCAGCTCGGCAGCGAGCCCGACATGTTCTCGCAGGTGCGCAGCGGCGCGCTCGACTTCATGTCGACGTCCGGCGTGAACCAGACCGTGGTGCCGATCGGCGGCATCAATGCCATAGCCTTCGCGTTCGAGAGCTACGACCAGGTGTGGTCGGCGATGGATGGCGATCTCGGCAATCATGTGCGCGGCGAGTTCGCCAAGGTCGGCCTGCACGTGCTCCCGAAATGCCTCGACAATGGCTATCGCAACATCACCTCCGGCGCCAAGCCGATCGCCTCGCCCGACGATCTCAAGGGCTTCAAGATCCGCGTGCCCGGCAATCCGCTGTGGGTGACGCTGTTCAAGACGCTCGGTGCTGCGCCGACGCCGATCAATTTCGGCGAGCTTTATGCGGCGCTGCAGACGCACATCGTCGACGGCCAGGAGAATCCGCTGGCGCTGATCCAGAGCGCCAAGCTCTACGAGGTGCAGAAATACATCGCGCTGTCCGGCCATATCTGGGACGGTCACCACATCTTCGCCAATGCGACGCGCTGGAACGGTCTGCCCGCCGACGTGCGCGACGCCATCACCGCGGCGCTGTCGGAGGCCGCCGTGAAGGAGCGGCAGGACATCCAGAGCTTCAACGAAAAGGCGCAAGCCGAAATGCAGGCGGGAGGCGTCGCGTTCAACAAGGTCGACACCAAGCCGTTCCGTGACGCGTTGCGCACCGCCGGCTTCTACACCGAGTGGAAGACCAAGTTCGGCGCCGAGGCCTGGGGCCTGCTCGAGAAGTCGGTCGGCCAGCTCTGAGGCTGGCATCGCGCGCGGACGCGCAAGCAATCTGCGGGGAGGATGCAATGGCCGTTGACATGACAGCGACGACTCCTGTGCCGTCGCATGGCGCGTTCGCGCGTTTCGATCAGCTGCTCGGCCGCACGGTCGAGGCGCTGGCCGCTGCTCTCGTCGTTGCCGAGCTGGTACTGCTCGGTGCTGCGACGGCCGCGCGCTACGTCTTCAATGCGCCCTTGATCTGGTCCGACGAACTCGCGACCGTGCTGTTCGTGTGGCTGGCGATGCTCGGTGCCGTCGTCGCGCTGCGCCGCGCCGAGCACATGCGGCTCACCGCCTTTGTGCGCAACCTCTCGCCGGCATGGCGGGCACGCACCGATGCGCTTGGGCTGATGCTGGTCTGCACCGTGCTGGTCGCGCTGGTGATGCCGTCCTGGCATCATCTCGAAAGCCATATGATCAGCCGGATGCCGGTGCTCGAGATCAGCGAAGGTTTTCGCGAGGCCGCGATGCTGGTCGGTGTGCTGCTGATGCTGCTGACCGCCGTCGACCGGCTGATCGAGCAGGCGAGCTTGCCTCAGATCGTCGGCGCATTGGCGCTGGTGCTGGCGGGGGCAGGCGTGCTCTATGCCGCCGCGCCCGTGCTGGAGGATCTCGGCAACTACAATCTCGTGATCTTCTTCTTCGTCCTCGTCGCGGCTGCGATGGTGATCGGCGCGCCGATCGCTTTCGCCTTCCTGCTCGCGACCGTCGCCTACTTGCATTTCAGCACCACGGTGCCCGTCTCGATCGTACCCGGCCGGGTCAGCGAGGGCATGTCGCACATGGTGCTGTTGGCGGTGCCGATGTTCGTGCTGCTGGGAGCGCTGATCGAGATCGCCGGGCTGGCGCGGGCGATGATCCTGTTTCTCGTGTCGCTGATCGGCCATCTCCGCGGTGGCCTGCAATATGTGCTGCTCGGCGCGATGTACCTGGTCTCGGGCATCTCCGGCGCCAAGGCGGCCGACATGGCGGCGGTCGCGCCGGCGCTGTTTCCGGAGATGAAGCAGCGCGGCAGCCGGGAGGGCGATCTGGTGTCGCTGCTGTCGGCCTCGGCCGTGATGTCGGAGACCATTCCGCCCTCGATCGTGCTGATCACGGTAGGATCCGTCACGGGCGTATCGATCGCCGCGCTGTTCACCGGCGGGCTGCTGCCGGCGGTGGTCGGCCTGATCGCGCTCTCCGTCGTGGTCTTCATGCAGACCCGCAAGGAGGACATGAGCGGCGCGCAGCGCTTCGATGCCAAGACGCGGCTGAAGCTGTTCGCGATCTCGATCCCCGGCCTCGGCCTGCCGATCGTGATCCGCTCGGCGGTGGTCGAGGGCGTCGCCACCGCGACGGAGGTCGCTGCCATCGGCGTCATCTACACGGTGCTGGTCGGCATCTTCATCTATCGCCAGTTCGACTGGAAGCGGGTCTATCCGATCCTGGTCGATAGCGCCTCGCTGTCCGGCGCGATCCTGCTGGTGGTGGGTGCGGCCACCGGCATGGCCTGGGCGCTGACCCAGTCCGGCTTCTCGCAACAGCTCGTCGATCTCATGGTCGCCGTACCCGGCGGCCGCTGGGGCTTCCTCTTGATCTCGGCCCTCGCCTTCGTCGTGCTCGGCAGCGTGCTGGAAGGCGTGCCGGCCGTGGTGCTGTTCGGGCCGCTGCTGTTCCCGATCGCGCGGATGATGGGCGTGCACGAGGTGCACTACGCCATCATCGCGGTGTTCGCGATGGGGCTCGGCCTGTTCACGCCGCCGTTCGGCGTCGGCTTCTATCTCGCCTGCGCCATCGGCCGCGCCTCGCCCGACGAGGTCATCCGCCATGTCTGGCCGCATCTCGCCGCGCTCGTGGTTGCGCTGCTGCTGATCGTGTTCCTGCCATGGATCTCGATCGGCTTCCTGTGAATCGGATAGACTGCCGTTATGGATGACGATCTGACACCGCTGACGCGAATGGACGGCAAGGCCGGGCGGCGGCTCGCCGACCAGGTTTATGAGCGGCTGCTCGAGGACATCGTCTCCGGCGCGCTGCCGCCGGGGACGCCGATGGCCGAGCTCGATCTGTGCGAGCGGCTCGGCGTCAGCCGCACGCCGGTGCGCGAGGCGCTGATCAAGCTCGCCGATGTCGATCTGGTTCGAATCTATCCGCAGAGCGGCAGCGTCGTCGCGCCGGTGTCGCGCGAGGCGTTCGGAGAAGCCCAGTTCATCCGCGAGCATCTCGAATGCGCGCTGGTCGCCGAGGCCGTGCGCTACATCGATGCGACGTCGCTGCGTGAATTGAACGAACTGATCGACAAGCAGAAGGCGGCCGCGACTCCCGCGGAGTTCTACGCCCATGACGAGGCGTTCCACCAGACCATCGCCCGCACCAGCCGGCATCCGCATGTCTGGCAGGTGATCCGCCAGACCAAGATCCATTTCGACCGCGTCCGGCATCTGACCTTGATCGAGGATGCCGGCCACATTCCGCTCCTGATCGCGCAGCATCAGGAGATCCTGGACGGGCTCGCGGCCTGCAACGAGGCCCAGGCGGTGGCAGCGATGCGCCGTCATTTGCGCGAGGTGTTCCGCCGCGCTGACGGCATTTTCGCACGGCAGGAAGAGTTGGCGCAGGCCGAGCCGCGCACAAGGACGCGGCGGCGGCGCTGACCGCGCGCGTTTTGGAAGGTGGACGACATGGAACAGACGTGGCGCTGGTTCGGACCGGATGATCCCATCACTTTGCCGCAGGTCCGCCAGACCGGCGCGACCGGCATCGTGACCGCGCTGCACCACATTCCCTATGGCGTGGCGTGGAGCACGGATGAGATCGTCAAGCGCATCGGCATGATCGAGGGTGATTCATCGCTGCGGCTGCGCTGGAGCGTGGTCGAGAGCCTACCCGTGTCGGAGGCGATCAAGCTCGGCGAGGACGACCTCACTGACCTGTTCGACAATTACCGGCAGTCGCTGCGCAACCTCGCGGCCTGCGGCGTCACCACCGTCTGCTACAATTTCATGGCCGTGCTGGACTGGACCCGCACCGAGCTCGCCTTCCGCCTGCCGGGCGGCGCCACCGCGCTGCGCTTCGATCAGGATCGCCTGGCGGCGTTCGACTGCTATATCCTGCAGCGGCCGGACGCTGAGGCCGAGTTCTCCTCCGACGTGCTCGACCGTGCCCGCGCGTGGGTGGCGCAGGCATCGGAATCCGACAAGGACCGTCTGCTCGCGACCATCATGGCCGGGTTGCCCGGAGCCTATGATCGCTATGACGTGCCCGGCCTGCGCCGCATGCTGGAGAAATATCGCGGCATTGGCCATGCCGAGCTGCGCGCCAACTACGCGCGCTTCCTGCGCGAGGTGGTACCCACGGCGGAGGAGTGCGGCGTCAGCCTGTGCGTCCATCCGGACGATCCGCCGCGGGACCTGTTCGGCCTGCCGCGCGTGGTGTCGTCAGCCGATGATCTGCAGTTCATCGTCGACGCCGCCCCGTCCAAGGCCAATGGCATCACGTTCTGCACCGGCGCGCTCGGCGCCGGCGGACAGAACAACGTGCCGGCGCTCGCCGAGCGCTTCGCTCCGCACATCCGCTTCGTGCATCTGCGCAACGTCACCAAAATGCTCGACGGCTCGTTCATGGAGGCGGAGCATCTGCGCGGCGACGTGGACATGGTTGCGGTCGTGACGACCTTGCTGAAGGAGCAGGCTCGCCGCAAGGCCGAGGGTGAGCCGGACTGGCGGATTCCGTTCCGGCCCGACCACGGCCACGAACTGGCGGACGACATCGGTCGTGGCACCCATCCAGGCTATCCGCTGGTCGGCCGGCTCAAAGGTCTTGCCGAGATCCGCGGCGTCATGACCGCGGTAGCGGCCATTAACCGTCTCCCGGTTTGATCGGCAGGGCAGGATAACGCGCTTGTCAGGGCGCGTCGCGTGACCGAGGATGCCGGCCCGAAGCCTTCCACGAGTTGAACCGATGTCGACCTCGCTCTTCGATCTCTCCGGCAAGACCGCGCTGGTGACCGGGTCCTCGCGTGGCCTCGGCCGCGCCATCGCCGAAGGCTTCGCCAAGGCTGGCGCGCGGCTCGTCATCAACGGCACCGACCCGGCGCGCACGCTGGCAGCCGTGGAGGAATTCCGCGACGTGGGCCATCAGGCCGAGGCCTGTCCGTTCGACGTGACCGACGAAGAGGCCGTCGTCCGCGCCTTCGCGCGCTTCGATGACGAGGGGATTGCGATCGACATCCTCGTCAACAATGCCGGCATCCAGCACCGCAAGCCGCTGGTCGAGTTCACGACCGACGAGTGGCGTCGGATCATCGAGACCAATCTCACCAGCGCCTTCGTGATCGGGCGCGAGGCCGCCAAGCGGATGATCCCGCGCAAGAGCGGCAAGATCATCAACATCGGCTCGCTCGGTAGCGAGCTGGCGCGGCCGACGATCGGACCCTACACCACGGCCAAGGGCGGCATCCGCAACCTGACCCGTGCGATGGCGGTCGAATGGGCCGCGCATGGCATCCAGGCCAACGCCATCGGCCCCGGCTACATGCTGACCGACATGAACCAGGCGTTGATGAGCAATCCCGACTTCAACAATTGGCTGATGTCGCGCGTCCCGGCGAAGCGCTGGGGCCGTCCGGATGAGCTGGTCGGCACCGCAATCTTCCTGGCCTCCGAGGCCTCCACCTACGTCAACGGCCAGACCATCTATGTCGATGGCGGCATGCTGGCGTCGATGTAGGATCGGCCGGGACAACGAGCCAGGGAGAACAGCCGATGCGAGCCGTCGTGATTCATGCGCCCAAGGATCTGCGCATCGACAGCTATCCCGATCCGGCGCCCGGAGCAGGTGAGGTCCGGGTCAAGATCGAAGCCGGCGGCATCTGCGGCTCGGACCTGCACTACTATCATCATGGCGGCTTCGGCACCGTCAGGATCAAGCAGCCGATGGCCCTGGGCCATGAGATCGCCGGCATCGTTGCCGCGGTGGGCAGCGGCGTCAGCGGCCTTGCCGAAGGCGCGCGCGTCGCGGTCAATCCGAGCCTGCCGTGCGGCAGATGTGTCTATTGCCGCGAGGGGCTGCGCAACCAGTGCCTGGACATGCGCTTCATGGGCAGCGCGATGCGCGATCCCCACGTGCAGGGCGGCTTCCGCGAGTTCGTCACCGTCGATGCCGCGCAGGCTGTTCCGATCGCGCCGTCGCTGTCGCTCGGTGAAGCGGCGATGGCCGAGCCGCTGTCGGTGTGTCTGCATGCGGCGCATCAGGCTGGCTCGCTGCTCGGCAAGCGGGTGCTGGTGACCGGCTGCGGCCCGATCGGTGCACTGTCGATCCTGGTTGCGCGTTACGGCGGCGCCGCCGAGATCGTGGCCACTGACGTCGCCGATGCGCCGCTGGTGGTCGCGCGCGCCCTCGGGGCCAGCCACGCCTTCAATGTCGGCGCGGGGCCGTCCGCGCTCGATCCGTGGCGCGCCGGCAAGGGCACGTTCGACGTGCTGTTCGAGGCGTCCGGCAACCAGGCCGCGCTGCGGGCCGCACTGGATGTGATCAGGCCCGGCGGCATCATCGTCCAGCTCGGGCTCGGCGGCGAGATGACCCTGCCGGTCAACACGCTGGTCACGAAGGAGCTGCAATTGCGCGGCACGTTCCGGTTCGACCGCGAATTCGAGCTGGCGGTGCGGCTGATGGGCGAGGGGCTGCTCGACGTCAAGCCATTGATCTCGGCCGCGCTGCCATTCGAGCAGGCGGTTGCCGCCTTCGAGCTCGCCAGCGATCGAAGCCGGTCGATGAAGGTTCATTTGACGTTTTGATGGATGGATCGACGCCGATGAAAGTCGCCTGCATCGGAGAGTGCATGGTGGAGTTCGCGCAGGAGGACGGCAGTCTGTTCCGGCGCGGCTTCGGCGGTGACACGCTCAACACGGCGCTCTATCTGGCCCGGCTCGGCGTGCCCACCTCCTACGTCACGGCGCTCGGCGATGATCCCTTGAGCGCTGCGATGCTGACGGCCTGGCAGGGCGAGGGCATCGACACCTCGGAGGTGCTGCAGGTCGAGGGCCGCGTGCCCGGCCTGTACATGATCGAGCGCGATGCCAAGGGCGAGCGCAGCTTCCTCTATTGGCGCGACCGCGCGCCGGCGCGCGAGCTGTTCGATCGCGCCGACCGCGACATGCTCGACAGGCTCTCCCGCTTCGACTGGATCTATCTCTCCGGCATCAGCCTCTCGCTCTATGGCGAGACCGGCAAGGCCAAGCTGCGCGAGCTCTTGACGGTGGCGCGCAAGCGCGGCGCGCGGGTCGCCTTCGACGGCAACTATCGGCCGCGCGGCTGGGCCAGCCGCGAGGTGGCGCAACGCGCATTCCGCGCGATCCTGCCGCTGGTCGACGTCGCGCTGCCGACGCTGGAGGACGAGCAGATGCTGTTCGGCGATTCCGATGCGTCGGTCAGCCTGCGCCGCTTCAAGGACGCCGGCGTGGGCGAAGTCGTCGTCAAGCGCGGCGCGCGCGGCTGTCTGATCCATGCCGATGGCGTGCTGGTCGACATTGCGCCGCCCGCGGTGCTCAAGCCGATCGACACCACGGCGGCCGGCGATTCCTTCAATGCGGGTTATCTCGCCGCGCGCATCAAGGGCGCGCCGCCACGGAAGGCGGCGTTGGCGGGCCACCGGCTGGCGGGGGCCGTGATCATGGCGCCGGGGGCCGTGATTCCGGCAACCGCGATGCCGCGGGACATTCTGGCGATGAGCGAGGCGTGATGAGCACTCTGGACAAGCGCGCGAAGCTCGATGCGGTGCTCGCGCTGGCGCCGGTGATCCCCGTGATCACCATTGACGATGCGGCGCACGCCGTGTCGCTGGCGCGCGCCCTTGTGAGCGGTGGTCTGCGCGTGATCGAGATCACCTTGCGCACGCAAGCCGGTCTCGATGCTGCGCGGGCCATCATTGGCGAGGTGCCGGATGCCGTGGTCGGAATTGGCACGGTGCTGACACCAGCGGACTACGAGCGCGCGGCCAGGCTTGGCGCGGCGTTTGCGATCAGTCCGGGGCTGTCGATCGAGCTGCTGGATGCGGCGAAAGCCGGCGAGCTGCCGTTCGCGCCGGGCGTCCAGACCGCGTCGGATCTCATCGCCTGCGTGACGCGCGGCTATGAGCTGGTGAAGTTCTTTCCCGCGGTGCCGGCCGGCGGACTTGCCGCGCTCGATGCGCTGGCGGGGCCATTCCCGAGCGTGCGCTTCTGCCCGACCGGCGGCATCAATGCCGGCAATGCTGCGCAATGGCTCGCGCACAAGAAGGTCGTCGCAATCGGCGGCTCCTGGGTCGCGCCAGCGGCGGACATCAGGGCCGGCGCCTGGGCCGCGATCGAGCTGCGCGCCCGCGAGGCGACCAAGCTGCGGTAGCCGAACGCTGCTGACAACTTAAGATTTCATTGGTGTATGCTGTCGCTCTTGGGCAGTGTGCGCGCGCGGGCTCGCACATCCTTTTCAAAAAGTATTACAGTCAAATAATATGACTAGTCAGCCCTGAGGTTCCGTGGAATAACCGGGCACGTCGGCCGTTGAGGCCGGCTGAAAAGGTGCGACGACACCGCTCGAAGCGGTGGCGCATCCAAAACAGATCATTTTGGGAGAGAACGCCTGATGACCCTGAAAGCCCTCTTTGTGGCCTCTGCGACGGCCGCCTTGTTGCTTGCCACGTCCGCCAGCGCTGCCGAACTGACCGTCGGCTTCTCGCAGATCGGATCCGAGTCCGGCTGGCGCGCCGCCGAGACCTCCGTCTCCAAGTCGGAAGCCGCCAAGCGCAAGATCAACCTGAAGATCGCCGACGCGCAGCAGAAGCAGGAAAACCAGATCAAGGCGATCCGCTCCTTCATCGCGCAGGGGGTGAATGCGATCTTCCTCGCGCCGGTCGTGGCCTCGGGCTGGGATGCCGTGCTGAAGGAAGCCAAGGAAGCCAAGATTCCGGTGGTGCTGCTCGACCGTGACATCGATCCGTCGGGCAAGGACCTCTATCTGACCGCCGTCACCTCCGACAGCGTGCATGAAGGCGAGGTCGCCGGCGAGTGGCTCGCCAAGACCGTCGGCGGCAAGGCCTGCAACGTCGTCGAGCTGCAGGGCACGGTCGGCGCCAGCGTCGCCACCAACCGCAAGAAGGGTTTTGACGCGGTCGTCGCCAAGAATGCCAACCTGAAGGTCGTGCGCAGCCAGACCGGCGACTTCACCCGTGCCAAGGGCAAGGAGGTGATGGAGAGCTTCATCAAGGCCGAGAACGGCGGCAAGTCGATCTGTGCGGTCTACGCCCATAACGACGACATGATGGTCGGCGCGATCCAGGCGATGAAGGAAGCCGGGCTCAAGCCGGGCAAGGATATCCTGACCGTCTCGATCGACGCCGTGCCGGATATCTTCAAGGCGATCGCCGCAGGCGAAGCCAATGCGACCGTCGAGCTGACGCCGAACATGGCCGGACCGGCCTTCGACGCCATCGTTGCCTACAAGGAAAAGGGCGCCACGCCGCCGAAGTGGATCCAGACGGAATCGAAGCTCTACACGGCCGCTGACGAGCCGCAGAAGATCTACGACAGCAAGAAGGGCCTCGGCTACTGAGCCTGGCTGTTGAGCCGTCGTCCCGGCGCTCGCCGGGACGACGGACGACAAGTCGCTGGCGTCCGCACATCGTGCGGACGTCAACCTTCCTGGTGATCGCCAAGTAGTTCGTCATGTCTGATAGTTCAGCTCCGCCGGCGATGCGTCCAGCCCTGCTGGAAATCCGCGGCCTGGCCAAGAGCTTCGGTGCGCTGAAAGCGCTTGATGATGTCGACTTCACGCTGGGTGAGGGCGAGATTCACGCGCTGCTGGGCGAGAACGGCGCCGGCAAGTCGACCCTGATCAAGGTGGTCACCGGGGTGTTCGCGCGGGACGCCGGCACCGTGCGGCTGGCGGACCGCGAGATCGCGCCGCGCTCGGCCAAGGACGCCGTCGATGCCGGCATCGCGACCGTCTATCAGGAAGTGAATCTGCTGCCGAACCTCTCGGTGGCGCAGAACCTCTATCTTGGCCGGCAGCCGACTCGGTTCGGCGTCGTGCGCGAGGCCGAGATGCGGCGGCGCGCGCATGCGCTGCTGCTGGATTATGGGTTGGACATCGACGTCGGCGCACCGCTTTCGAGCTACTCGGTCGCGGTCCAGCATATCACGGCGATCGCGCGCGCCGTCGATCTGTCGGCGCGCGTCCTCATTCTCGACGAGCCCACGGCAAGCCTCGACCGCCACGAGGTCGAAATCCTGTTCAAGGTGATGCGAAAGCTCGCGGCTGATGGCATCGGCATCATCTTCGTCAGCCACTTCCTCGATCAGGTCTATGAGATCTGCGACCGCGTCACGGTGCTGCGCAACGGCCGGCTGATCGGCTCGCGCGAGATGGCCGGTCTGCCGCGGCTCGACCTCATCCGCATGATGCTGGGCCGCGAGCTCGCCGAGACCACCGGCGAGCGCGCCGCCAGCCAGCCCGAGACTGCCCGCGAGGTCTGTGTCAGCTTCAAGGGCTATGGTAAGCAGGGTTATCTCGCTCCGTTCGATCTCGAGCTGCGCCGCGGTGAGGTGGTTGGGCTTGCCGGCCTGCTCGGCTCCGGCCGCACCGAGACGGCGCGACTGGTGTTCGGCGCCGAGCGTGCCGACAGCGGCGCGGCCACCGTCAACGGCGAGACCGTGCGGCTGAATTCGCCGCGCGACGCCGCCGGGCTCGGCTTCGGCTATTGCCCGGAGGAGCGCAAGACTGAGGGCATCGTCGCCGATCTGACCGTGCGCGAGAACATCATCCTGGCGCTGCAGGCCCGGCGCGGCCTGCACCGGCCGCTGTCGCGGCGCGAGCAGGATGAGATCGCGATGCGCTACATTCGCATGCTCGACATCAGGCCGCCCGATCCGGAACGGCCGATCGGGCTGCTGTCCGGCGGCAATCAGCAGAAGGCATTGCTTGCGCGCTGGCTTGCGACCTCGCCGAGGCTTCTCGTGCTCGACGAGCCGACCCGCGGCATCGACGTCGGCGCCCATGCCGAGATCATCCGCCTGGTGCGCGAGCTCTGCGAGCAGGGCCTGGCGCTGCTCGTGATCTCCTCCGAGCTCGACGAGATCGTCACCTATTCCAACCGTGTCGTGGTGCTGCGCGATCGCGCCCATGTCGAGGAGCTGAAAGGGGAGGCCGTCGAAGTCTCCAGCATCCTCGCGGCAATCGCCGCCGATGGCGAGCCGGCGCACGAGGCTGCATCATGACGCTCCGGATTCCGCGCCGTGGTCTCGCGCAAGCCCTGGCACTGATCGTGATCTTCATCATCGATCGCGCAGTGTCGCCGCAGTTCTTCAACCTGCATCTGCAGGATGGCCGGCTGTTCGGCAGCGTGATCGACGTGCTCAACCGCGGCACGCCGGTGGCGCTGCTGTCGCTCGGCATGGTGCTGGTGATCGCGACCGGCGGCATCGACCTTTCGGTCGGCGCCGTGATGGCGATCGCGGGCGCCACCGCGGCGAGCCTCGCCGATACGCAGCCGCTGCCGGTCGTGATCGGCTCGGCGCTCGCCGTCGGCCTCGTCTGCGGGCTGTGGAACGGCATCCTCGTCGCCGTCCTGCGCATCCAGCCGATCGTCGCCACGCTCATCCTCATGGTTGCCGGGCGCGGCATCGCGCAGCTCATCACCGAGGGGCGCATCGTCACGTTCACGTCGCCTGACCTGGTGTGGATGGGCAACGGCGCCGTGCTCGACCTGCCGACGCCGATCGTGATCGCGGTCGGCATGCTGCTGGTGACGGGGGCGGTCGTGCGCGGCACCGCGCTCGGGCTCCTGATCGAGGCGACCGGGGGCAATGCACGCGCGAGCGAGCTCTCCGGCGTCGGCACCCGCGCCATGATCCTGTCGGTCTATGTCTGGTGCGGACTGTGCGCCGCGCTCGCGGGCGTCATTGCGGCCGCCGATATCATGGGCGCCGACGCCAACAATGCCGGGCTGTGGCTCGAGCTCGATGCGATCCTCGCCGTGGTCATCGGCGGCACCTCGCTGTTCGGCGGGCGATTCAGCCTGGTGCTGGCGGTCGCCGGCGCGCTGATCATCCAGGCCATGAACACCGGCATCCTGCTGTCGGGCTATCCGCCGGAGCTCAACCTGCTGGTCAAGGCCGTCGTCGTGCTCGCCGTGCTGCTGGCGCAGTCGCCGCGGCTCGGCGATCTCTCGCGCTTCACCGCGCGCTGGCGGAGGATGAAGCCATGAGAGCATCGACCTCGGTTGCGATCACGGCCTTTGTGCTGGTCGCCGGCTTCGCGTTGTGCGCGTTGCAATTCCCGAACATCGCCTCCACCCGCGTCGTCGCCAATCTGCTCACCGACAACGCCTTCCTCGGCATCGTTGCGGCGGGGATGACCTTCGTCATCATCTCCGGCGGCATCGATCTGTCGGTCGGCTCGGTGATCGGCTTCACCACGGTGTTCGTGGCGCTCGCGATCGAGCGCTGGGGCATCCCGCCCTTTGCCGCGTTCGCAATGGTGCTCGTGCTGTGCGCGCTGTTCGGCGCCGCGATGGGCGCCGTCATCCACGTCTTCGACCTGCCGCCTTTCATCGTGACCCTCGCGGGCATGTTCCTGGCACGCGGCGTCAGCTTCCTGCTGTCGACCGAGTCGATTCCGATCACCGCGCCGATTTACAGCGCCGTGTCCGATTTCGCGATCCGGCTGCCAGGCGGCGGACGACTCACCGCGATTGCGATCGCCATGCTGGTCATCCTGGTCTTGAGCGCGCTGCTGCTGCACCTCACCCGTTTCGGCGCGAACGTCTATGCGCTCGGCGGCAGCCGCGCCGCGACGGCCCTGATGGGCATTCCGGTCGGACCGATGACGATCCGCATCTATATGCTGTCGAGCGTGCTTGCCGGCCTCGCCGGCATCGTCTTCTCGTTCTACACCGCGGCCGGCTATTCGCTTTCTGCGGTCGGTGTCGAGCTCGACACCATCGCCGCGGTGGTGATCGGCGGAACATTGTTGACGGGCGGGCAGGGCTCCGTCATCGGCACCTTCCTTGGCGTCCTGATCCAGGGCATGATCCAGACCTACATCAACTTCGACGGCACGCTGTCGAGCTGGTGGACCAAGATCGCCACGGGGGTTCTGTTGTTCGTTTTCATTGCGCTGCAGCAAGGTCTGATGGCGCTGGCGCGCCGCTCGTCCGTCAAACCGGCGGGGGCGAGGACATGACCTCGCAACTCGTCTCGATTCCGACACGGCGCGCGCATTCCAACCATGCCGAGGTCGCCCGCAGCATCGGCATCGACATCATCTCCGGCCGTTTGGCCGAGGGAGCGCGCCTTCCCGGCGATGCCGAACTGACGGCGACGTTCGGCGTGTCGCGTCCGGTGCTGCGCGAAAGCGTGAAGACGCTCGTTGCAAAAGGGCTGCTGTCGACCAAGGCGCGCGTCGGCACCGTGGTGCGCGGACGCTCGGACTGGAACATGTTCGATCCCGACGTGCTCGCCTGGCATCTGGATGCCGGCATAGACAAGCGCTTCCTCGCCGACCTTGCCGAGATCCGGCTGGCGATCGAGCCGCGCGCTGCGGCGCTCGCTGCCGAACGCCGCAGCGAGGACGATCTTGCCGCGATGAGCAAGGCGATGGCGCAGATGGAGCGCGAGCCGTCGACCTCGGTCGCCTTCGCCGAAGCCGACCTCGCTTTGCACATCGCGATCGCCAATGCCTCCGGCAATCCCTTCATGCGCTCGATCGGCGCCGTCATCGAAGCCGCCTTGCGCGCCTCGTTCGTCCTGAGCGCCCCGATCGAGACTGCCGATCGCGACACCGTGCTGGTCTGGCACCAGCGCATCATCGACGCGATCGCCGCTCGAGACGCCGAGGGCGCCTCCGAGGCGATGATCGAAGTCATCTACAACGGCCGGCGGCGCCATGCCCAGTCGGCTGCACGAACGGACCGGGAATGAGCAACGACAACGAGAAGAAGACGCTGCGGAGCCAGGCGTGGTTCGGCCGCCAGGACAAGATGGGCTTCTATTATCGCTCATTCCTGAAGAACAGCGGCACGCCGCAGGACCGGTTCGAGGGCCGTCCGGTCATCGGCATCTGCAACACCTGGTCGGAGCTGACGCCCTGCAACGCGCATTTCCGCGTCATCGCCGAGCATGTCCGGCAGGGCGTGCTCGACGCCGGCGGCTATCCGCTCGAATTCCCCGTCTCCTCGCTCGGCGAGGTGACGATGCGTCCCACCGCGATGCTGTTCCGCAACCTCGCCTCGATGGATGTCGAGGAGGCGATCCGCGCGCACCCGCTCGACGGCGTCGTGCTGCTGATGGGCTGCGACAAGACCACGCCGGCGCTCTTGATGGGCGCCGCCTCGGCCAACCTGCCTGCGATCGGTGTTTCAGGCGGGCCACAACTGCGCGGCGTCTATCGTGGCCAGATCATCGGCTCCGGCACCAACATCATCTCGATGAGCGAGCAACTGCGTGCCGGCGAGATCACGCTGAAGGAATTCCACGAGGCCGAGGCCGGCATGAACCGCTCCGCCGGCAGCTGCATGACCATGGGCACGGCCTCGACCATGGCGTCGATGGTGGAAGCGCTCGGCATCGGCTTGCCGGAAAATGCAGCGATCCCTGCTGCGGACGCGCGCCGCAACCTGCTGGCGCGCATGGCCGGCCGCCGCATCGTCGAGATGGTTGCTGAGGATCTCAAGCCGTCCGACATCCTCACGCGGCAGGCGTTCGAGAATGCGATCCGCACGCTGGCCGCGATCGGCGGCTCGACCAACGCCGTGGTGCATCTGCTCGCCATTGCTGGCCGTGTCGGCGTCGAGCTGACGCTCGATGATTTCGATCGGCTCTGCCGCGACGTGCATTGCCTGGTCGACCTGATGCCGTCGGGCCGCTTCCTGATGGAGGACTTCTACTACGCCGGCGGCCTGCCGGCCGTGTTGCGCGCGCTCGGCGAGCGCGGCCTGCTGCACAAGGACGCCCGCACCGTCAACGGCAAGACGCTATGGGACAACGTCGCCGCCGCGCCGAACTGGAACGCCGACGTCATCACCCCGTTCGACTCGCCGTTCAAGACGGAAGCCGGCATCGCGATCCTCACCGGCAATCTCGCGCCCAACGGCGCCGTCATCAAGCCGTCGGCGGCCTCGCCGGAGCTGATGAACCATACGGGACGCGCGGTCGTGTTCGAGAGTGTCGAGGAGATGCATGACGCCGTCGACGACGACAATCTCGACATCGATGCGTCCTGCATCATGGTGCTGAAGAACTGTGGACCGAAGGGCTATCCGGGCATGGCCGAGGTCGGCAACATGCCGCTCCCGGCGAAGCTCCTGCGCCAGGGCGTGCGCGACATGATCCGCATCTCGGATGCGCGCATGTCGGGCACCGCTTACGGCACCGTCGTCCTGCACGTCGCGCCGGAGGCCACCGTCGGTGGACCGCTGGCGCTGGTGAAGAATGGCGACATGATCACGCTCGACGTCGCCGCCCGCGCGCTGCATCTGCATGTCAGCGACGAGGAGCTGGCGACGCGCCGCGCCGCATGGACGCCGCCGAAGCCGCATGCGGCTCGCGGCTATCAGAAGCTCTACATCGATCACGTGCTGCAGGCGGATCGCGGCGTTGATTTCGATTTTCTCGTTGGCCGCAGCGGCTCGCCGGTGCCGCGCGACAATCACTAGAGGTGCCGCATGACCGCTTCCGCCAAAAAGCTCTACAAGGGCGTCTTCCCGGTCGCGCCGACCATCTTCGACGCTGACGGCCGCCTCGATCTCGAGGGCCAGAAGCGCGCGATCGACTTCATGATCGATGCCGGCTCGCACGGCATCTGCATCCTCGCCAATTTCTCCGAGCAGTTCGTGCTGACCGATGACGAGCGCGATCTGGTGATGACCACGGTGCTGGATCATGTCGCCGGCCGCGTGCCGATCATCGTCACCACGACGCATTTCTCGACCTTTGTCTGCGCCGAGCGCTCGCGCCGCGCGCAGGAGAAGGGCGCGGCCATGGTCATGGTGATGCCGCCCTATCACGGCGCCACCTTCCGCGTGCCTGATAGCTCGATCTACGAGTTCTATCGCGGCGTGTCGGACGCGATCTCGATCCCGATCATGGTGCAGGACGCGCCGGTCGCCGGCACGCCGCTATCGGTGCCGTTCTTGGCGCGCATGGCCAAGGAGATCGAGAACCTCGCTTATTTCAAGATCGAGGTGCCGCGCGCGGCCGACAAGTTGCGCGCGCTGATCGAGGCAGGCGGCACGGCGATCGAAGGTCCGTGGGACGGCGAGGAGGCAATCACCCTGATGGCCGATCTCGACGCGGGCGCCACCGGCGCGATGACCGGCGGCGGCTATCCCGACGGCATTCGTAAGATCATCGATCCGTATTTCGCGGGCGACCGCGAGGCCGCGGCGGCGGCCTATGAGCGCTGGCTGCCGCTGATCAACTACGAGAACCGGCAGTGCGGGCTTGCCACCTGCAAGATACTGATGAAGGCGGGCGGCGTGATCCGCCACGACACCTTGCGCAGCCCGCAGCCGCCAATTCATCCGGCGACCCAGAAGGGACTGATCGAGATCGCGCGCCGGCTCGACCCAGTCGTGCTGCGCTGGGGACGCTAGAGATGCGCGAGCTTCGTGTCGCCATCGTGGGCTTCGGCAAGATCGCCAGGGATCAGCACGTGCCGGCGATCGCCGCCACCGAGGGCGTGACGTTGACGGCAGTGGCGAGTCGCAATGCCTCGCTGCCCGGCCTGCCGCATTTCGGCACGATCGAGGAGCTGCTGCGCGACGGACCCGAGATCGACGCGGTCGCGCTGTGCACCCCGCCGCAGGTGCGCCGTGCGCAGGCGCTCGCCGCGCTGGAAGCCGGCAAGCATGTGATGCTGGAGAAGCCGCCGGGCGCCGCCGTCAGCGAGCTCGATCCGCTGGTCGCGCTTGCCGCCGCGAAGCGGCGCACGCTGTTCGCGACCTGGCATTCACGTTACGCGCCCGCCGTCGAGCCGGCGCGCGCGTGGCTGTCTTCCCGCCAGATTCGCAGCGTGCGGATTGACTGGAAGGAGGACGTGCGCGTCTGGCATCCGGGGCAGGGCTGGATCTGGGAGCCGGGCGGGTTAGGGGTGTTCGATCCCGGAATCAACGCGCTGTCGATCCTGACCCGCATTCTGCCAGAGCCGGTGTTCGTGACCGAGGCGGAACTGTCGTTCCCGTCCAACCGCCAGGCTCCGATCGCGGCCAACCTGTCACTGTCGACGGCGAGCGACCTGCCGATCGCGGCCGAGTTCGACTTCCGCCAGACCGGGCCGCAGAGCTGGGACATCCGGATCGAGACCGACGCAGGCCAGTTGAAGCTGTCGCTGGGCGGCGCGCGGATGACCGCGGACGACCAGCCGATGGTCGACGAAAGGGAGCGGGAGTATCCCGGCCTCTACCGTCGCTTCGTCGAACTCACAAGGACCGGTGCGAGCGACGTCGATCTGACGCCGCTGCGGCTGGTGGCTGACGCTTTCCTGCTCGGTCGCCGCCACGTCGTCGAGCCGTTCGAGGACTGACGCCATGGCGGAGCAGGCACGGATCACCCGGGATGTCTTCGGCACGCTGCCGGACGGCCGCGAGGTCGAGCGCGTCACCTTGCGTGGCGCTCACGGTTTCGAGGCGCGGATCATCACTTACGGCGCGGCGCTGCAGGCGCTGCTGGTGCCGGATGCGCAGGGCCGCGTCGACGACGTCGTGCTCGGCCACGACGACCTGCTGAGCTACCTCAAGCTCCGGAAATTTTTCGGTGCAACGGTCGGACGCTACGCCAACCGTATTGCCAAGGCGCGCTTTTCGCTCGACGGTCAGGACCTGCGCCTCGACGCCAATAATGGTGCGCATGCATTGCATGGCGGCCCCGACGGCTTCGACCGCAAGCTCTGGCAGATCGTCGCCACCGAAGACGGCGCCCAGCCCTCGGTCACGATGCTCTATGTCAGTCCCGACGGCGAGGCCAACTATCCGGGGCGGCTCGACGTCCGTGTCACCTATCAGCTGACGGGACCGACGGAGTTGGCCGTCAGCTTCAGCGCCCGGACGACCCGGACGACGATCGTCAACCTGACCAACCACAGCTTCTTCAATCTCGACGGCCTGGCCGCCGGCACCGGCATTCTCGATCATCGTTTGACAGTCGAAGCCGACCACTATCTCGCGATCGACGAGACTGCGATCCCGCTGGCGGGGCCGCCGCATTCCGTCGTGGGGACGCCTTTCGATTTCCGCGACGCGCATCCCATTGGTGCGCGCATCCGTGCCGACGATGCGCAGATCAAATGTGGCCGCGGCTATGATCATAATTTCTGTCTGCGCGACGGCTCTGGCGTGCGTTTCGCGGCCCGGCTCGAGTCGCCGCGCTCCGGGCGGATCATGGAGTTGCTCACCGATCAGCCTGGCTTGCAGGTCTATTCAGGCAACTATCTTGACGGGACCGTGAGCGGCAAGGGGCGTGTCTATCGTCAATCCGACGCGCTCTGCCTGGAGCCGCAGGTCTGGCCTGACAGTCCGAACCGTCCGGATTTTCCAAGCGCGCGCCTTGGGCCCGACGACGTCTATGAGCACGAGACCGTGTATCGCTTCTCAACCGCGGGAGCGCCCAGATGATCGAGCAGGTGCCGACCACGATCCTCTGCGACGAGCGCTGCCATCTCGGCGAGGGGCCGACCTACGATCCCCACACCGACACCGCCTGGTGGTTCGACATTCGGGAGGGCCTGCTGTTCGAGGCCAAGATCGGCAGCGGCGAAGTCCGCCGCCACGGGCTCGGCAGGATGGCGAGCGCGCTCGGCCGCATCGATGCCGACAGGCAGCTGATCGTGGCCGAGGACGGACTCTACATCCGCAGCGTCGCCGACGGCGCGCTGTCGCTGCATCTGCCGCTCGAAGCCGACAATCAGGCGACGCGGTCGAACGATTCGCGGGTCCATCCCTCCGGCACGTTCTGGATCGGCACCATGGGCCGCAACGCCGAATGCGGCCTGGGCTCGATCTATGCGCTGCATCGCGGCGAGATCATCCGGTTGTTCCCCAACGTCACCATTCCCAACGCGATCTGCTTCTCGCCGGATGGCGCGATCGGCTATTTCGCCGATACGGATGAGAACGTCCTCTACCGTGTCGCGCTCGACCCGGAGACGGGCCTGCCGCGCGGCGCGCCGGAGGTGCTGCTGCGCCATGCCGGTCCCGGCGGCCTCGATGGCGCCGTCGCCGACGCGGAGGGGCGGATCTGGAACGCCCGCTGGGGCGGTGGTTGCGTCGACGTCTACAGCCCGCAGGGCGAGCATCTGCGCTGCATCGCGGTGCCAGCCAGCCAGGCGAGCTGCCCGGCCTTCGTCGGTCCCGATCTGTCGCGCTTGCTGGTCACGTCGGCCTGGCAGGACATGGACGAGCCGGCCAAGGCGGCCGACCCCGGCCATGGCCAGACTTTCCTTCTTGACGTCGGCGCTCACGGTCGCGCCGAGCCCGACGTCAAGCTGTCGATCTGAGAGGAGGAACAATCAGTCAAGCGTCGTTCAGCCTAACAGCTAACTGGTATCAAGATACGCAATCGGGTATCTCTTGTCCAAATTCGAAAATCCAAAGGGAGTGAAGACATGTCGAGAATGAAGACCATCATGGCCGCCGCCCTGGCCGGCCTCGGCGCGATCGCGCTGTCCAGCGCCGCACTGGCCCAGAGCAAGGGGACCGTCGGCATCGCGATGCCGACCAAATCCTCGGCGCGCTGGATCGACGACGGCAACAACATCGTGAAGGTGCTGAAGGAGCGCGGCTACACCACCGACCTGCAATATGCCGAGGACGATATTCCGAACCAGCTCTCGCAGATCGAGAACATGGTGACCAAGGGCGCCAAGGTGCTGGTGATCGCCGCGATCGACGGCACCACGCTGTCGGACGTGCTGAAGCAGGCCAAGGCCAAGGGCATCACCGTGATCGCCTATGACCGCCTGATCCGCGACACGCCGAACCTCGACTACTACGCGACCTTCGACAACTTCCAGGTCGGCGTGCTGCAGGCGCAGTCGATCGTGGACAAGCTCGGGCTGAAGGACGGCAAGGGGCCGTTCAACATCGAGCTGTTCGGCGGCTCGCCGGACGACAACAACGCCTACTTCTTCTACAATGGCGCCATGTCGGTGCTGCAGCCCTATCTCGACTCCGGCAAGCTCGTGGTCGCCTCCGGCCAGAAGGGCATGGACAAGGTTGCGACCCTGCGCTGGGACGGTGCCACCGCCCAGGCCCGCATGGACAACTTGCTCAGCGCCTATTACGGCAACAAGCGTGTCGATGCGGTGCTGTCGCCCTATGACGGCCTCTCGATCGGCATCATCTCGTCCTTGAAGGGCGTCGGCTATGGCAGCGGCAACCAGCCGATGCCGGTCATCTCCGGCCAGGACGCCGAGGTGCCGTCGGTCAAGGCGATCCTGCGCGGCGACCAGTACTCGACCATCTTCAAGGACACCCGCGACCTCGCCAAGGTGACCGCCGACATGGTCGATGCTTCGCTGAGCGGCAAGGAAGTCAAGGTCAACGACACCAAGACCTACAACAACGGCGTCAAGGTCGTCCCGGCCTATCTGCTCAAGCCGGTCGTGGTCGACAAGAGCAACTGGGAGAAGGTCCTGATCGAAGGCGGCTACTACAAAAAGTCGCAGGTCGAGTGATCTCATGGCCGGCGAGCGCGGCCATGCGCTCGCCGGCTCCTCTTATCTCAACGACTTCAAGTGTTGCGGGATACAGCGCGATGACGGCAATCCTCGAGATGCGCAGCGTCAGCAAGAGCTTCGTGGGCGTGCAGGCGCTCCGCGACGTCAGCTTTACGGTCGCGGCGGGCGAGATCCACGCCCTCGTCGGCGAGAATGGCGCCGGCAAGTCGACCCTGATGAAGGTGCTGAGCGGCGTCTATCCCTACGGCCGCTATGAGGGCCAGATCATTTTCGAAGGCGAGGAGCGGCGCTTCCGTGACATCAACGATTCCGAGGCGCTCGGCATCATCATTATCCACCAGGAGCTCGCGCTGATTCCGCTGATGTCGATCGCCGAGAACATCTTCCTGTCGCATGCGCCGTCACGCTTTGGCGTCATCGATCGCGACGAGGTCTACCGGCGCACCCAGCAATTGCTGGCTCAGGTGGGATTGAAGGAATCGCCGGATACGCTGATCACCGATCTCGGCGTCGGCAAGCAGCAATTGGTCGAGATCGCCAAGGCGCTGTCCAAGCGCGTCAAGCTCTTGATCCTGGACGAGCCGACGGCGAGCCTGAACGAGGCCGACAGCCAGGCGCTGCTCGACCGCCTCGTCACCTTCCGCGAGCAGGGCATCTCGTCGATCCTGATCACGCACAAGCTGAACGAGGTGGCCCGCGTCGCCGATCGCATCACGGTGCTGCGCGACGGACGCAGCGTCGACAGCATCGATTGCCGCGCCGAGCCGGTCCTGGAGGACCGGATCATCAAGAGCATGGTCAATCGCGACATGGCGCACCGCTTCCCTGAGCGGCAGCCGAAGATCGGCGAGCCCGTGTTCACGGTCGAGAACTGGTCAGTCTACCATCCGCAGCATACCGACCGCCAGGTAATCAAGAACGTCGATTTCCAGGTGCGCCGTGGCGAGATCGTCGGCATCGCCGGCCTGATGGGCGCGGGGCGCACCGAATTCGCCATGAGCCTGTTCGGCCGCTCCTGGGGCGTCAACATCACGGGCCGCGCCCGCCTCGAAGGCCACGACGTCACTCTCAACAGCGTACCGGCCGCGATCGACGCTGGCCTCGCCTATGTCACCGAGGACCGCAAGCAGCTCGGCCTGATTCTGGCCGACGACGTGCGCAAGAACATCACGCTGGCGAGCCTCGCGCAGGTCGCGCCGAACGGCGTGATCGACGACATCGCCGAGCTCAAGGCGGCGTCCGGCTACCGCGGCCGGATGCGGATCCGCTGCTCCGACGTCTATCAGGAGGCCAGCCAGCTCTCCGGCGGCAACCAGCAGAAGGTCGTGCTGTCGAAATGGCTGATGACCGATCCCAAGGTCTTGATCCTCGACGAGCCGACGCGGGGCATCGACGTTGGCGCAAAGTATGAGATTTACTGTATCATCCAGGAGCTCGCGGATGCCGGCCGGGGTGTTGTCGTGATCTCATCGGAGATGCCGGAGCTGCTCGGAATCTGCGACCGCATCTGCGTGATGAATGACGGCGCCTTCGTCGGCGAGTTCGCCGGGCCGGAGGCGACGCAGGAAAAGATCATGCGCGCCATCATGCGTAATGAAACCATCAAGAACCAGGAGACGGCCGCGTAAGCGGTCGGGAGGACGCCAGCAATGACCGACAAGACGGTTTCGCTCCCGGAGGAGAAGTCGCATAGCGGCTTCCTGAAGAACAATCTGCGCAGCTACGGCATGCTGCTGTCGCTGTTCGTGATCATGCTGTTCTTCCAGTTCATGACCGACGGCACCCTGCTGCAGCCGCTCAACCTCACCAACCTGGTGCTGCAGAACAGCTATATCGTCATCATGGCGCTGGGCATGCTGCTGGTGATCGTGACCGGGCACATCGATTTGTCGGTCGGCTCGGTTGCGGGCTTCGTCGGCGCCGTCGCCGCCGTGCTGATGGTGCGCTATCACGTCGACTTCCCGCTTGCGATCATCGCCTGCCTGATCGTCGGCGCCGCGATCGGCGCCGCGCAGGGTTATTGGGTGGCCTATTTCGGCATTCCGTCATTCATCGTCACCTTGGCGGGCATGCTGGTGTTCAAGGGCCTGGCGCTGGCGCTGCTGCAGGGGCAATCGGTCGGGCCGTTCCCGGGTACGTTCCAGAAGCTGTCGTCCGGCTTCATCCCTGAGTTCATGCCGAGCGCGGCGCATCTTTATCCCACGTCGCTCGCGATCGGCGCGGTGCTGACGCTCATTCTGGTCTATGCCAGCGTCAAGGGCCGTGCGCGCGAGGTGGAGCACGGCATCGAGGTCGAGCCGTTCGGCTTCTTCGCTGCCAAGAACGTCGTGCTGGCCGGCGCACTGATGTATTTCACCTATCTGATCGCCTCGCATCGCGGCCTGCCCAACGTGCTGGTCATCATGACCGCGCTGATCGCGCTGTACGGCTTCATGACGCGCCGCACCGTGGTCGGCCGGCAGATCTATGCGGTCGGCGGCAACGCCAAGGCCGCCAAGCTGTCGGGCATCAAGACCGAGCGGCTCGTGTTCATGACCTTCGTCAACATGGGTGTGCTGGCGGCGCTGGCCGGCCTGATCTTCGCCGCCCGGCTCAACACCGCGACGCCGAAGGCCGGCCTCGGCTTCGAGCTCGACGTCATCGCGGCCTGCTTCATCGGCGGTGCCTCGGCCTATGGCGGCGTCGGACGGGTCGGCGGCGCTGTCATCGGCGCCATGATCATGGGCGTGATGAATAACGGCATGTCCATTCTCGGCGTCGGCATCGACTATCAGCAGGTCATCAAGGGCCTGGTGCTGCTCGGCGCCGTCTGCATCGACGTCTACAACCAGCGCCGTTGAGTTCGGCGCGCAGCTCCCGGTGAAGCTGTAACGACCTAGGGAGCAAAGCGACGCCGAAGGCGGCGCCTGCCCACCACGTCTCGCGACCCGCGTGAAAGCGGTGGGCACGCGGCATTCGCGTCGCGAATGCGGCTTTGCCCACCCTGCGCATTCACCAGAACTACACCACGTGGAAATTCGACACGCTGTCATTGGCGAGCTGAGCGACGAGTTGCAGCTCCCAGTCGATATAGGCCTGCATCGCTTCGGCGGCGTTGTCGGTGCCCTCATAGGGACGCTTGTAGACGTCGTCGGCAAGCGAGATCCATGAGGACCGATCGCTCTCCAGCACATGCCCGGCAGCCGTCCAGGCGCGCGTGCCGCCGGTGAGCACTCGGAGCTCACGCGTCGTCGCGGCACGTGCATCCGCAAGCGCAAACGCGGCTTCGCTGCCGTCGTTGCTGGTCAGCACGATCGGACCGTCGCCGGGCAGCTTGGCGAGATCATCCGCAAAGCGCGACGCCAGCACGAAATGTGCGCCCGGAATGTGTCCGGCCTTGTAGCTCGGACTGCGCGTGAGATCGACGATCGTCCACGCAGCGGGATCGGCCGCGAGTTGCTCGGCGCTGATTGCCGCGTCGCCAAGCTGCGGCAGCGGCGGTCGGCGTGCGGCGCGGATTTCCGTTTCGGTCGCTCCAACGACATCCGGTCCCACGACCGCCACGTCCCAGCCCATCTGCTTCAGCCATGACGCCGTCATGCGTGCGCGCACGCCGTCATCGTCGAACAGCACCAGACGGGCGCCGCGCACGCCCACCCACTCGTCGGTCGCCTGCACCAGCTGGCCGCCCGGTGCCGACGCGAAGCCGGTCGGATGGCCGGCGGCATGTTCCTCGGGCGTGCGGACGTCGAGGCAATACAGCGTGCGCACCCCGGCTTCGGCCTGATGGCGCGCGAATGTCGCGGCATCGAGCACGCCGACGCCGACGCGCTCGGCCCAGGCCTTGGCATCAGCCAGCGCGGTCGCGTAGCTCGTCCGTGGCCGCTCCAGGACGCGCGCGGTCTTGCCGCGCTCGACCTGATGGCCGGCAAGTGTCCAGCCGATCGTGCCGTTGCGCAACGCATAGATCTTGTTCGGCAGCCCGGCATTGATCAGCGACTGCGTGCCGATGATCGAGCGCGTGCGTCCGGCGCAGTTGACGATGATCGTGGTGTCGGGCGACGGCGCGACCTCGCGCGCCCGAAACGCCAGCTCGCCGCCGGGGACGCTGACCCCGCGCGGAATGCTCATGGTGCGATATTCCTCGAAGCGGCGGGCATCGAGCACGACCAGGTTCGACTCGCGCTCGATCAGCGCCTTGGCGTCGTCGGCCGACAGCGACGGCGTGTGCCGGATGGCCTCGACCAATTCGCCGAACGCCTTGCTCGGCACGTTGACGTCCCGGAACACCTCGCCATGGCGCGCATAGCCCGACAGCCCGCCAGCGAGCATCGCGACGTCGGTGTAGCCCAGTGCATGAATGCGCGGCACCGCGCGGGCGGCATAGCCTTCGCCATCATCATAAACGACGACGGCTACATTCAGACGCGGCACGAGGTCGAGGATGCGCAGCTCGATCTGCGACAGTGGCAGCGACACCGCGAAGAACGGGTGCGACAGCGAATAGGGGCCTTCCTCGCGGACGTCGAGCAGTGCCACCTCCTCGCCGGCGCGCCAGCGCCGCCGCAACTCGGTCGGTGTGATGATGCGGAGACCGTCAGGCGGCGGTGCGGTCGGGCCAGAGGTTGGGGACGGTGTCATTCGAATATCCGGAAATGAAGTCTCGGGCGGCGCTGGTCTCCGCATCGTACACCGTGCGGCGGATGCGGCCGATATTGCCGCCATAGACGTGGATGCTGATCGAGGAGCGGTCCGCCAGACCGTTGGAGATCGCGTGGATGTCGCCAATGTGTGGCGATACCGCGGCCGTTTGTCCAGCCCGCAGCCGCTCCGGCGCAGCCTCGCGCAACGTGCCGTCCGGCTGCCGCGCATAGCTGACCGAGAGTTCCTCGCCGCGCAGCACGCCGACGAGGCCCCAGACGCGATGGTCGTGCACCGGCGTGCCCTGGCCGGGGCCCCACACGAAGCTCACGATGGAGAACCGATCGAGCGGATCGGCATACAGCAGATATTGTCGGTAGCGGCCGCCGTCGGCGACCGCAAAGGCCTGAGGCAGCCAGTCGTCATGCGCGACCAGCTCCTTCAGTTTCGGTGCGAGCGCGGCGAGCAGCTCCGGCTCGTTTGTCGTGCTTGCGACGAGGCGTGCCGTATCGGCGACGAAGTCGCGGAAGCGCGCAATGTCAGTCATGTCGGGCTCGTGTCGTATCGAGGCGGGAGGCCGCCGATGGGCGGCGCGATGGGCGAGGGATCTGGTCCCACTCAGACGTGAGGGCCGAGCATCGCGATGTAGAACAGGTCCTCATTGGACAACTCGGCGGCCGGGCGCCGGGTGAGGATGTCGTGCGCTTTGAGACGGCTGTCAGCGCGCCCTTGCGGCAGCAAATGACCGAGCCAGCCTCCGAACCATGAGACGTAGCGCATGAGAGTCTCCGCGCGGATTGATTACGTCCTTGATATCATGCCTCGACCGGCATCGAACAGAGCCCGGCACGGCTCCGCATCACTTTGGCAGATCATGCCTGCTGAAGCGCCTCGCCGGCAAATTCCTTTTCCGCATCGTACGCGTCGCGCTGCTCTGCTTCTCCATCGGTCGCGTCTGCGCCGGCATTCCGGCCCGTCAGGCTTTCGTGCCAATGGGTGCGGAATGCCATCCATGATGCGTGATCCTGGAAGGCAACCTCGGCGAACCACTCGACCGTGACGGCGCCGCTCGGCCAGTAGCGTTCCTGGTCATGCCAGCACACGACAGGCCAGCGCGGATTGCGGTAGGAGCGGCCGGTCTCATCATGCAGCGATGGCCGGCCGAGATGATCGATCAGCCATGACATCACCTCGGGCAGGAACGTGGCGGCAAACGACACGCCATGGCGGCCGAGCCGCTGCGGCATGCGCATGACGCGCTGATCGATGATGGCGAAGGCCGGCGGCACCGCGCCGACATTGAACTGGCGGATCATCAGCAGGCGGAAGCCGCAGTCGCAGAGCTCGGCAGGCACGGCATGGATCGCCGTCGGCTGAAGTGGAGCCGCGATGTTCATACCAGTGCTCCCTGCGCCTGTCCGAGCGCGAGGTCGATGGCGTGCTGCAACGCTGTGCGCGTCGGCACATCGCTGCGTTTCAGATAGGCGGTCAGAACGCGTGCCATCCCTGCCTCCCGTCGGCATCTGCACGTTGCTGGTCTCAGCCTGCGCAGATCGCCTTGCGCGGAGACGGACATTCGACCCGAATCCGACGCGACGAAAATCAACAATCCCCGACATTGCTGCCGGTCAGGGAGGGTAGATCAAATTTCGTGCCAGATGCGGCGATCAGTGGAGACGATGGCCGTCGGCGTCGTGTTCCGGCGTCGCGAGCTGCGCGATCGGGCTGGATTGGTGGTGGATCATCCGCCAGGCGCCGTCGATGCGGGCGAAGTGATTGGCCGCCGCGAGCGCCGCGCCGTCCACCAGCTCGATGCAGAGCACGTGGCCATGATCGCCGTCGGCGATCGCGTGCGGGTCCGCGCAGACGATGTTCGGCCGGCCTGGGTTGGCGAGGATGTCGCGCCAGCTGCCGATCACGGCGGCGCGGCCAACGATCGCCGGCCAGCCCGGATGAATGCAGGAGATGCCGTCGCGATCGGCCCAGAGGGCAACGAGTGCCGCGAAATCGCCGGCCGTGAAGGCAGCATAGAAGGCCGCATTGGCGGCCAGGATCTCGCGCTCGTCGCTCATTGTGATGGCGTGAGCCAAGCCGGTGCGAAAATCAAGCAATGTTTGGAAACGCACATCCACTGGTGCGCAAAAACTTGCAAGCTTCTTGCAGGACCCGGTCGAGACGCGATCGCAACGCATCAGCCGAGGTCCTGCCATGCTCGAAACGGCCATTGTCGGAGGTGGATTGTGCGGAATGGCACTCGCGCGCAGCCTGCAGCAGCGCGGCAGCACGTTCGCTTTGTTCGAAGCCCGACATCGCCTGGGCGGACGTGTGCTGTCGGTCAGGAGCAAGGCGGGGCTTGCGCTGGACCTCGGCCCGACCTGGTTCTGGCCGGACACCCAGCCGCTGCTGACCGGCCTGATCGCGGAGCTCGGCCTGTCCGACTTTGCCCAGCACGATGACGGCACGGTTCTTCATCTGAAGGAGGCGGACAAGTCGGCCGAGCAGATCGGCGGGCCGCCGGTCCACCAGGGCGCGCGCCGGCTCTCCGGCGGCATGACGAAGCTGGTCGAGGCGCTGGCGCGTGATCTGCCGCAGCCCTTCATCCATCTCGGCCATGAGCTGGTGCGCATCGTCGATTGCGGCACGCATGTGCGGCTGATCTTTGCCACATCAACGGAATCGGTCGCGATCGAGGCCAAGCGCGCCGTGCTCGCGCTGCCGCCGCGGCTGCTGATCGATCACGTCGGCTTCTTTCCCGAGCTGGACGACGCGACCTTCGATGCGATGCGCGGTGCCGAGACCTGGATGGCGGCGCAGGCCAAGGTCGTGATCGCCTACGACCAGGCGCATTGGCGCGACCAGGGGCGGTCCGGCAATGCGTTCGTCAGCCACGAGCAGGCCGTGATCGGCGAGATCTTCGACGCCTGCGATGCCGGCGGCGACCGTGCTGCGCTCGGCGGCTTCCTCGCCTTCTCGCCCGATCTGCGCGCGACCTTCAGTGTCGGGCTGCCGCTGCTGATGGACAGCCAGATGGTGCAGCTGTTCGGCTCCGCGCTGGAAGGCGGCGAGCAGCACTATCAGGACTGGGCGGCCGAGCGCTTCACCTGCGGCGCATTGGATCGCACCACGCCGCGCGGCGAGCACAGCGAGATCGCCAATCCGATGCTGCGGCGGGCGCTATGGGACGGGCGGCTGCACCTCGGTGGCGCCGAGACCGCAAGCCACGCGGCCGGTTATCTCGAAGGTGCCCTGAACGCCGCCAAGCGCATCGAGCGTGCGATGGCCCGGAGCATGGGCGAGATCGCCGGGCCGCGGCCGGCCGTGGCGATCGGCGACGGGCTGTCGGGCAACGCAGCGAGCCTCGCCTGGTTCGGCGCCTGGGTCGCCGCGCAGCGTGATGCCGCGTTCGACGATTATCGGCAGCGGCTCAACCGCAGCCTCGCTACGCAGCAGCGCGAGCAACTGACCCAGCTCGCTGTTCTCGGAGCCACCGAGGGGGTGTTCGCGGCGGCGCTGCAGGTGCTGGACGCACTGACCTTCGACATGCGCGACGTCGCCGTCGAACGCGGGCGCTCCGCCCTGATGCCGGAGATCCAGAAACCGTTCCGCGATGTCATGCAGTCGCTGCTCGACGATGCCATAGCCTTCAATCGCACCTCCTGCGCGCTGTCGAACTTTCCGTTCGAGCACAAGCCGTCGAAGGACTACGTGCAGACGATCCTGCGCGACATCGCCGCCGCCTGGCAGGAGTTCTCGCTCGCCGCCAACCGCCTGCTGCTGGCAAAGGCGGAAGATGTGATGCGCACGCCGACGAGAATGTCGTCGTGAGTCCGACAGCGTCGAGGTGCGACCGATGAAGCTGCAGATCGAACGTCCGACCATCCTGGCGATGGCGGCGGCCTTCCCGCGTCTGGCCTCGTTGACGGAGCAGCTGCGTTTCGGCGACAAGGTCGAGGTCAATATGGCGCAACTCGCGACCGCCGAGCTCGACTTCCTGCGCGACAGCTACCAGAAGGCCGGTCCCGAATGGCACGCCCGTGCGGCGCAGATCGCCACTCTCCAGCGCGCCTTTGCCGATTCCGGCGCCCGCTTCTCCGAGCACGAACTGGAATCGGTGCTGCCGGCGATTGCGCGCTACCTGATCTCGGACGCCATCCGCGGCTGGATGTTCACGGCCAACGTCGCCAGCCGGCCGCTGCCCTATGTCGTGACGCGACTCGACTACACCGCACCGTCGAATGACGAGGCCGGCCGCGTCTTCATCGAGCTCAAGGCCAACGCCAAGGGCGCGATCACCACGTCCACTCTGCGCATCTCCGCCGGCGACATCGTCGGCAGGACGGTCGCCGAAATCTTCGCCGCCAAGGGCTTCCTCAAGGAAACACCCGAGCTGATATCCGCCTATGACGAGACGGCCGAGCGCTATTTCGCCTGGCGCGGCCGCTACGGAGCGCAGTTCTCCGGCCGCGGCATCGGCTTCTTCGCCGATGATCCGAACTCCTCGCATCGCGACATGGACTGGTCGCGCAAGGACGTGATCGTGCTGTCGTCCGGCGGCGGCAGCGCGCGGCTCGTCAACGACGAAGGCATTCTCACCGAGCGGGCGCTGACGCTCGAGGTCACGGGCGACATACTCGGGCAGTACCTGCGCAAGGCTGCCAAGAGCAATCTCTATGACGCCGAGCAGGAGGTCGAAGAATCCAGGGCGGCGATCCCGAAGGGCATCTTCTGCCGCATTCCCGTCCATCCCTATATGCTGATGTTCCATCTCGACCTGCACCATTATCTCTGGGTGCATGCCGACGACATGGTGCCCTACGCCTATCAGCCCGAGCTCAAGCAGAAGCTGGTGCTGCCGGAGGAGCAGACCGACCTGATCGACATCCTCACTGCCGAGATGGACCTCTTGATGGACGACATCGTCGCCGGCAAGTCCGGCGGCACCACCGTGCTGTGCGCGGGGCCGCCCGGCGTCGGCAAGACGCTGACGGCGGAGGTCTACGCCGAGATCATCGGCCGGCCGCTGTACCGCGTGCATTCCGGTCAGCTCGGGCTGAACGTCGCGGCGATGGAGAGTGCGCTGAAGGATGCGCTGACGCGCGCGCAGCGTTGGGGCGCGGTCATGCTGATCGACGAGGCCGACGTCTACATCAAGCGGCGCGAGGACGACATGACGATGAATGCCGTCGTCGGCGTATTCCTGCGTGTGCTGGAATATTTCAACGGGCTCTTGTTCCTGACCACCAATCGCATCGACGACATCGATGAAGCGATCGTGTCGCGCTGCATCGCGCTGATCAAGTTCCAGGCGCCGGACGCGCAAGCGCGCGGCCGGATCTGGCGGGTGATGTGCGCGCAGTTCGGCTTGAACGTCGATGCCGGCTTGGTGGAGCTGCTGGTGGACACGTTCCCGGGCGCGTCAGGCCGCGACATCAAGGGGCTGGCAAAGCTGGTCGCCAAATATTGCCACCACAAGAGCGTCCGCCCGACCATCGAGGTCTTCCGCCGCTGCGCCATCTTCCGCGGCATCGATCTTGGCGACCACGAGCTGCTGCCGGAGGCCGCGGAGTAGATCGGCTACAACTGGCTGGCCTGCCCCAAGGTCGCCGGATTGTACCCTTCCTCGCGCAGCACCCGCTGCACGACCGGGCGCGCGAGCATGCGGCGGTAGTGCGCGAGCAGGTTGGCCGGCAGCGCAATGCCGGTCTTGTCGGCCCAGAACTCGACATAGAACAGGATCGGATCGGCGACCGAGAATTCGCCGCCGAGATAGGACTGCCCGTCGAGCATCTTGTTCAGGATCGCAAAGCCCTTCACGACGATGTTGCGGCCGAGCGCGCGCACCGACTCCTGGTCGGCCTCGTTGCGGCTGAAGGTCGGCGTGGCGAAGATGCGCGCGAAGCCGTGGCCATGCACCGTTCCGGCAATGTAGCTCATGGCTTCGAGCAGCCGCGTTTCGGTCTCGATATCCGAAGGCCACAATCTGGCGCGCGGCCTGGAGCGGCCGAGCCAATAGGCAATCGCCGGCACTTCCGTCAGCACGCTGCCCTCGCTGCGCACCAGCGCCGGAATCGTCGATTTCGGGTTGATGGCCACATAGTCCGGTTTGAAATTGTCGCCGGCCGGCAGGTTGACGATATGGGCCTCGAACACCTCCTCGAGCTCTTCCAGAATGATGTGGATGCCGGTCGAGCACGATCCCGGCGTCATGTAGAATTTCATCGCGGCCATCATTGTCTCCAAGCCGACATCGCGCGTGTCTTCGATGCCTACGGCATGCTTCATGCAAGGATCGGGACAGATCGAGAATGATGCGCCGTGGCTCGACACGTCGGGCTGCTGCCGTCAGGTTTGCGACAGGAGACGTCATCGCGGTCCCGTATCTCCGTCGCGCCGGTCAGGGAGCGCCGCGCATGACGGAACGTGAGCCGGAAATCTTCGTGATCTGTCCGACCGCCGGCATCGCGCCGGGTGAAGCCAAGGCGTTCAGCCTGTCGCGGATCGGCGACAATGGCGAGGCGCGGCCGTTTCCTATCGTGATCATCCACACTGTGTCCGGTGGCTTTGTCGGCTACGTCAACTGCTGCCCACACGAGGGCAAATGGCTGAACATCGGTAGCGGCCAGTTCTTCAATCCGGATCGGACGCTGCTGCGCTGCGGACGGCATGGCGCAACGTTCGAGATCGACACCGGGCTGTGCAACGCCGGTGCCTGCGCAGGGCAGAGCCTGGAGCCGATTGCGCTCGCTGTCATCGACGGCGAGGTCTGCCTGTGCGGCGTCGCGCTGGTGGAAGATATTCCCGACCCGTTCGACGACCTCGACGAGACCATGGAGATCATGATCCACCCGGATTGACGGATGGGGTTTCCAACGTCATTGCGAGGAGCGAAGCGACGAAGAAATCCAGAATCCTACCTGAGCCCTGGATTGCTTCGCTTCGCTCGCAATGACACTCACTACGTGATGTCGTTCGGCGGACCCTCAGAACCCATCCGCCTTCTTGCCCCACGGATGGGTACCCGACACAAGCTGTGCCTTGATGCCGGCCTTGTCGACATCGGCCCGGGTTCTGAAAAAGGTCGCCTCGTGCACCAGCGTGCCGTTCTTGGTCGTCACCGCGACATAGCGCGCGACAGTGTCGATGTCGCACAGATATCCGCCGCCGGGATCGGCGGCACTGCGCAGGTTGCCATCCCAGTCTACGAAGAATCCTTCACTCATCTCTTTCTCCAACCTCGTTCAGTCAGGTCTCGGGCTGATCGGCGACGAGCTGCGCATAGGCGCTCTCGACGATGGCCCAGCAATGCAGCAGGCGCTGATGTTCGGCCTTGCCGATGCTCACCGTCTCGCCATGATCGTCGGCTGCAGCCGTCGCCGCCTGCAGCGCATCGAACAGCGCCTTCTCGAGCTGGTAGATGCGCTCGCTGGCGCGTTCCAGATAAGGAATGGGATTGGCGTGGACATTGGCCTCGTGCAGCGCATCGAGGCTGAGCAGCGTCCGGAAGCGGCGCTCGACCTGGCGCTGCTGCATGCCGAAATCGTGCTCGATGACGGTCACGGCCGGACCTCGGGCGCGGGCGCCTTTGAAGCCGCCGCCTTGGCCGCATTCCGCAGCAGGTTCAGGCATTCGAGCGAAGCGGCCATGTCGAGCGCGGAAAAACCGTCGAGCGTCTCGGTGCGGATGTCCGCGCCCTTGGCCAGGAGATGCGCGACCACATCGGCCTTGCCGGAGGAGGACGCATACATCAGCGCTGTCGCACCATTGTCGTTGCTGTTGTCGAGATCGATGCCGGCCTCGACCAGCGCGTCGATGGCGTCGAGATGCCGGCCGACGCAGGCGAGCCACAGTGCGTTATTGCCGTCCGCGTTCCTGGCGGCGATGTCGGCGCCGGCAGAGAGCAGCTCGCGGATGACGCCGACATTGCCGAGATGCGCCGCCTTCATCAGCGGCGTGGTCCGATTGGCGATGATGGCGTCGATGTCGTCAGCGGGAAAGCCCTGGGCGGCGAGCCACGCCGCCAGGACCGGACTGACGTTCGCCGCGCCGCTCCGCGCGGGACAACGCTGGCGCCACGCCTCATAGCCGCCGTCGAGGCTATAGACCTCAGTGAAGCCGAAATCGGAGAAGGTCTGCGCGTAGTCCTGGCTGGCGTTGCCGTGATAGCAGTAGATCAGGATCGGCGCGCGCCTGCTCGTGCCGGCGATCATCTCGGCGAGATTGCGCTGGGTGAGATGCCGCGCGCCGGCCATATGCGCGGTGTCGAACGAGGCGGTGTCGCGGACGTCGAAGCGCAACACATCGTCGCGCTGCAGCAGCTCGGCTGCGTGGTCGACATCGATGCGCTGAAACGGAATACGCGGTCTCATGGCAGGACTCCCGCTTCATTGCGCGTTCGGCCGGGATAGGCCGCCAGCGTCGTGATGCGATCATCGGTCAGGGGACGGCCGACCGTGAAGTGATAGAGCACCTGGAACTGCTCTCCGACCACGCCGAGCATCTCGTGCACGGAGTCGTCGAAGAAGCAGCCGATGCCGGTGCCGCGCAGGCCCGCCGCCTCGGCTTCGAGGTAGAGCACGTGGCCGATCAGGCCAGCCTCCCAATGCAGTTGCCGATAGCGCCACGGATGGTCGCTGACGGCCGGCGTGAACTCGGCGAGCATCGCCATCGCAAAGCAGCCGTCGCCCGCGATCGCCTGGTGACAGCTAGCGGTGCGGATCACGCCGCGGCTGTCGGTCGGCAGCAGCCGGAACAACGGCAGATGATCAGGCACGCGCTCGACCGGCTGCCAGTCGAAGTCGGGACGCAGCGCGCGCCGCAGGCTGGTCTCCGCCTCGCTGCCGCGCGGCAGCGCATAGAGCCCGGGCGTGAGCCCCTCGACGCGATGGACGAATAGCAGCGGATGCAGCCGCGACGCGAACGGCCAGATGGTCCATGGCGGCGTAGCGCGCGGCAGCAGCGCGTCGAGAAGGTGAAGCAACGTTGCGAGATCCATCGTGAACCTGGCGTCGAAGCGTTGCGCGCTGCGACGACCGAGAATGAGCTCGGCCGCACGCGCCTGTGATTGCCGCGTCAGCGGCGGGCACCGCCACGGAGTGGAGATCGCATCCTGCGCCGCGCCGGCCGTGGCCGCGCTCACCTCGGGGATGATGGGCCAGCGGTAGAGCGGATGGCGATCGAGCCGGTTCGCCTGACCTTTCCACGTGTCGTCGATCGTGGCGAGTGATGGCAAACCGGCAGGCGATCGCGAGCTCGCATCGCGCGGCGCGATCGCGAGCAGCACATCGGCATTCTCGGTCTCGACGCCGGCGAAATCATCCGCGCGATCGAGTCCCATCAGCGCTGCGAGTCTCGCACTGTCGATGCCGTCGATCACGCGCGCGTACCAGCCGAGCGCAGCGGCGGCGTAGCTGACGGCGCCGATCGCATGTCCGAGGTCGAGCTGGCAGTAGCGGAACGCGCGCTCGCCATATTTCCACGCCTCGCGCCAATGGATCGAGGACAGCGCGAGCCAAAGCCGCGGCTCGCCATGCGATGGCCTGCCGCGGCGGCAACGTTGCTCCAGCACGTGATCGCGGCTGACATAGTGATGAAGACCGTCGCTGAGCCCTGTCACATTCTCCGCGATGACATAGGCCTCGGTCGGATGCAGATTGCCGCTGGAGGGATTGCAGCGCAACGCCCAGCGGTCCGGGCCGTACTCCTTCCAGGCCGCCAGCCCGAACGACAATTCCAGCAGCAGCGCGACGCCGTCGATCGTCAACGGCTGGACCGGCGCCGTGGCGTCGCAGGCATCGGCGAAGCTCACGGCGAGACGGTCCGAGGTCAGCGGCAGATCGGTGCGCGGGCTGCCGGCGAACTCGCGGAACGGATTGGGCTGCGCGTCCCAGTCCAGCGTCTCCGGCCCCGCCGCATAGCGCTTGAGGCTGTGCTTGGTGCGGGCGTGATAGGCCAACGCGATGTCGGCGGCGGCTGGAACGTCCGCCGTGCCGGACTGTGACACGGACATGCTTCCTCACAAGGCGCGACCTGCGCGTTCGCGCATGTTGGACGGTCGCTTGGTGACTGCGTCAGGCGGAGCAAAAAACGTTCCGAACAGCCGCAACTGCTTCCCCGTCGTTCTGAGCCCGTTGGGCGCAGGCCCGGAATTCAGAGCCACGGCCGGCGGATATGGATTCTGGGCTTGCCGCTGCGCGTCGCCCCGGAATGACACGCCGACACAGCGTGTCCGATTCCGAACAGCGCGATCAGAACTGTCCGCTTCTCGACATATCAATGCCGGTGCGTGGTGCCCGATGCGCTGTCGTCGATCAGCACGGCGACCTTGGCCGCGATCGACAGCCACGCCCGATGCGCGGCGATCTTGTGGCCGAGCCTGAAGCCGTCGGCCATGCGGGCCGCGAACGCAGGCCCGTCGGTCCCATGCTGTTGCGCGATGATCCACGCGGTCTGCCACAGATCGGTCTCGGTCGTCACGGTGCTAGAGATCCAGCACCAGCCGGTCGCCCTTGCCGCGCGATACACAAGGCAGGAAGTAACCTTCGGCACGTTGCGCCGCCGACAGGCGCTTGTCGCGATGGTCGACCTCGCCCTCGACGACCCTGGTCTTGCAGGTGCCGCATAGGCCCTGCTCGCAGGAGGTCGCGATCTTGACGCCGTTCTCCTCGAGGAACGCGGTCACGGTCTTGTCGCCGGGGATCTTGAAGGTCGCGCCGGTGCTCTTGATGGTGACGTCGAACACCTTGTCGAGCAGCGCCGCGGCCGCCTTCGCGGTGAAGCGCTCGGCATGGATGCGCTCCTCGGCAAATCCCTTCTGCTTGGCCAGCGCGACGATCGGATCCATCCACCAGTCGACGCCGCAGATGAACAGCTGGGTGTCGTCGGGCCGGTCCGCCAGCAGCTCGGCGGCCTTCAGCAGCTGATTGTCCTCGGTGGCTTCCTTGTAGTATGTCGTATCTTCGGCGAAGGCCGAGGCCTCGATGGTGCTACGGAACGAATCCGGCGACATCAGCGCGAACACGTAGTGCAGCTCGAACGGGATGTTCTTCGCCTTCAGCGTGTCCGCGATCGACAGGATCGGCGTGACGCCGATGCCGCGCGCCACGAGCAGCGCGCGCTTGGTGTCCTTCGGGATCTTGAAGCGGTTGCGTGGGCGGCTGACCTGCAGCTTGTCGCCTTCGTTGATATCGAGATGCAGCGCCTTGGAGCCGCCGCGGCTGTTGGCATCCTTCCACACGCCGATGCAGTAGCGATTGCGTTCGGCGGCGCTGTTCAGCAGCGAATATTGCCGTGTGAGTCCGTTCGGCAGGGTGACGTCGATATGGCTGCCGGGGGTGAAGCCCGGCAGCGGCTGATCGTCCGCCGGGACAAGTTCGAATGAGGCCATGTTGTGCGCCTCGATGGCCTTCCTGGCCACGACGACGGTGTGCAGGCTGTCGGACATCTGACAACTCCATCTTGCGAACCGGCTCATGAGAGGCCGATGCAAGGGGAGGGCCAAGCGGCGTTCGCCGCGGGGCGCGGCGGCTTTTCCGCTTGTGCACGCTGCGACGAGCGCAAGGTCCTGGAGCGCTGGGCCAAGGCGCGCGGCATCAACGCCGGAGACATGACCTGCGTCGCCGCTGCGGGGCGGCGGCGCCGGTCGTCCGTGCCAATGTCAATGGGCGTCGATCGCGTCCGCCTTGGCGCCGCCGGCGACGGAGTAGCGCATCGGCACCTTGCGGGTCTTCAGAAAGGCTTCCAGCGTCTCGCCGCGAAACGCCGCATAGACCTCCGGGTTGGAGACGCCGATCACGGCGGCCATCTTCTCCAGCACGAAGAAGCTGACGCCGCGTCGGATCATCTCGATCCAGCGGCGGTTCTTGATGAGCTCGCGCTCCTCGTCCGTGAGACGGTGCTCGTCCGCCAGTGCGTCGAATTCCTCAACGAATCTCTTGCGATGCGCGGGGATGACGAGCCGGTGCAGGAAGTCGTTGATGCGGAAATTGGCCTGGCTGCGGCCATGGGTGAACGGGTAGGTGCCGGTCAGCATCTCCGCGCCCGCGAGTTCATGGCCGATGTGTGCGCGATAGGCCGCGACCTCCTGCGGGTCGGGCGCGCCGCCGAGATCCTCGAACACCAGCGTGGCGATGTTGGTCACCGACGGCGCGTAGGTCTGTTTGTGCACGAGCCTCACACTGTCCGACAGCGCACCGCGCATGATCAGCCACATGATGACCTCGGCGCCTTCCATGCCGCCCTTGACCGCGTAGTCGGCGATGCGCATCGCCGTCAGCTGCTCCGGGTCGTTCTCCAGCAGATCGAGGAATTCGTTGTCCCAGTCTTCGTTCAGAAAGCCGGCGCGCTCGCCGTGAACCTGGTGCGACAGCCCGCCGGTGGCGAAGATGGCGACCTTCAGGTCTTCCGGATAGCTCTCGATCGCCTTGCGCAGGGTCTTGCCGAGCTTCCACATCCGCTTCGCATTGGGAATCGGCAATTGCAGCACGCCGACTTGCAGCGGCACCACCATGCCCGGCCACGGGCCGCTGGCATCGCCCATCATCGACAGCGGCGACAACAGGCCGTGATCGACCGGCTTGCCCTGGAAGAACGACATGTCGAACTCGTCCGCCATCATCGCCATCGCGATGTGCTGCGACAGGCCGAGGTGGCCCTTCGCCGGCGGCACGTCGCGCGGTCCGCCGCCTTCGTCGGCGGCGATATAGCGGTCGTCAATGCCGAGCGCGAAGGCGGAGTAGTGATCGAAGAAGAACGAGGTGATGTGATCATTGTAGATCATGAACAGGACGTCGATGTCCTTCTGCTTCACCCAGTCGCGCACGACCGCGAAGCCGTCGAAGATCGGCTTCCAGGCCGGGTCGTTCTGCTTGTTGGTGTCGAGTGCGAAGCCGATGGTGGGCGAGTGCGAGGCGCCGATGCCGCCGATGATCCGGGCCATGTGTCCCTCCGCGAAATGGGGCCGCCGTGGACTGTGACCCGCGGCCGTGCTGGGACGGACCTTACGAAGTTTCCCATGCTAGACAATCATGCTAACGTGCACGGATCGTTTCTCTCGATGAACGAGCGGCTCTAGGATGAAATGGCGGATCGAGGACATTCCGGTGTTCCATGCGGTGGTCGCGACCGGCGGCATGACCGGCGCCTCGCGGTCCCTGGGCATGCCGAAATCCTCGGTCAGCAAATCGGTCGCCCGGCTCGAGCAGGATCTCGGCATCCGGCTGTTCGACCGCAACTCGCGGCGCGTCCGGGTGACCCGCGAGGGCGAGCTGTTCTTCCAGCAATGTCAGAAGATCCTGGATCAGGTCTCTGAGGCCGACGCGGTCATGACCGGGCTGGTCGGCGTGCCCAGCGGCCGACTGTCCGTGGCGCTGCCGCCGGCATTCTGCGAGGAGATCCTGGCGCCGCAGCTCGCCGAATTCCACCGCCGCTATCCGCGCATCGAGCTCGATGTCGAGGCCACCACGCGGGCGATCGACATGCTGGCCGACCGCTTCGACATCGCGGTCGTGGTCGGCGTGCAGGAGAATTCCGAACTGGCGCAGAAGGTGCTGATCGGCGGCCGCCTGATCTGGGTGACCAGCCCCGCTTATCTCGCCGCGCACGACATCGGCGACGACGTCCGCGCGCTGGAGCGCCATCTCATGATCTGCGAGCGGCGCTATGGCGACCGCACCCTGATGATCAAGCAGCACGGCCATCTCGTCCGCTTCGACGTCGGTGCGCATGTCGCCCGCATCAACAATCCGCTCGCGGTGCGCCGCGCCGTCGCCCACGGCGCCGGCATTTCCTTTCTGCCGGAGCACTATTGCGTCGAGCTGCTCGGTGAGGGCCGGCTGGTCGAGATCGGCAGGGGGGTCGTGTTCGACACCCGCGCCGCCCAGCTGACCGCAATCTTTCCGAGCCGCAAGCTGATCTCCTCGCGCGCCCGCGCCTTCCTCGACTTCCTCGAGGAGATCTGCGCCGCGTCCGCGCACACCCTGATCGGTCAGACCTGAGGTGCGCCGTCCGCCTGTCTCACGCAAGCCGATGGAACGACGGCGGCAATGGCTCTCGCACCAGCTCGCTCAGATCGAGCGTTTCACCGCTGTCGGCGATATCCGAGAACAACACCTCGATGAAGGGATGCTGACGGTTGGATGCGGCGCCGCGCCGATATTTCCTGCTCACGATCCGCTCGATCGCAGCAAGGTTCAATTTTCCCAGCGCATTGTATTGGACACGAAACAGGCTCTGCCGGCCGCCCGTGTGCTCGATCGACTCGGCCCAGATGTCCATCACCTTGCGGCTGACGAAGGCCTCGACGCCGACGGCGCCATCCTGGGCGAGCAGGCGCAATCCGTCCATCGTATGCGGCTGCTCATCGACGCTAAATTGGCTCAGCGACATCGGAGATCCCTTTCTGTTGCGTGCATCGGCGGTCTCGCGGGAGAGTCGAGAACGGCGATCGGCGCGTCGAACGTGTAGGAGAGCCCTGACGGCGCATAGTTCAACTGAACCTCGCCGCCGAGCTGCACGCCGAGCGTTTCGATCAGCCGGGTTCCGAAGCTTCGGCTGGCGGGCTGTTGAACGACCGGGCCGTGTCTTTCGGTCCAGGCGAAGCGGACCCGGCGTTGGTCGACGGTCCAAAGCAGATCGACGCGTCCTTCCGGCACGGACAGCGCACCGAACTTCAGGGCGTTCGTGCACAGCTCGTTGAGCGTCATCGCGATGGCGATGACGGCATCCGGCGTCACCAGCACGTCGGGCCCGGTGATCGCAAAGCGTGAGTCGTCGGGCGTGTCGAAGGCCTGGACGGACGTACGGATCACCGTGCGGAGATCGCCGCTGGACAATTTCGCTTGCAGGAGGAGATCGTGTGCCCGTCCGAGGGCCAGGAGCCGCCCGGAGATGGCATGCTGTGCATCCTTGGTCGCCGGCACGTTGCGGAGGCTCTGGGAGACGATGGCGGTGACGGTCGCGAGCGTATTCTTGATGCGATGGTGCAGCTCCTCAAGAATGAGCTTTTGCAGCCTGCTCGCCGTCTCGCGTTCTCTCGCCTCGATTTCGGCCTGCTCGGACCGGGTCTTGGCATTGCTCTCGGCCTCGACGAGCAGGCGCTTCAGCCCGATGATTTCCGTCAGCAGAAAGTCGGGATCCACGACCGTGCCGTGAGGAGGCTCTGTGGTGAGGTTGATCTCGAGCATTGGCTGACATGTCCTTGTACCGGATGCCGCCCTCGGAGGGCACGATGGTACGCAGGAGCAGGCCGCCCCAGCGTCACTTCGTTCGCGAGCGGACACTTCCGTTGAAATGCCCGAGTATCTCGGCGGCGTTTGCGAGGATGGTCGCCTTCCTGATCGCGGCAGCGCGCTCGCCGCCCTGCTGCATCAGGCCCGCCGTCTCCAACGCATTCTCCGCCCTGGTGGCGAGCGTCGCGTGCAGCGATGACCGCTCTCGCTTGGCCGGCTCGGAGGGCTTGTCGGGGTGAACTGGCGCAAGCGCCCCGCTGCGAACGGCGGCCACCGGATCAGAATCGCGGCGACGATCAGCAGCCCAAAGAATGGCGGCGCCAGGAGCGGTCGCACCAACCACGCGCGCACTGGACGTGGTGGTGTTCGAAGAGGTGTTCGAGGTTTTCGACATGCTGTCCGCCTTCTGATCGCGGCGGGAGCGCATGGCTCTCAGTCACCGATGGCAGCCGGGGGACGCGCGATGATCATCAACATATGGTGTGCGCGCGCGCGATAGCGAGGTCCCGCCGAAACTATTTGTCGTGAGGATCTGGTCGCCGCCATCGCCTGAAGCGAGAGCGAGTCTGGCCTGGCGGCTCATCCGACGTTCGTAGCATCGTTGCATCGACATGCGAACGTCGGACGCCTGGCTCATTTGTGGATCATGTGCAGTTCTGATCGCGATGCCTTGGCATGAGTCAGAACGTCGGACGTGTCATCGGCCGATTCCGACGCTCACGCCGGGCGCGCGGATGCCGATGCCGCCACGATCTTCATAGCCACGCTCTTCATAGCCACGCCGCTCGTGCCGGCCATAGCCGTAGGCGCCGCGGTCTTCGCGGATGATGACACGGCGTTCGCGGCTTTGGCGCCAGCAGCGGCCGTTCTCGTTGCAGACCAGGCGAACCTGCTGGATGCTGCTCTCCGGGAGGACCGATATACCGGCCGTGAGCGGGGCAGCGGAGGCGGCTGCAGCCATCAATGTGCTCGCGGCTACTGCGAGAGTGATCGTAAGAATCTTCATGGTGATGAGATGTCTCCGGGTGGGGGGATTGCGTCATGGAACCAATCTGCTGGCAATCCCATGGTTCCCCCCGGCGGTCGTTTGTTTCGTCCCGAGGCTCTGGCGTCGAACCGCTTCCTGCGCGCCATCGTGGCGGCAGCCTGCGCCCGTGACGCCGGAGCGCGGCGATGCTGCGCTCCGGCGGGCGAGGTCATCCCCGCCGCGCCGCCTCGATGGCGGCGACGTCGATCTTCTTCATCGCCATCATCGCGGCGAACACGCGCTTGGCCTCGGCTCCGCCGGCTGCCATCGCGTCGGTGAGCGCGCGCGGCGTGATCTGCCAGGAGATGCCCCATTTGTCCTTGCACCAGCCGCATTGGCTTTCCTGGCCGCCATTGCCGACGATGGCATTCCAATAGCGGTCGGTCTCCGCCTGATCGTCGGTGGCGATCTGGAACGAGAACGATTCGTTGTGGGTGAACGCGGGGCCGCCATTGAGGCCGAGACAGGGGATGCCACACACCGTGAATTGCACTGTCAGCACGTCGCCGGCCTTGCCGGACGGATAGTCGCCCGGCGCGCGGTGCACCGAGGCCACGTGGCTGTCGGGAAACACCTCGGCATAGAACCGCGCGGCCGCCTCGGCGTCCTTGTCGAACCACAGGCAGATCGTGTTTTTGTTCGTCGGCATCGCAGGGGTCCTCTCCGGTCCGGGTGCAGGCCACGCTTCAACCTTGGATAGGCGGCCATTTGGGAGTGCTCAAGCCAGCTCGTATCGATGCGGCTGACCCAAGGACGGTCCGCATGCGCACATGCCGACACGACGGCCGGCGTTTCCAGCAGATTTTTTTCAGGTGGTCTGCAGCGGGTCGGTTCCGCCAACGGTTGTGGTCTTGGCGCAGTCATATCGTATAGACTTGTGAGGCTTGCCGCCGCGGGTCCAGCCGCAGGGGGAATTGCATGAAAGCCATCACGCCGTCCGTGATATCGGACGCGCTCGTCCTGCTGGCATTCGTTTTCGCAGCCGGGAGCGCCGCCGCGGCGGCCGGGTTCGCCTGCGTCGCGAAGATGTCGCAGCAGCTCACGCCGGCCAATCTGGAGAATCTGATCACGCGAACCTGCCTTCATCTCGTTCCGCTCGTGATCGGCGACGCTGTCGATCGGGCAGGGCGTGTGATCTCGATCCGGATTCGTCAGCCGTGAGGCCAGTCGAGGCTCGGGCCGCCGTAGCCGGATTTGCGCCGCGGATATCTGCTCCGCCGTGACAAGCTGCCAGGTAACCTTTCCAGGTCCGCGATCGAACCGTCGGAACGACATGGTCCGGAGCGGTCAGCGGAGGTATCCGATTGCAAATCACACGCCCGCGCATCGTGCGCATCACGCACCGGCCGAGCGGCGAGGTGATTGCCGAGGGGCCGGTCGGACTCTGGGGCATCACGCCGTTCGAAGGAAATCTCTACATCCGGCGGCGTTACCTGAAGACGGGCCATCTTCGGCTGAACTGGATCCCCGGGCTGTGCATCTACAAGTTCTTGTACGTTTGGCTGGACCTTCGGCTTCCGGATGGCCGGCGTGAGCCGTCGATCGGCTGGCTGTACTGGCTACCCAATCCGCTGTTCTTCTTCATCGCATTCCGTCCCGCCGTGCCGCAGTCGTCGCCCGTTCTCGTCGTCGAGGAGGTGACGGAATGAGCGTGGCGAGCCGGCGCGATGTGACCGGCGGCCTGCTGTCGGTCCTCATGGCGGGCGCGGGATCCGCCCTGGCTGCGCCGCCTCACGATGACGTGCCGGCCTTCGCGGACGGGCGCCATCAGCTCATCTTGCTGCGGCCGCAACAGAGCCTGCCGCCGGTGAGGCTGTTTCGCCTCGAGGGCGGGACGCTCGATCTGGCCGCGCTGCGCGGCGCGCCGATCCTGCTGAACTTCTTCGCCTCATGGTGCGCGGCCTGCCGCACCGAACTGCCGGTGCTGGATCAACTCGCGCGCAGCGTCGCCCATGATCGCCTGCAGGTCGTCGCGGTGTCCGAAGACCGGAGCGATCGCGACCGTGTCGGTCGTTTCGTCGGGTCGCTTGGGCTGAAGACGCTGCCGATCTGCCTCGATCCGAACGGATATGTGGCCCAGCAGGGCGACGGCAGCGGCAGGACCGCGCCGTTCATCCTCCATGGAATGCCGATCACCTACCTGATCTCCGCTTCGGGCCTCGTCATCGGATACCTCCAGGGCGCCGCCGATTGGTCGTCGTCGGCGGCCGCCGATCTATTCGTCTATCTCAGGCGCAATTGAGGGACGCCATCTCGAACGCGGCGACGTAACCTTCCGCCGCATCCGAGCGAACCAATGTGCAGGCGTGCCGATGGCCGCCAGACGCCTGCAATGTCCGCAGGCTGAACCCTGAGAATGGAGGAACACGCATGTCCAATCGCACGCTGTCCGCAATGATTGTCGGCGCATTCGCGGTCGCCGCCGGCACGCTTGCCGTGACGTCCGCCTCGGCGGAGATGATGGCCAAGGGCGACATGGAAAAGATGATGAAGGCCAAGCAGGCCGAGACCATGAAGGCCATGAAGGACGGCAAGATGGAGAAGTGCTTCGGCGTCGCGCTGAAGGGCCAGAACGATTGCTTCGCAGGCGCCGGCACGACCTGCGCGGGCACGAGCACGGCGGACTATCAGGGCAATGCCTTCAAGCTCGAACCCAAGGGCACCTGCACGACGATGCAGACCCCGAAGGGATCGGGAAGCCTCACGCCGAAGGCCTGATGCCGCGGGCGGGCTGCGCGCGGCCCGCCTCACTTCTTGATCGGAGACTGCACGTGTCACGCTCGCAATTCTCGACGGCTGCAGGGATCCCTGCACGGGGGGGCGTCGGCCTGAAGGCCGAGCACTACCGCTGCATCGTCGAAACATCGCCCGACATCGGCTTCTTCGAAGTGCATGCCGAGAACTACATGGGCGCGGGCGGACCGCCGCACCGCTACCTCATGGCTATTCGCGAGCGCTATCCGCTGTCGCTTCACGGCGTCGGATTGTCGATCGGCGCCGATCGCCCGCTCGACCAAGCCCATCTCGGCCGCCTCCGCCAATTGATCGCGCGCTACGAGCCCGGATTGTTCTCGGAACACCTCGCGTGGTCGTCGCACGAGTCCGGGTTCTTCAACGATCTGCTTCCGGTCCCTTACACGACGGAAACCCTGAACCGCATCTGCGCCAATATCGACGAGGTGCAGAGCGCGCTCGGCCGCCGCATGCTGCTCGAAAATCCGTCCACCTATGTCGCGTTCGCGGAGAGCAACTGGTCCGAGCCCGCCTTCATTGCCGAGATCGCGCGCCGCACCGGCTGCGGACTCCTGCTCGACGTCAACAACGTGCACGTCGCCGCAACTAATCAACAGTGGGATCCGTATTCCTATCTCGACGCATTTCCGCTTGGGCATGTGCTGCAGATCCATCTCGCCGGTCACGCGCGCGAGGCCGACGAGCACGGACAGCCGCTCCTTATCGATACCCATGACCGTCCGGTCGACGACGTGGTCTGGGCGCTGTATGCGCGCGCCATCCGGTCGATCGGCCCCGTGCCGACGCTGATCGAGTGGGACGCCGAGGTGCCACCCTGGCCGGTGCTCGCGGAAGACGCCAGCCGCGCCGAGGCGATCATGCGCATGCAAGTGACGGAGGTGGCGTGATGCCGCCGCCTGCTGAACGTCTTGGCAGCTTTGCGCGGGCGCTGCTCGACCCCGAGCAGCTGGTGCCCGCCGGCCTGGTCGGGCCGGACGGCACGCCGAGCCGGCGACGGTTCGGCGTCTACCGCAACAACGTCGTGGTCGGCTTGACGGCCACGCTGAAGGACGCCTATCCCGCAGTGCATCGCATCGTCGGAGCGGAGTTCTTCCAGGCCATGGCGCGCCGCTATGTCGTCTCCGAGCTTCCGCGCTCTCCCATCCTGCTCGATTACGGCGCCGGCTTCGCCGCGTTCATCCACGGCTTCGCGCCGGCATCGGCGCTGCCCTATCTGGCGGATGTCGCGCGGATCGAGCGCGCCTGGACGGAGGCCTATCACGCCGCCGAGGCCGGGTCGGTCACACCGGCGGCCTTCGCAGCCGTTGCGCCGGCCGATCTGCCCGGGCTTCGCCTGCGGTTTCATCCGTCGTTGCGGCTCGTCGGCTCATCGTTTCCTGCGCTCACGATTTGGCAGATGAATGCGGCGGGAGGAATTCCTGGCCCAGTAGATCTCGACGCCCGAGAGGCCGCGCTGATCGTCCGTCCGGACGCTGATGTCGTGGTCCGCTCGATCCCCGCGGGCAGCCTCGCTTTCGTCGAGGCCCTCCTGGCTGGCCGATCGGTTCTGACGGCGCTCGAGAATGCGCTGCGCGCCGACGTCCGGTTCGAGCTGGCCGGAACTCTCCACGACCTGATCCACAGCGGAGCCGTGATCGGCTTCGACCTCGCGCCGATGGCGGGGACGGCATGAGAACGGCCGCAACCATTCCAGCCCTCGCCGTCGTCGTGCGTGACGTCGCGGATCGGCTCGCTCGCCTGGCGGGGACCGTGGCGCCGCCGGTGCTGCGGATCGCGCTGGCGGTCCCGTTCTTCAGATCCGGCCTGACCAAGTGGGATGGGTTGCTGTCGCTGTCGCCGGCCGCTTCCTATCTGTTCGAGGATGAGTTCAAGCTGCATGTGTTCGGGCAGGCCTACGATTTTCCCTGGCCTACGGCCTTCGCGTTCTTCGATGGCGTGGCCGAGATCGTGCTGCCCGTGCTTCTCGTGGCCGGGCTCGCGACCCGGCTGAGCGCGCTCGGGCTTCTAGTGATGACCGCAATCATTCAGCTCGTGGTCCCCGACGGCTGGGCCAATTTTCATCTGCCATGGGCTGCGATGGCCGTTGCGATCATCGCCCTGGGGCCGGGGCCTGTCAGTCTCGATCATCTCGCGGCGTCGTTCGGTCGAAAGGCGGAGGGCGCCGATGAGCGGTGATCCGGGCGGTCCCGCACCGCGGCTGAGGCTCGTCGCGGCCGGCCATCAGGCGCGTGCCGAGGTCAGGCCGGGGCGGCGGGCGCTCGATTGGGCGATCCTGATGGCGCATGCCCAGGAGGGTGACCGCGTCGCCTATCAGCGACTGCTGCAGGAGATCACGCCGTATCTGCGCTCGCTCGCGGCCCGGCGCTGCAACGACCGCAGCGACATCGAGGACGCGGTGCAGGACGTGCTGTTGACCATTCATTCGATCCGCCACACCTATGATCCGACGCGCCCGTTCGCGCCGTGGCTGGTGACCATCGCCAACCGCCGGCTGATCGATCGGGTGCGGCGGCAGGTCCGCCAGCGTGGGCGAGAGATCGCGCTGGCGCCGGAGCACGAGATTGCAGCCGAGCCCGAGACCAGTGCGGAGGCGGCCCCTGACCGCCGCGAACTGGAGCGGGCGATCGGCAACCTTCCGCCGGCCCAGCAACAGGCCGTGCGGCTGCTTAAGCTCAAGGAGCTGTCGCTCAGGGAGGCGTCGGCGGCGACCGGAATGTCCACGACCTCCTTGAAAGTCAACATGCACCGCGCTCTGAAGAGCCTTCAGAAACTGCTCATTCCGCGGAACGAGCCATGATCAAGACCGATGACCTGATCGACTCTCTTGCGACCGACATGCGGCCGGTGAGACGGCTGCGGCCGCCGCTGCTGCGCGCCTGCGGCTGGCTGCTGGGAGCAGCCGCCATCGTGGCGTTGCTCGCCGTCAACCAGGGGATCCGTCCGGATCTGGCGCAGCGCCTGCACGATGCGCCCTTCGTCACCAGCCTGCTGGGATCGATCCTGACCGGCGTGCTGGCGGTGATCGCGGCGTTCCTGATCAGTCTTCCCGACCGCTCGCGACTCTGGATGCTCCTGCCGCTGCCGGCGCTTGCGCTCTGGCTGTCCAACATCGGCTATCAGTGTCTGACGGACTGGGTCTCGATCGGTCCCGACGGCATGAGTCCGGGCGAAGCGGCGCGCTGCTTCACGACGCTCGCGGTGACGAGTCTGCCGCTGTCGCTGGCCTTGCTGGTGATGCTGCGCTATGCCGCGCGGCTTCGTCCCACCATGGTCGCTCTGATGGGAAGCCTCGCCGTCTCTGCGATCACGTCGACGGCGCTCGCGCTGTTCCATACCATCGACGCCTCGGTGATGATCCTGATGTGGAACGTCGGAACGGCGGTCCTGCTCATGGGGGTGGCCGCCCTGTTTGGCCGCCGCATGTTCCTCTCGATCGCGCCACGCGTCTTTGCCCAGGACTGAGCTCGCAGTGCTGCGCGCCACGAACATGGGCGGCAGCGGGCGTAACCTTTGTCGCGTTCGAAGCGAACAGCCAGCAGGGCTTCGGCGCGGGCAGGCCCGCCAGGACGCGCATCGCGCGCGTCGACATGCACGCGGCGCCAGGAGAATAGGACGATGCAACGATCGAAGAATCTGATCTCGTGGGCCGGCCCGGTGCTGCTGCTCGCGTCATTCGCTGCCTCCGGCCCCAGCATGGCGGCCGATGCAAGCCATCTGACCTTCGTCACGCATGCTGCATTCTTCTCGGCCGAGACAAAGCAGCCGAAGTCGGTCGATCCCCATGCCTTCGTCGCGGACGCGGCAGCGCCGGTCGCCGTCGGGCCGCAGAACATCTCGCATGTCGCCGGCTTCCGGCCAGCGTTCATCGATCAGGATGCGATGACCGTTGCAATCTCCAATGCCAAGGGAGAGGCGATCGGCTTCACGCTCGGCGACTGGCTGGCGGCGAGCGGCAGCGTGACGCTCACGCCGGCGGCTGGCGGCAAGGTCGAGATTGCCATGAGCTTCGATCATCTGAAGCCGGGCGGCCATTACAGCCTGTTCGAAAACCATTTCGACCAGAAGCCTGTCGGCTTCACGCCGCTCGACGGCACTGCCACGACCAACGACTTCGTGGCCAGCGCAGATGGCAAGGCCAAGCTGACGATCATGGCGCCGCAGCCTCTGACCCACGACAACGCCGTACTGCTCGTCTATCACAGCGACGGTGCGGCTCATGGCGCGCAGCGCGGCGACATCGGCGTCAATGCCCATCATCAGCTGATCGCACGGATTCCGGAATAGGCGGTCAGAGAGCTGGCGCATGATGGCAAGGCCGGCGAGGTGACCCGACGATTCGTAGGCCATCATGCACGGCTGTGGGGGAGGGGGATCGCAGATGGACAAGAGCGCAGTGCTGGCGGCGCCTGCGGCCGTCCTCTGAGACCGCCGCTTGCCGCGGCCCTCGGACCATGAGAGCTCAGCAACGGCTGCAGACATCAACGACGCAAATGCGATCGCTTTGGTCGTTCAGGGGAAAGGCCTTAGGAGCGACCGAACGGCCGAACGATGAGCTTCTCGCGCTGTTTCGGGGGCAGGCGGCCTGCCGATTGGAAAGATTTTGGTTGCTGTTTTTCAGAAACTGTGCTTATGTCGGCGCATCCCGCCTCGAGCAGAGGGACGTACGCGTCGTCACGAACGTGGAGGTGGGCTGCGATGGACGTGATGGCTGTGCCGACGAGCGCAGTGGTTACGTACGGCGAAGTCGTGTGGTCCTGGCCTCTCGACGCTGAGGTCAAGTCCGTGAGCGTTGCTTGACGGCACGCGCGGGCGATGGGGGCAAGAAAGCCGATCCCCAGGGAGAGCACGAAGGACACCGTTAACACCGTCGCGCGGGGAAGGCCGGGTCTGTCCGGCTGTACCTGTGGTACCTGCCGCCTGCATTCTTTTGAGCAGGCGGGCCACGGGCCTCAGCCGAGGTCCGGCCTTCCTCGCGCCCTCTCTTTGTTCAGAGGGACACGAATGCTGCATCACCCGGGCACGACGTGCCGCGGGATGAAAGATGCTTATCACTTCGCCTCCGTGATGAGGCCGAAGGTGTCGACATTTACTCAACTGTTGTCCCGGACAAGCGCGCAACGCGCGCGCCGATCCGGGATCATAACCCCAAGGAGATGTGCGAGGCACGATGGTCGACCATTCTCGCCCAGCCGCATCCGCCGCGGCGTATGGATCCCGGGTCGGCGTCCGGCAACGCTCCGCGTTGTCGGACTTGCCCGGGACGACACTGAATGCTTGGCGCGTCTTGGACTTCATCACCAGCAATGTGAGTTTTGCAGCGCTGCTCCGATCCATGTATCCAGCAGCCGCACAACACAGAGGAAATGCACATGACCAAGACCGCCGCCGAAATCGAGGACGACCGTCAGATCCGCGAGCTGTTGCAGAATTGGGCGATCTGGCGCGATGCCGGCGATTGGGAGCGTTTCCGCACGGTGTGGCATCCGGATGGGCGGATGATGGCGACGTGGACGCAGGGCACCGGCGACGAGTTCATCGAGATCAGCAAGGCGGCCTGGGCCAAGGGTGTGAACATCCTGCACTTTCTCGGCGGCATCTCGGTCGATCTCGCCGGCCAGCGCGCGATCGCGCAGACCAAGATGACGATCTCACAGCGCGCCGAAGTCGAAGGCGTCGTTTGCGACGTGCTCTGCACCGGCCGCTTCTACGACTTTCTCGAGAAGCGCGCGGGCAAATGGGGCATCGTGCTGCGCCAGCCGATCTATGAGAAGGATCGCATGGACCCGGTGACACCCGGCGCGGTGCCGGCGCTGGATCGTGCGCTGCTCGAGCAGTTTCCCGTGGGGTATCGGCATCTCGCCTATCTGCAGACGCGCATCGGCTACACGGTGAAGCGCGACATGCCCGGGCTGAAGGGGCCGGAAGTCGAAGCGCTCTATGCACGCGGCGCCGCGTGGCTTCGGGGCGAGCACTCGTGATCGTCGAACCCTGCCTCGCTAGCGCCGCGCTGCCTGCGGAATCTGCTCTCGCCGTGGGGCGGCTGATCCCTCGTGCCTGTGGTCCCGTTGCCAGGCAAAGATGCCAAGGGATCGAGCGCTCGCTGGGCGGCGAAGGCCGAAGCCGAACGGGTGACATCTGGTCGAGGACCGGCGAGGAATCAACGCAAGTCACTGAATCAGAAAGGATTGTCTGTCAGCTTCGTTCCTTCTGGCGGAACCGCCGCGCGGCTGAGAAGGTGTTTTGTATACAGAAATGGCAGATGTGGACATGGAACAGGCGGAACTTGCGCCTTGTCTCCCATTTATTGTATACAGCGGTCAGTTGGACGTATACCGACACGAGGACACGCCATGGCCGCTTCTTTTCCGATGAATGCCTGGTACGCCGCTGCCTGGGACGCCGAGGTCAAGCAGGCCCTGCTGCCGCGGACGATCTGCGGCAAGCACGTCGTGATGTACCGTAAGGCCGACGGCACCATCGCCGCGCTCGAAGATGCCTGCTGGCACCGGCTGGTGCCGCTGTCCAAGGGGCGGCTGGAAGGCGACACTGTCGTTTGCGGCTATCACGGCTTGAAGTTCAGCCCGCAGGGCCGCTGCACGTTCATGCCCTCGCAGGAGACCATCAACCCCTCGGCCTGCGTGCGGGCCTATCCGGCGGTCGAGCGGCATCGGTTCATCTGGCTGTGGATGGGCGATCCGGCGCTGGCCGATCCCGCGACCATTCCCGACATGCACTGGAATCACGATCCGGCCTGGGCCGGCGATGGCAAGACCATCCACGTCAAATGCGACTACCGGCTGGTGGTCGACAATCTGATGGATCTCACGCACGAGACCTTCGTGCACGGCTCGTCGATCGGCAACGACGCGGTGGCGGAAGCGCCGTTCGACGTCACCCATGGCGAGCGCACCGCGACCGTGACGCGCTGGATGCGCGGCATCGAGCCGCCGCCGTTCTGGGCCAGGCAGCTCGGCAAGCCCGGTCTCGTCGACCGCTGGCAGATCATCCGTTTCGAGGCGCCATGCACGGTGACGATCGACGTCGGCGTCGCCCCGACCGGGACGGGCGCGCCGGAGGGCGACCGCTCGCAGGGCGTCAACGGCATGGTGCTCAACACCATCACGCCGGAGACCGACAAGACCTGCCATTATTTCTGGGCGTTCGCCCGCAACTACCAGCTTTCCGAGCAGCGGCTGACGACGGAGATTCGCGAGGGCGTGTCAGGCATCTTCCGCGAGGACGAGCTGATCCTGGAAGCGCAGCAGCGTGCGATGGACGAGAATCCAGGACGCGTTTTCTACAACCTCAACATCGATGCAGGCGCAATGTGGGCACGACGGATCATCGATCGGATGATCGCGCGCGAAACGCCGCTGCGCGAAGCCGCGGAGTAAATGGAATGGCTGAGCGTGACAGCGAGCGCTCGATCTCGCAGACCGTCCGTGCGCAGCTCACTTTGCGCGACCTGATTCTCACCGGCGGCTTGCGCCCTGGCGAGCGCATCTCCGAGCTGCAGGCGGTCGAGGCCGCCGGCGTCTCGCGCACGCCGGTGCGGATGGCGCTGGTGCGGCTGGAGGAGGAGGGGCTGCTCGAGGCCATTCCGTCCGGCGGCTTCATGGTGAAGTCGTTCTCCGAGCGTGACGTGCTCGACTCCATCGAGGTGCGCGGCACGATGGAAGGACTGGCGGCGCGGCTCGCCGCCGAGCGCGGCGTGTCCGTGCGCGACACCGAGCCGATGCGCGAATGCCTCGCCCAGATCGACGAGCTCATCGCGCCCGCCGAGCTCTCGTTCGATGGGTTCTCGGCCTATGTGGCGCTGAATGCGCGCTTTCATGCCTTGCTGGCCGAATTGTCGCGCAGTCCGCCCGTGATCCGCCAGGTCGACCGCGCCAGCGCGCTGCCGTTCGCCTCGCCAAGCGGCTTCGTGATGGCGCAATCGGCGCTCCCCGAGGCGCGTCACATCCTGGTGGTCGCACAGGAGCATCACCGCATCGTCATCGACGCGATCGAGAACCGCGAGGGCGCGCGCGCCGAGGGGATCATGCGCGAGCATGCCCGGCTTGCCGCCCGCAACCTGCGGCTGGCCGTGAAGGCGCGTGGTCCGATGGACCTCGTGCCGGCGGCGGTGCTGATCAAGACGCAGACCAACGGCTGAGGAGGCGATCATGCGATTCCAGGACAATTGGTCGCCTGCGACCCTGGTCTCGACACGCGACGTCGCGCCGGGCATCCGCGAATTCATTCTGCGGCCCGACGGCTATGTCTGCGCGCCCTATGCGGTTGGCAGCCACATCAAGGTCGGCGTTCTCGCCGCCGGCCAGCCCGATGTCCGCTCCTATTCGCTGGTCGGCGAGGCGGATCCGCGTGGCTACCGGATCGCCGTGCGCTTCGCCGAGGATTCCCGCGGCGGGTCGCGCTATCTGTGGTCGCTGCAGCCCGGTGCGCGGCTGGATGTGGCGAGCCCGACCTCGCTGCTGCAGATCGACTGGCAGCGGCCGCATTATTGTCTGGTCGCCGGCGGCATCGGCATCACGCCGCTGGTTGGGGCCGCGCACGCGCTGCTCCGCAAGACGCCGAACGTCTCGTTGCATTACGCGGTGCGATCGCAGGGCGAGGCGGCCTATGTCGATGAGCTCTCGGCGCTGCTCGGCGACCGGCTCGCGGTGTATGCCGCAGACCAGTCGCAGCGGCTGGACTTGCCCGGTCTGTTTTCGAGTCTGCCGTCCGGAGCAGCCGTGCTGTTCTGCGGACCGATGCGGATGCTGGATGCCGCGCGCAGCGCGTGGGCGGCGTGCGGCCGCGCGCCGGCCGATCTCAGCTATGAGACGTTCGGATCGAGCGGCCGGCTGTCGACCGAGCCGTTCAAGGTCCGGCTGCGTGGCAGCGGCGAGGAAATCGTGGTGCCGCGCGATCGCTCGATGCTCGACGTGCTGAATGTCGCCGGCCATGAGGTCATGGCGGATTGCCGGCGCGGCGAGTGCGGCGTCTGCGCGGTCGACGTGGTCGAGGTCGAGGGCGAGATCGATCATCGCGACGTGTTCTTCAGCGCCGAGCAGAAGCACGACAACCGCAAGCTCTGCGCCTGCGTGTCGCGCGCCCATGGCGTGGTCACGATCGATACGATGGAACGAGCCGACGCGCTGTGAGCGCGATGCCGGCTACTTGTCGGCGAGGCTGACCGGCATCGCTTCCTGCGGCTTGGCGGCCGGTCTCCGGCCGCTCTGCTCCGCGGCAAGAGCGGCCCGTGCCGCCTTGAGGCGCGCGTCGGCGTCCTTGTCGGCGAGCAGCGCGTCGGTGAGGTTGGCCTCCGCGATGTAGGCGGCCTCGGCCGCGGCCTTGGCCGCCGCGATGTTGGTAGCGGTGGGATTGGCCTTCGCCAGCGTCTCCGCCGCGTCGCGGTCGGAAATGGCCTTCTCGTTGGCCGCCAGCGCCGCATCGAGATTGGCGTCGGCGACCGTCTCGGCAGCATGGGCAGCCGCCAGCGTCGCCGCAGCGGGACTGAGCGGCGGCCGGGGGCGCAGTGGTTTCGCCGTGGCCTGCGGCTTGACGGTCTGAGCCTGTGGCGGGAGCGCGGGCGGAGAGGATGGTGGGAGTGCCGTTGGCTGCTGGATGGGAGGGGGCTGGAGCGATGGCATGGTCGGTACGAGCCCGATCGGCACCATCCGCGCAAACGAGCTGCGCGCGTCGCGCATCAGGCCGCCCATGATGTCGTCGAGCGGATCGGCCATCGCGGTCCCGCTCAACGCTGCGCCGGCAAGCATGCCGATCGCACCGGCGACATGTCTCGACGTGATGCAGACGGCCATCGGAGCCTCCCTTGCGACGAGATCGGGCCAGCCGACCCCTCGCGCTCGCGGGCTGCCTTATTCCGGAAATGGGTTTGCAGGGTGGCGCCATCGTGGAGCGTCGCGCCCGACATGCGCCGCATCTGCCACATTGGGCTTTCAGGCGAGCTCTTCGCGCACCCGCGCCGCCGCCCCACACATCGCCTTCAATTTCCCGAAGGCGGTCGCACGCGGCAGATATTTCATGCCACAGTCCGGCGCCACGACCAGCCGCTCCGGCGCCACCACTTTGAGGCCGTTGCGGATGCGCTCGGCGACGACCGCGACCGGCTCGACCTCGGCATCGCCGAGATCGATGACGCCGAGCACGATGGTCTTGGTCGAGAGATCTTTGAGAACGCCGAGGTCGAGACGCGGCTGCGCCGCCTCGATCGCGATCTGCGCGGCGTGGCAATCGGCAAGCTCGGCCAGGAACGCATATCCGCTCGGCTTGCTGGAGCCCGGCACGATGGCGGCATAACCGAAGCAAACGTGAACGATGGTGGGCACCGTAATATGATCGAGCGCCCGGTTGATCGCCTTGACGGCATAGCGCCGCGCCGCCTGCGGATTGTTGCGGACCCAGGGCTCGTCGAGCTGGATGACGTCGGCGCCGGCGCGTTGCAGGTCGCGGGCCTCGGCATTGACGACGTCGGCGAAGGCCATCGCGAGCGCCTCGTCGTCACCGTAGAAGTCGTCCTGGGCTTGCTGGCTCAATGTGAACGGCCCGGGCAGGGTGATCTTGGCGGCATGCTTGGTGTTACGGCGGAGGAACTCCATGTCACGCAGCTCGACCGGCTGTGTCCGCCGGATCGGGCCGACGACGCGCGGCACCGGCGTCTTGATCCCGGACGGCGAGATGATGATGGCGGGATTGTCGGCATCGACGCCGTCGAGCGCAGTCGCGAACCGGTTGGAGTAGCTTTCGCGCCGGATCTCGCCATCCGACACGATGTCGATCCCGGCCTGTTCCATGTCGTGGATCGCGACAATGGTCGCATCGTCCTGGGCGTCGTCGAGCAGCGGCCGGGGGATGCGCCACATGCCCTGCATGCGAATGCGGGGAACGGACTTCGACAGCATTGCGCGATCGACCAGCCAATCCGGCTGCGGGTAGCTTCCGACCACGGTGGTCGGCAGGAGATGTCGAGGCATATTCACGCAATGCTCTCCCGCGGGTCCGACTCAACCTTTGATATGATAGCAGGCAGTAAGCTCAGGGCAGAATGCAACCTAGCGTTTTATTCGTCTTCGGATCGTCACGGAAATAGTTCGTATTTTCTGCGGTTTATCAGTTCATCATTCTCCACGAGGCGGCATCATCGATGCAACACATCCTGACCCTCAACTCCGGCTCATCCTCGATCAAGTTCGCCTTGTTCGAGGAAGATGCCGCGCTTGTCGAGGCCGTGCATGGCCAGATCGAAGGGCTTGGCAGTGCGGCGCCGCATCTCGAAGCAAAGCTGAGGGACGGTGCGCTGGCTGACGAACGGCTCGATGCAGCGAGCGCCACCGATCACGAGGCGGCTCTCGGTGTCGTGCTCGAGGTACTGCAACGCGCCATCGGCCGCACCGAAGTCGACGCCGTCGGTCATCGCGTCGTCCATGGCGGGCTCGCTTTCACGCAGCCGATCGTCGTCAATGACGATGTTCTGAATGATCTGCAAAAGCTCATTCCGCTGGCACCATTGCACCAGCCTCACAATCTCTCCGGCGTCCGCGCCGCGCATCGCGCCTTTCCCGATGCCGTGCAGGTCGCATGTTTCGACACCGCGTTCCATCGCTCGCACCCCTGGGTCAATGATACCTATGCCTTGCCGCGCGAGCTCTATGATCAAGGTGTCCGCCGCTACGGCTTTCACGGCCTGTCCTACGAATACGTCGTTTCGCGGCTGAAGGAGATCGCTCCGCTCGACGAGAAGGGCCGGGTGGTCGTGATGCATCTCGGCAACGGCGCCTCGATGTGTGCGATCCGGGATGGGCAGAGCATCGGTTCGTCGATGGGATTCACGGCGCTCGACGGTCTGCCGATGGGCACGCGCTGCGGTCAGCTGGACCCGGGCGTCGTTCTCTATCTGCTTCAGGAGAAGCGGATGACGGCCGAGGCGGTCACCGATCTCCTCTACAATCATTCGGGCCTCAAGGGATTGTCGGGACTGTCGCAGGACATGCGCGAATTGGAGGCAGCCGGCACGCCGGAAGCCCGGCAGGCGATCGACTACTTTGTCGACCGCATCAGGCGCGAGCTCGGCGCCATGGCCGCGATCCTCTCGGGCATCGACGCGGTGGTGTTCTGCGGCGGCATCGGCGAGCACGCATGGCGCATTCGCCAGCGCGTCTGCGAAGGCTTCGAATGGCTCGGGATCGCGTTGGACGACGGCCGCAATCGTGCGAGCCATTCCTTGATCTCTTCGGACCGGTCGCGGGTGCGCGTGCGCGTGGTCAATACCAATGAGGAAATGATGATCGCGCGGCACGCCGCGCGCCTGCTTAGGCAGCAATGACTGAGATGGCCGACCAGACCTGCTGATTTGCCGCTTGCATGTCCTTGCGTTTTGGTATCATCGAGGATGAAAGAACAACAAGGCCGGTGGGGAAGCGATGGAAGGCAGCGCGGCGTTGCGTGAGGCGGACATGGAGTTCGACTACGTCGTGGTCGGTGCCGGCTCGGCCGGCTGCGTTCTCGCCAACAGGCTCAGCAGCGACGGCAAGCACACGGTGCTGCTGCTCGAGGCCGGTCCGAAGGACAGCAACATCTGGATCCACGTTCCGCTCGGCTACGGCAAGCTATTCAAGGAAAAATCCGTCAACTGGATGTACCAGACCGAGCCGGAGCCCGGGCTCGACGGCCGCTCTGTGTTCCAGCCGCGCGGCAAGGTGCTCGGTGGCTCCAGCTCGATCAACGGCCTGCTCTATGTGCGCGGCCAGCACGAAGATTACGACCGCTGGCGCCAGCGCGGCAATGTCGGCTGGGGCTATGACGACGTGCTGCCCTATTTCAAGCGGGCGGAAAATCAGTCCCGCGGCGGCGACGACTATCATGGCGTCGACGGCCCGCTGCCGGTGTCCGACTGGCGACACGAGGACCCGTTGTCCGAAGCGTTCGTGAAGGCGGCGGTCGAAGCCGGTTTGCCCTTCAATGGCGACTTCAACGGCCAGAGCCAGGAGGGCGCGGGCTTCTTCCAGACCACCACACGCCATGGCCGGCGCGCCAGCAGCGCAGTCTCCTACCTGCGGCCGGCGCTCGGCCGCAGCAACCTCCACGTCGAGACCGACGCGCTGGCCCAGCGCATCCTGTTCGAGGGACGCCGGGCGTGCGGCGTGACGTTCAGCCAGCGCGGCCGGATGCGGACGGCCCGCGCTCGCAAAGAGATCCTAGTGTCGAGCGGTGCCTATAACTCGCCGCAACTGCTGCAGTTGTCCGGTGTCGGTCCGGGCGAGCTGCTGAAGCAGCACGGCCTCGACGTGGTCCTTGATGCGCCCGGTGTCGGGAGTGATCTGCAGGACCATCTGCAGGTCCGCATCGTGATGCGCTGCAGCCAGCGCATCACGCTCAACGACATCGTCAACAACCCCGTGCGCAAGGTGCTGGCCGGCGCACGCTATGCGGCCTTCCGCAACGGTCCGCTGACGATCGCGGCGGGTACGGCCGGCGCGTTCTTCAAGACCGATCCGCGGCTTGCGAGCCCGGACATCCAGATCCACTTCATCCCGTTCTCGACCGACAAGATGGGCGAGAAGCTGCACACCTTCTCCGGCTTCACCGCCTCGGTCTGCCAGCTCAGGCCCGAAAGCCGAGGTTCGCTGCGGATCAGGAGCGCGGATCCGACGGTGCCGCCGGAAATCCGCATCAATTATCTCGCCAGTGAAACCGACCGGCGGGCCAACATCGAGGGTCTCCGGATCCTGCGGAAAATCCTGGCGGCACCGGCGCTGAAGCCGTATGTCTCGGATGAAGCCTATCCCGGGTCCAAGATCGTGAGCGATGACGACATCCTGGCCTATTGCCGGCAGACCGGCAGCACGATCTACCATCCGACCTCGACCTGCCGGATGGGGACCGATGCTGCCGCCGTGGTCGATCAACGCCTGCGCGTGCGCGGCGTCGACGGCCTGCGCGTGGTCGATGCCTCGATCATGCCGGATCTGGTTTCGGGCAACACCAACGCGCCGGTCATCATGATCGCGGAGAAGGCCTCCGACATGATCTTGCAGGACGCGCGCTGACGCAGGAATGAGTTCGTGACACGTTTCCGGATCGGCACCCGCAAGAGCACGATGGCCTTGGCGCAGACGGAGGAGATCGCCCGCCGGCTGCAGGCTGCGATTCCGTCGCTCGACATCGAGATCGTCAAGTTCGAGACAACGGGCGATTCCGACCAGACCAGCAAGCTGCTCTCGCATGGCGGCAAGGGTGGGGCGTTCGTGGCCGAAATCCGCCGTGCCATGCTGGACGGCCGGCTGCATGCAGCGATGCACTCGCTGAAGGACATGCCGGGCAACGAGGAGACGCCCGGTCTGGTGGTTGCAGCGCTGCTGTCGCGCGATCCGCCGGGCGACGTGCTGGTGCTGCGGCGCGGGCTGTCGCTTGACGAATTTCGCAAGGATGGCGGCCGGGGCTTCAAGATCGGCACCAATGCCGTGCGCCGGGCCGCCTATGCGCGGCGGCTGTTTCCGCAGGCCGAGCTGATCCATTTCCGCGGCGCGGCCGACACCCGCATCCGCAAGCTCGACAATGGCGAGCTGCAGCGGCTGCCGGACGGCGGCGCCGTGGGGCCGGCCGACGCCCTGATCATGGCCCGCTCCGGGCTGGAGCGGGTCGGCTTGTCCGACCGCGCCTCCTACGAGTTTCCGGTCGCCGACATGCTGCCGGCGGTCGGGCAGGGCATCGTCGCCGTCGAGTGCCCCGCGTCGGATTGGGAAACCCGGCGCATCCTAGCGACCATCGACGATGCGGCGGCGCGGACCTGCGCCGACGCCGAGCGCGAGGTGCTTTGGGTGCTCAACGGCCATTGCAACTCGCCGATCGCAGGCTTTTCGACCATCGACGGTGGACAGTTGACGCTGACCGCCTCGGTGCTCGACGAGGACGGCGGCCGCTTCATCGAGGCGCAACGCTCCGCGCCGGCGGATCGTCCGCGCGAGCTCGGCCGTGCGGTCGGGCTCGAGCTGCTTGCCAACGGCGCGGCCGAGCTGATCGAGCGCAGCCGGCCGCGTTGATCGGTCATCCCCTGTAGGCGCGGACGCGCGCGAGCATCTGTTCGACATGGGCGATCGGCGTCTCCGGCAGGATGCCGTGGCCGAGGTTGAAGATGTGACGTCCCCCGGCATAGCTCGCCAGCACGTCGTCGACCGCCTGGTCGAGCGCCGCGCCACCGGTGATCAGCGCCAGCGGATCGAGATTGCCCTGAACGGCCACCTTGCTCTGCACCCGTTCGCGGATAAAGGCGGGCTCCGCCGTCCAGTCGATGCTGACCGCATCGATTCCGGTTTCGGTGACGTAGCCCGGCAACAGCGCGCCGGCGCCACGCGGAAAGCCGATGATCCTGGCGTCGGGCCGCGCCTTGCGGACGCCGTCGACGATGCGTCGCGTCGGCGCGACCGACCAGCGCGCGAACTCGCGCGGTGACAGCACCCCGGCCCAGGTGTCGAAGATCTGCAGCGCGTCGGCACCGGCCTCCAGCTGCTTCAAGAGATAGGCGATCGAGCTGTCGACCAGCGCATCGATGATTCTGCCGAACGCATCGGGATGCCGATAGGCGAGCAGCCGCGCCGGCGCCTGATCAGGTGTGCCTTGGCCCGCGACCATGTAGGTCGCAACCGTCCACGGGGCGCCGCAAAAGCCGATCAGGGCGGTGCTCGGTGCCAGTTCGGCCCGCACACGGCGCAGCGCCTCGAACACCGCTTCCAGCGTCGACAGGTCTGCCTTCGCCGACAGCGTCGCGATCTTCTCCGGCGTATCGAGCGGATCGAGCCGCGGGCCTTCGCCGACCTCGAAGCGGACGCTGCGGCCGAGCGCATGCGGGATCACCAGAATGTCCGAAAAGATGATCGCCGCATCGAAGCCGAAGCGCCGGATCGGCTGCAGCGTGACTTCGGCCGCGAGCTCAGGATTGAAGCAGAGATCGAGAAAGCCCCCGGCCTTGGCGCGGACCTCGCGATACTCCGGCAAATAGCGGCCGGCCTGCCGCATCATCCAGATCGGCGGTCCGCTCTGGCGCTGACCGGACAGCACGTCGATGAAAGGCTTGTTCACGGCAGTCTTACTCACGCTCGGGCTCCGCAACCTTCGGGAACAGTTTACCGTCCGTGATACATGCCCAAGCGGTTCCGGCCAAGGTCATATCCGCTCGGGCGTCGCGGGAGATGCGAGCGTCCCCGCAGTCGCAGGGCGTCACATCGAGGGGAACACGTCCTTCGCCCCTGCGTTGTCGTCCCACAGGGAGATTGGTCATGGCTGAGAAATTCAATCCTGCGCCGCACGACAAGCACGCCGTCGATCCCCGCGAAGCCGCGCGTCTCGACCGCAAGACTGCAACGCAGCTCGACAAGGGACTGATGGACACGTTTCCGGCATCGGATCCGGTGAGCCTGCAGCAGCCCTCGACGACCCGTGTGAAGGACGACGCCGACGTTGACCGAGACCATTCGCCATCGCTTTGGGACAAGGTGCGATCGGTGTTCGTTCGCTGAACTAACAGGCCGAACGCCCGCCTTGACCGCGGCGCCGCCGCTGTTTGTCCGTAGTCGTACGGGAGATGCCGTAATCTTACGGGGCGCTGCGGACGCCTTCGGACCCGCCGCATTTCAGGGTTAGATAAGATGTCCATGGGACTCTCCCGGCGTCCGGAGAGTCCCGCGGAATGGACGTTGGTGCGACCAGAGTTGATCGAAGCCGCCTGCCGATGTGGGCGGCTGGCGTGCTTGCGCTCGTGTCGGTCGCGATTCTCGCTTACAGCGTCTGGGGCGAATGGACGTCCCGACAGGCGGAGGTACGCAATGCCGAAACCGATCTCGGCAACCTCGCTCACTCGCTCACCCAGCACGTCGAGGATACCTTCGAGCTTGCGGATTCGCTGTTGCGCGGCGTCGTCGCCGCGCTCGAGACCGATGACGGCAAGCCCGGTGCGATCGCCCGACTGCAGACGATCCTGAAGACGAGGAAGGCCAATCTCGGCCGCATCCGGGGCATCTTCGCCTATGGCGAAAACGGCGACTGGCTTGCCACCACCGAGGACGTCACGCTCACCAACTACAACAATGCCGATCGTGACTACTTCGCACACCACAGGATTTCGGCCGATCGCTCGCTGCTGATCGGTCGTCCGGTGCAGAGCAGGGCCGGCGGTCAATGGGTCATCACCCTGTCGAGGCGCTGGAATCACGCGGATGGCCGGTTCGGCGGCGTCGTGCTGGCAACCGTCGACGTTGCCTATTTCGCTCAGTCCTACCGTCAGTTTGCCGTCGGTCGTGAGGGGACGATCAGCCTGATGAGCCGTGACGGAGCCGTCCTCGCCGACAATGCGGAACCGGACCCGCAGACGGTCGGGCGCCCCGTACTTGAAGCGATCCCCTATCATCCGGCGTCGGGGCCGTTGCAGTTCCGAAGGCTCGGCGAAACATCCGAACGCATCGGGTTCTATCAGCACGCGCAGCGCTATCCGTTCCTCATTCTGGTGACGCGCACGGAGGCGGAGGTCCTGGCCGAATGGAAGCGTGATGCGCTGATTCGGCTCACGGTGCTGGTCTGTCTGGTCGCGCTCGTCATTGCGATCGGCATCTTCCTCGCGAAGCAGTTGCTGCAGCGGCAGCAGCTTGCCGCGGCGCTGGCGGCAAAGGAGGAGAACTTCCGGCTGCTCGCCGAAGGCTCCAGCGACATCGTGACGCGGATCGAGCTGGACGAATGCATCGGCTACGTCTCGCCCTCGACCATGCGCGTGCTGGGCTGGCACCCGTCGCAGCTCCTGGCAAGCGCGCGCTCTCCGGCGTGCATCCGCTGGATCGCCCGCAGTTGCAGGAGATCCTCGATCAGCTCAGGAGGGGGGCCGTCGACGAAGCACGCGCAACCTATCGCATGCGCCGCCGCGACAAGTCGGAGATCTGGGTCGAGGCCACGATCCGCGCCACCCGTCAGCCGGACGGCGCGCTCGACGGCTTCGTCGCCGTCACCCGCGACGTGACGCAGCAGAAGACGCTGCAAGGACGGCTCGAGACGCTTGCGATCGAGGACGGACTCACCGGGCTCGCCAACCGCCGCCGGTTCGACGAGCGGCTGCTGGAGGAGTGGGGCAGGGCCTACCGCGACAAGACTTCGCTGGCGCTGCTGATGATCGACATCGACCACTTCAAGGCCTTCAACGACGCCTATGGCCACCCGGCCGGCGACGAATGCCTGCACACCGTGGCCGGCATTCTCGCCGACGAGGCGCAGCGCAGCTCGGATCTGGCGGCCCGCTACGGCGGCGAGGAGTTCGCCATCCTGCTGCCGAACACCGATGCCGAGGGCTGCGCCAGGCTCGGCGAGCGGATCAGGCGGGCACTGCACGAGGCCCGCATCGTCCACGATCACAACCCGGCGGGCATCGTCACCGCGAGCATCGGCGGCGCGGTGTGCCGGCCGGGCTTCGAGCGATCGGCCGGACCGGCCTCGCTGATCGAGGCGGCCGACCGCGCGCTCTATGCCGCGAAGGACGCCGGCCGCGACCGCCTGATCGTGGCCGGAGAGGTGATCGATCGGCCCGCCGGCAAGGCGCCGGCGACCGTCCCGGCCTGAGATCGCCGCACGATCAGTAGTGCGGCGGCTGCTCATTGCGCGGCCCCTCGGCATTGCTTTGCGCGTCCTCGAGCCGCTCGACCAGCAGGGCGATCTTGCGCTTCAGCGCATCGATCTCGCGCCACTGCGCGGTGATGGTCTGGTTCAGCGTCTCGATCGTGTCGTCCTGAAAGGTGAGGCGCATCTCCAGCGTGTCGATCCGCTCGCCGAGCTCCGCGTTGGATGGATCAGAGCTGCTCATCGCGTGCGCCCTCCGGAACTGCCTTGATCGTGGCCGCGCTGTGCTCCCGCAGCCCGTGACCGAGCGCCACCCGTTCGTCGAACACGAAGCAGCCGCCGCGCCAGCGGCTCTCGGCTTCCGGGATCTCCTCGAGATACTTCAGGATGCCGCCCTTGAGGTGGTAGACCTCGGAAAAGCCGCGCGCCAGCAGCAGCGCGCTCGCCTTCTCGCAGCGGATGCCGCCGGTGCAGAACATCGCGATCCGCTTGTGCCTCGCAGGATCGAGTGCGCGTTCCGCAAAATCCTTGAACTGCCCGAAGCTCTGCAGGCCTGGATCGACCGCGCCTTCGAACGTCCCCATCGCCACCTCGAACGCATTCCTTGTGTCGAGCACGACGGTATCCGGCGCGGCGATCAGCGCGTTCCAATCGGCGGGACTGACATAGGTCCCGACCTGCCGGGTCGGATCGGCGGCGGGATCGCCGAGCGTCACGATCTCCCGCTTCAGCCGCACCTTGAGGCGCCGGAACGGCATGGCCGTGGCGCGCGAGTATTTCAGCTCCAGATTGTCCAGCCGGCCGGCGAACAGCGTTCCGTCGCGAAACTCGCCTACCAGGGCGGCAATTGCCGGCTCGGTCCCGGCCACGGTGCCGTTGATGCCCTCCTCGGCCAGCAGGACGCTGCCCTTGATGCCGCGCTCGGCGCAAAAGGCGTGGAGCGGCGCGCGCAGGTCGCGAAAATCCGGCAGGGCGACGAACTGATAGAAGGCGGCGACGGCGAGGGGCATGCGGCCGTTTACCAGCAGAGCTGACCATAGAAAAGCTGGTATCCCCGGGCATTGCCGAGCCTGGAAGGAATGTGCGATGTAGCCGGTCAGCGCTGGTATTCCAGCCACCACACGATCACGCAGCGAGCAACGATGAGAAGCTTCCATTTCCCCGGCAGGTCGACGGTCCACGCCCAGAACGGAATGATCGCCACCTCGCACCCGCAGGCGGCGCTGGCCGGGATCGAGGTGCTGCGGGCCGGCGGCACCGCAGCCGACGCGGCGGTGGCGGCCTGCGCTCTGCTCGGGGTGATCGAGCCGCAATCGACCGGCATCGGCGGCGACTGCTTCGCCTTGGTCCAGCCCAGGGGCGAAGGCCGGATCATGGCCTATAACGGCTCGGGCCGGGCGCCCGCCGCCGCGACCGTGGACTGGTTTCTCGAGCGCAAGATCCATTCGGTCCCTCTGACCTCGGCTCATGCCGTCTCCGTGCCCGGCGCGATCGATGCCTGGGACCGCATCCTGCGCGACCATGGCCGGCTCGGGCTCGACCGGCTGCTGCAGCCCGCGATCCGCGCCGCGGAGGACGGCTATGTGGTGGCGCCGCGTGTCGCGTTCGACTGGAACAACCAGTTCGAGAAGCTCAAGAACGGCACCAACACCGCGCGCTACTTTCTGCCGCATGGCAAGGCGGCTGCCGTGGGTGACGTGATCCGCCAGCCGGAGCTGGCGCAGACCCTGCGCGTCATCGCCAAGGACGGGCCGAAGGGCTTCTACACCGGCGCGGTCGCCGAGGACATGGTGCAGACGCTGCGTGGCATCGGCGGCCTGCACACCTTGGAGGATTTCGCCAACCACCAGACCGAGGTGACCTCGCCGATCGGCACCACCTACAAGGACTACGACGTCTGGCAGTGCCCGCCCAACGGTCCGGGCATCACCATGCTGGTGATGCTCAACATCCTCTCGCGCTTCGACCTCACGCGCATCGATCCGCTCAGCGTCGAGCGCTTCCACCTCGAGGCCGAGGCCGCCCGTATCGCCTACATGATGCGCGAGCAGCACATCGGCGATCCCGCGCACATGACGACGGAGGTCGCCAGCATCCTCGCCAAGGAGTTCGCCGACGAGTACATCTCGCAGATCAGCCTCGACAAGCTGCTCGACCTGCCGAACGTCGCGCCGCCGATGAATCCGGAGACGGTCTACATCACGGTCGTCGACCGCGACCGCAACGTCTGCTCCTTCATCAATTCGATCGCGCATTCGTTCGGCTCGGCCATCGTCTCCAACGAGACCGGCGTGCTGCTGCAGAACCGCGCCGGCGGCTTCCGCATCCAGCCGGGCCATCCGAACTGCATCGGCCCGGGCAAGCGTCCGCTGCACACGATCATCCCGGCGCTCGCCACCAAGGCCGGCCGCGCCCAGATGTCGTACGGCGTCATGGGCGGCCAGTATCAGCCGGTCGGCCAGACCCACGTGCTGACCAACATCCTCGACTATGGCTGCGACGTGCAGGAAGCGATCGATATGGCGCGCGGTCTGCACTACGAGGGCGTCTATCAGCTCGAGGACGGCGTGCCGGCCGAGGTGGTCGAGGGCCTGCAGAAGATCGGCCACAAGACCGCCAAGGTGGTGTCGCCGCTCGGCGGCGGTCAGGCGATCTGGATCGACTGGGACAAGGGCACGCTCACCGGCGGCTCCGATCCGCGCAAGGACGGCTGTGCGCTGGGCTATTGAGGCCGTAGGCGTTCGTGCGTCTGTTGTGCTTGCGCGCCAACTCGTAGGGTGGGCAAAGGCGTGCCGCGCTGTATCGACCCCGCTTCGTTTTCTCGCGCGCCGTGCCCACCCTACGGCAGTTGCACACTCCACTGTCGTCCCGGCCTTGAGCCGGGACCCATACCTCCAGGGAGCGGTTTGAGGCAGGCTGGTCATTGGCCGTTTGCCCATTACGACGGCCGCGGCGTATGGGTCCCGGATCGGCGCCGCGACGCGCTGTCGCGCGTCCCGGCTTGTCCGGAACGACGGCGGTGGAGTTGGCGAATTCACGGCTCTAACGGCGATGAGCATGAAAGAGCGTTCTCGCGGCTGATGACGCCCGAGTTGTCCAATCAGTTCATCCCTCTTGAAATGCAGAGGGCGCAGGGAATGCCGGGTGAAGGCCTCACCCATGGCCCGCCTGCGAAAAAAATGCAGGCGGCAGGTACCACAGGCAAAGCCGATTCAACCGGCATTCCCTGCGCGACGGTCTTCACGCTTATACGCAGTCTCCCTGGTGCGCCGGGCTTGTTGGCCACCATTGCGACAATGCGCTTGCGCGCACTGCGCGTGATACCAGCATCGGGGTATCAGGACGCTGCGACTTCACGTCCGCGCATTGCCGTTCGTCCGCACGCTCGATAAGCATGCTGCGGCAACATCGCGGCCATCGCTCCCCACCTCGCGTGTCGTGACGATCGCGCGCTACGCCCCTCTGCGGTGAGGCGGGATGCGCGGAGAAAATCATGATTTCCGATTATACGCAAGTAGATTATTTTTTTCGGAAGTCGATGCCGGGCTGGTCAGCCGCTCCCGCATGAGCTAAACCGCGGCTCCCGTGAACGAGCAGAGGCGGTCTGGAGCATGCGGCGTCCGATGAACAGAAGAGTTGCGCTGATGGCGGCGGCATCGGCCGCGGCCGGTGTCTTGCTGGGCTCCCGCGCGGTCTCGGCACAGACCAGTTCCGCCAAACCCACAGGAAAGACCATGACCACTCCCTCCGGACTGCAGATCATCGACACCAAGGAAGGCACCGGCGCCACGCCGACGCGCGGTCAGACCTGCGTGATGCATTATACGGGCTGGCTCTATGAGAACGGCCAGAAGGGCAAGAAATTCGACTCGTCGGTGGATCGCAACGAGCCGTTCGAATTCCCGATCGGCATGAAGCGCGTGATCGCCGGCTGGGACGAGGGCGTTGCCACCATGAAGGTCGGCGGCAAGCGTACCCTGATCATTCCGCCCGAGCTGGGCTACGGCGCCCGCGGCGCCGGCGGCGTGATTCCGCCGAACGCGACGCTGATGTTCGACGTCGAACTGCTCGGCGTGAAGTAAGGCGCGCGAATGATGCCGGGAGGGCAACCAAGCGTGCTGCGCGATACAGCGCCCTCTCCCCTTGTGGGAGAGGGCATCACGGGCCCAACCGCGAACACAATGGGGTGAGGGGTTTCTCTCGGCGAGCGACGCTCATGGAGAGAGACCCCTCACCCGACCGAGCTCGTGGCGCTGTCCTACATGCCCTCTCCCACAAGGGGAGAGGGCGCATTCATGGGCGCCGGCTGGAGCGCTGTAATGATCTGGCTGATAGTTGCCATCTATCGTCAACTAACGACGATGCAAAGACCGGCCCCGTGAGGGGCCGGTCTTGTAGTTGATAGCGTCTTCGCGCGATCTCCGCGACCGCGCCGATCCTGCTCAGAGATTCTTGTTGGCGGCGCCGGCGGCGGTGTTCACCGCGTCCTTGGTCGCCTTCTTGGCATCGCCCAGCGCCTGCTGGCCCTTGCCCTTGATTTCCTGCACGGCACCCTCGCCCTGCAGGCGCTCGGAGCCGGTGGCTTCGCCGATGCCCTGCTTGGCCTTGCCGATGGTCTCGTTGGCGACGCCCTTGATCTTGTCGGTGGTGGCACCCATGACTTCGTCCTCCGCTGTTTGTGTGAACTCCACCGATCCAACGCACGCGATGCAGAAAGGTTCGTGGGGAACTGCGAATAGCTTCGCTGCGGCATTTCGGCTAACAATGGCTTGGTTCCCTCGAACAGATGAAATCCCGAGAAGAAATCATGTCAGGCTCTCACGATCACGCGCACGGCCATTCCCACGATCACGGCGACGAGCGCTGGAAGCACGACGGCGTCCGCGTCATTCCGGGCAATCAGCTCGATTCCAACGTGCCGTCGACGCCGGGCATGGACCGCAAGGCGGCGATCAACTTCGCGCGCGTCGGAGCGCAGAAATTGTGGGCGGGCACGGTCACGATCAGGCCTGACGCCAAGACCGGGGCGCATCATCACGGTCATCTCGAGAGCGTGATCTACGTCGTGAAGGGCAAGGCGCGTATGCGCTGGGGCGATCGGCTGCAGTTCACCGCGGAGGCCGGTCCCGGCGATTTCATCTTCGTGCCGCCCTACGTGCCGCACCAGGAGATCAATGCGAGCCCGGACGAAGTGCTCGAATGCGTGCTGGTGCGCAGCGACGGCGAGGCGGTCGCGATCAACATCGATATCGAGCCGGTCGAGAAGCCCGAGACGGTGCTGTGGATCGACCCGGTGCACCGCGATCCCGCCGAGTCGAAGTCGTAGCCATCAAGGAAATGGCGGAGCCGTCTCGCGACGGCTCCGCCGGGCAGGGAGCGGCTATACCGCCTTCCCTCTCACACGCGAAGCAGGGGCGACTGTCGCGCGTGTGTCTCGCGGTTCGTTGCACCCGGGGACTTTCGGTTCGGATGCGGGCTGGTCGGGCCGCCTCGTTGGCGCGGCGCGACCTTCAGTCGCTGGCGGTTGTTCAGGATTTGGTTGAGCAAAGTGGTCTTCCCAGCCCCGAGGAAGCCGGACAAGACCGTGACGGGGAGTTTGCGCATCGAGGTCGAACAGCCTCTTCAGGGGGAGGGGTCGGTGCCGGCGAGCGGGCATGTAGTCTCTTTATGCAATGTTATAACGTAACATCATCTGAAACGGGGGAGGGTGTCAAGGGGAGGGAGTGGCGACGAAGGTGAGTGGGCGGGCCGGCGGCGGCTTGGGGAGTCGGCAGAGGCGGCGGCCGAGACGCAGGGCGCGAGCGGCTCTGGTGAGCTGGTGAAGTCCTTGCACTGCTGAAACGACGCTGCAGCCGCCAGCGACACCGCGTTCCCTCTGCCGTGAAGAACGGGGAGAGGGAAGCAGTATCGGTGGCGGGATGCAGCTCCGTTTCATCTCGGAAGAGAGGAGCTGATATCTTTTGGCCGGGTCGTCAGTCCCGGCGACCAGCCGCTGAAACAGCACTCACGAGAATTGGCTCAGCTATGGCAACTACCTCGACAGGAACGCCGTGCCGGCCGGACCACTGGCCGCCGACATCGACAGCGCGCCGGGCGCGATCGCCCAGTTGGTCTGGTTCAGGATCAGCGTGTTGAACACCATCGTGACGCTGTTGCTGCTCATGGTCGAGACCGAGTTGATGGTGACGTTGCGGCTCGGCAGATACATCAGGCCGGTGTAGGACGAGCTGCTGGTGCCGTTGATCGGAAGGTTCGTCGTCGACAGGCCGCTCGGCTCGTACATCAGGATATTGGCGTAGGTGCCGCTGGTCGGCGCCGACAGCGTCGCATTGACGTTGCCGTTGAAGGTGAGCGTCGCGTTCTGGTCGACGAGGTAGAAGGTGACGCCGCTGCCGGTCACCGTCCATCCCGAGTTGAAGGTCATCGCGCCGCCCTTGATGATGTAGAGGCCCGGATTGAGCGTCAGCGTGCCGGAGCCGTTGAAGTTGGTCGCGCCGCAATAGACGCCGGGGCTGAGCGTGACCGAGCCGGGATCATAGACTTTGTTGTTGGTGGTGCACGCGCCCACCGTGACGGCGGGCAGCTTGCCGGCAAATGGGTCGGAGATCGCCGCGCAGCCGGTCTCGGCCGGCGGAGTGGCGCCGCCGTTCTTGGTGATATTGGTGCCCTTGATGCAGATGCGCTTGACGTTGAGCGTGGCGTTGAACATCGCGGCCGGGCTCTGCGTCGACAGCACGTGGATCTCGCAGCTCGGCGCATTGAGCTGGGCCCCGGAATTCACCAGCAATGATTGCGCGTTGATGGTGCTGACCAGCAGGATGCACACGGGCGACGTAGTCTGCGCGCCGGCCTTGGCCGTTGCGGACGCCGTCACGCCGAGCGATGTCGTGCCCATCACGTTGAGGAACGAGGTCTTCACCGAGGTCGTCGCGGTGCCCGACAGCGAGCCGTCGCTGTTGGGCGTGAAGGTCGCCGTTGTGCCGGTGCCGAACCGGCCTTTGAAGCTGCCCGAGAACACCGCGCTCGCGGTCGAGACCTGCTGCGCGCTGGCCTGGGTCACGCCGGCGAGGACCGCGGCGTCGACCGACTTCTGCAACTGCGCCCTGGTGTCGCTGGACTTGGCGAAATCGACGGCGGCGCCGACCGACACCAGGATGGGGATGATGGTGATGGCGAAGATCATGCTGATCTGGCCATCCTTCGCGCGGCCAAATCTCCATGCCAGATCGCGAAGAGTCTTCGACGAAATCGATGCGGTCATGTGCAACGCTTCCTGCTGATGGCTGTCCGAGGCTCGACGCCGGCGGATGCGAGCCCCTGCTGCAAGGAAGTGGCGGTCAGAGATTACCGCATGCTGAATCCGGTTCCATAAAGGAACCCGTGGACGGGGTCGTGGGAACCGAAGGTTATCAGTCTGTTTGCCGGATCAGCGAGAGGTGCCCGTTCGCACCACTCACTGGTAGTAGCCGCGTGAATTGCTTGTATTTGGCGGTGACTGTCGTGAGTTGCAGGCGGTTGGATTGCGCCCGTCGGTGGACGTCGCGCTAACGAGGTGAGCGCCAGATCCGGGGCGAGAGAACGAGGCTGCACACCAATGCGTAGGCGACGAGCGACAGCGTGACCATCGCGGCGAGCGAGGCCATGCCGCCGCCGAGCATGATGATTGCGATGTAGCCGCCGCCCGCCGCGATCAGCACGCGCAGGGCGGAGCCGACGAACGGCCACAGCACGTGCCCCGCGCCTTGGCCGGCAAAAGCCAGCACGAACCCGAAGCCGAGCGCGGCGTAGGCCGGCGCCACGGTGCGCAGATAGGTCGCGCCCTCGCGCAGAACCTCGGCGTCGCGGCTGAACAGGCCGAGCCAGAGCGGCGGATGCAGCGCCACGATCAGGCCGATGGTCCCGACCAGGGCTGCGCCCGCCAGGGCACTGATCCAGGCGATGCGGCGCGCACGGCCGCGCTGGCCGGCGCCGACATTGATGCCGACCATCGTCAGGGTGGCCGTGCACAGCCCGAACAGGATCGGGATCATGATGTAGTCGAGCCGCGAGGCGATGCCGTAGGCGGCGAGCTCGGAGGTCCCGAAGCGCCCGGCGAGCGCGGTCACCAGGATGACGGTGAGATTGACCATGACCGCGTTGAGCGCGGTCGGCAGCCCGACTTTCAGGATGTCGGCGAACAGCCGGCCCTGTAGCCGCGCAACGCGCACATGCAGGCTGGAGCGGCCAGAGGTCATGTAGCGCACCAGCACCAGCATGGCGCCGCAGTAATACAGGCCGAAGGCGATGCCCGCGCCGGCGATCCCGAGCCCCGGCAGCGGGCCGATGCCGAAGATCAGCAGCGGCGAGGCGGGAATCATCACCAGCGCGCCGACCAGGGTGACCAGCGCCGGCACCCGCACATTGCCGGCGCCGCGCAGCGCCGCCGCCTGCAGATTGACGATCCACACCGGGACGGCGCAGGCGAACAGATAGTTGGAGTAGCGCAGCGCCGCCTCCAGAGCGCCGGCTCGCCCGCCGAGCGCATGGTACAGCGCCGGGCCGAACAGGGCGGTCGCAAGCGTGAACAGGCCGCCGGCGATCACCGCCAGCACGATGGCATGGAAGGCGATGGCATCGGCATCGGCGTTGTGCCCGGCGCCGACCGCGCGCGCCACCGCCGAGGAGACGCCGCTGCCGATGCCGCCATTGGACATCATCGTCATCAGCATGAAGATCGGGAACACCAGTGCGACGCCGGCTAGCGCATCGGTGCCGAGGAAGCCGACGTAATACGCTTCGGCGACGTTGACCGCGGTTTGCGCCACCAGCACGGTCATGGTCGGCAGCGCCAACCGGAACAGCGCCGGCAGCACCGGGCCGGAGAGCAATGCCGTGCGGACCGACGCGGCCTTGGCGCGCGGCGGCTCCGGGGCCGGCTCGAACGGCGCCGCCGCAACACCGGGCAGGGCTTCGGCGGTCGCCTGGGTGGAAACGTCCATCGGATCTCCGCGCGCCTGGCGAACCATCGCATTTAAATGATGATTATCATTCAATAGGTCCGCCGGCGGGCGCGGGTCAAGGCGACCCGAGCGCAGGCCGATCATGAAATTTTGACGGAGCGAGGGTGATCCGCTCGGCGCCGGGCCAGCCGCTAATAATGGACGCGCAGGCCGACGCCGCCGTGGATGGTGTTGCCGACCGGCTGCGGGCCGAGCGTGCCGTTGACGAACAGATCGGCGATCCAGCCTTGCGGCAGGCGGAAGCCGAGCCGGCCGCCATATTCGAACCAGCCCTGGTTGCCCATGATCGGCGTCACCGTGCCGTTGCCGGTGACGGTGGCGACGATGCCGGAGCTGGTCGCGAACGACTGGACGTAGCCGCCATTGATGTTGGCTTCGATGCTGGAGCCGAACAGGTGGGTCCATTGGCCGCCGACCTTGACCAGGCTGGTGCGGTCGGTGCCGCCGGCGATCGTCGCATCGAACGGGTTGAAGGCGAGCGCGGGATCGCGATAGCCGGCGACGTGCTGCCACAATTGCCACAGCTCGACCGACGCCGCGAGCTCGTCGCGCGGCGACAACCGGCTGATCCAGCCGGCGCGGCCATAGACCGCGTAGTTCGACGCCGTGGTGGTGCCGTCCGCCGTGACGTTGCCGAGGCTCGTCGCATAGCTCCGGCCGTAGCGCACGCGCTCATACGGCGTCAGGATCGTGCCGATGTCGAAGAACGGCCGCGACGAGCCCCAATCGGTGAAGTCGTAGCGCAGCGCGAAGGCGCCGATCGGCGCCGAGGTCACGTGGTAGCCGTCCTCGTCGTAGTGCGTGTAGGCGAGGCCGGCAAGCAGCGCCAGATTGTTGGTGAGCTGCTTGCGGCCATGGATGCCGGCCGAGAACGAGCCGGCCGAGCCGAACGCGCTGACGCAGTCGCTGCAGTTGACCTGCTCGTTGACGCCGAGCAGCACCAGCCCGAGCACGCGGTTGGTGATCATCTGGTTGAAGCGCTGGTCGGCGAGGCCGTTGATCGCGTTCGCGCTGTTTCCCGCGCCGGTGGGCGTCGGCGACGGGGGCGGCGAGATCGAGGGCGAGGGCGTCGGGCTGGAGGTCGATGTCGGCGTGGCCGACGGCGTGGGCGTTGCGGTGGGCGAGGAGGTCGGCGACGGCGACGGGGTCGGGCACAGCGCCGCCGCGAAATTGTCGGCCCCGCAACTGCTCTGCGCGGCGGCCGGCGCGGCCTGCAGGGCGAGCGCGAGCAGCCCGCCGGCGATGGCGGTCATCAGGAGAGCAAGCTGACCGCGGCGCGTTCTCATCGTCACCGCCCGCACAGGATGCCGGTGAAGTCCTGCGGCGGCGCATTACTGGCGAGATCGGTGACCGTGCAGAGGCCCGATGTCGACGCGCAGATTGCGGCAAAGCTCCAGGACGGATTGCCGGTCTTTTTGATCGCGCTTCTGCCGTTGCCGGTCGCGGTGATGATCGCGGTGTCGCCCGGCTGCGTCAGCTCGAGGCATTGGAAGGTGAGGGTGCAGACCCGCGAGGCGCCTTCCTGCAGCACGACCATGGTCTGGCCGCGCTGCGAGCGGATGTCGAGGATGGTGCCGCGCACGCCGATGGTCGCGAGCGGCGTGTTGATCTTGTAGGCGGTTTTCTCGGAATGGCCGGTGACGAAGCGGAACGCGCCGGTGCCGAGCCGGATCGCGATGTCGCGATAGCTGGTCTCGTCGTTGAAGACGGTGCGGTCGAGCGTCAGGGTGGCGTTGGCGCCGAGCGAGAGATTGGTGCTGTCGATCATGACGAGCCGCGCGGCACTGTCATTGCCGGTGCGCACCGTTTCGTTGCGCGCGACGCCGTCGCCGACGCTGATCGGGCTGCTCGAGGCGCCTGCCACGCGCAGCACGTCCTTCTGCACCAGCACGGCTTCGCCGATGCGGCCGTCGGCGCTTGCGCCGCCCGCGACGCCCAGCAGGGCGGCCGCCGAGATCGCAGCGACAGAGATTCGGCGACGCAGACTCATATCCACACCGAAGATTGTTTCCTGCTCAATCTAGCCGAAGACGGCGCGCGGGGTTGTTGTAAAATGGGCACAAGTTTGCCTCGATGACCGTTCGGTGGTTAGTTGCCGCCACCGTGAGATCAGTTCAACGCGGAGGCCCATGAAGGTATCTGCTGCTCGCCGGGATGACGACGACGAGGACGGCGAGGTTGCGCAGGATGGCGCTCTGTCGGTCCGCCGCTGTGTGATGACGGCATTGCTGATCTTCGCGATCGCGCACGTCGTGCTGATGATCGGGCTCGCCTCGCCGCCGAAATTCGTCTTCGACGAGGTGCATTACGTCCCGGCGGCGCGGCAGATGCTGGGACTGGCGCCGGCGACGCCGCAGCTCAATCCGATGCATCCGCCGCTCGCCAAGGAGCTGATTGCACTGTCGATCAGGACGTTCGGCGACAACGCCTTCGCATGGCGCTATCCCGGTACCGTGCTCGGCGGGCTCGCCGTGGCCGCGATCTATCTGTGCGGCCTGGCGCTGTTCGCGGCGCAATGGCCCGCCATCGCGGCGGCGCTGCTCGCGGCCTTCAACCAGATGCTGTTCGTGCAGGCGCGCATCGCGATGCTCGACATCGGCGCGCTCGCCTTCAGCCTGCTCGGGATCGCGGCCTTTCTGTTTTCGTTCAGGCAGCGCCGGCCGCAGGTCGTGTTCGCGCTGGCGGGCGCGTTGTTCGGCCTTGCGATCGCCTGCAAATGGAGCGGGCTGTTTCCGCTGCTGACGGCGCTTCTCATCATCGGTCTCATCAAGCTGTTGCAGCACTGGCAGACCTCGTTCGGCGATGGCGAGCCGACCGACTGGTATCAGCCCGAGCAATGGCCGCAACTGAGCTGGCTGCAGATCGTGCTGTGCCTCGTCGCAATGCCGGCTGTTTGCTATCTCGCGACCTTCGTCCCGCTGCATGGCCTGTCCGTCATCGGTATCCTCGAGGCGCAGCGGCGCATCTTCGCCGACAGCGTCACCACAGCGATCGCCGGCCATACCTACATGAGCGCGTGGCCGACCTGGCCGTTGCTGGTCCGTCCGGTCTGGTTCCTGTTCGACAAGACGGGCGACACCGACATCGCCGCGGTGGTGCTGCTCGGCAATCCGCTGGTGCTGTGGCCGGCGCTTGCGGCGCTCGCGATCTGCATCCGGGATTTCATCGCGACGCGCAGCGCGGCGGCGTTCCTGATCCTGGCGTTCTATCTCGGCTGCTATCTGCCCTGGGCGCTGCTGCCGCGCGCGCTGAGCTTCATCTACTACTACCTGCCGTCGGCGACGCTGGCGAGCCTCGCGCTCGTCCATGCGCTGACCCGCTGGCCGCGCTGGGTGCTGTTGAGTTATGTCGCCGTCGCGATCCTGGGCTTCGTCGCGATGCTGCCGGTCAGCGCCGCCTTCATCGGCACGACGATGCAGACCTTCACCCGGCTGATGCTGTTCCAGAGCTGGATCTGAATCCGGACAAAAAGCGCCCCGCCTGCCAGGGACCGTGGGCAGGCGGGGCGATGCGCGGCGGAGCGCTCACTTCGCCGCGGTCTTGGTGTCCATGTTGACGACCTGGACCCGCCGGTTGAGCGGATCGGCCGGGTTGGCCGCGTCCTTGAGCTTGGTCTTGCCATAGCCGACCGTGACGAGGTCCTGGCCGGCGAGGGCGAACTTCTCGACCAGATAGCGCTTGATGGTGTCGGCACGGCGCTCGGAGAGATCCTGGTTGAAGCCGTCGCTGCCGATGCCATCGGTGTGGCCGGCAACCACGAAGGTCGAGCCCTTCAGGTTCGGATCGGACAGCGCCTTGCCGAGCTCCTGCACGGCCGGCATCGAGGCCTTGCTGATTTCGGCCGAGTTGTAGTCGAACTGGATCTCGAGATCGATCTTGGGCTTGGTCGCCGCGATCTCGGCGATCTGCTCGCGCTCGCCGAGCGACAGCGAGCGGGTCTTGCGGTTGCGCATGCTGTCGATGAAGGCCGCCTGCTTCGCCTGCGCTGCCGCGTCGGCCTGCGGGGTTGCCTGCGGTCCGACCGAAATGCCGCGCGTCACGGCCTTCGGCTTCAGCGCGTTGAGGATCTTGTCGGCCGACACGGCCTCGCCGGCGAGGGCGGTGCCTGCGCCGATCGCCAGCATGGCGGAGAACGCCGCCGCCTGAACTGCAAAGCGTCCAAAATATGGGGTCATTGTCGTTATCCTCGGGTCGTCATGCCCTATGGTCATTGGATGCGTGAACGATAGAACGGGTTCAAAGCATCAAATGTGATCGACGTCACGTTGCCGGACTGGGCGGCCCTTGCGGGGCGAAGCGAGTGGTCCGCGGGACGCGCCGCGCGCTGCCGCAAAGCGATCGGCAGGTGGCCGGTCCGCGAACAACAAATCGGCCAGATGCGCCTCTACCGGATAGCGTTCGCCGGGAAAAAATCGCAAACGTGAAGGACGCGAACGGCGACTGGATTCGTAGTCTAAGAAACGCAAACAGAAAAGCAGAGCCGTGTTCAACCCATCGCACAGGCGCGACTATCAGTCCCATCGGGCGAGCAGTCAGGATCAGACGGGATCAGCCGGTTCCATGTCGACGCTGATCGGGGCTGGCATCATTGCGGCATCGATCCTGCTGTCGACGCTGATCACCGCGGTCGGCAACCGCTATGTCGGCCTGGAAAGTCCGGCCGAGGATACGGCCTGGCTGGTCGACCGCCTGACCGGCCGCATCTACAAGTGCCGTGCGCCCGATCCCGGCCGCGCCAGCTGCAAGGCCGAGATCGCCACCGGCAGCATTCCGGACAAGGCCAAGCCGTGAGGTTCCGCAAGGGGATCTCGCCGGCCTGATTTGCCGTTGCGGGAGCGGGGGCGAATCTCGCACCATTGCGCGGCATGCCCGCTGTCCCCACGCCCATCCCGCTCTCCAAGCCGCAGGCGCGCCGCATCTGGCTGCGCGCGCAGCGGCTCGATGCCGAGGCGCCGTTCGGCGCGGGCCCCGAGGCGGTCGCCGCCGCCATTGCTCATCTCGGCTATGTGCAGATCGACACCATCAACGTGATCGAGCGCTGCCATCACCACATCCTGTTCAGCCGCATTCCCGCCTATCGCCGCGCCGATCTCAGGCAGGCGCAGAGCACCGACAAGACCGTCTTCGAATATTGGACCCACGCGCTGTCCTACATCCCGCTGCACGACTTCCGCTACTTCGTTCCGGCGATGCGCCGCTACCGCCGCGAGGGCCATCGCTGGCTGCAGACCGTGAAGCCCGAGGATACGCGCAAGGTCATGCGGCTGATCCGCCAAGGCGGCGCGCTGACGATTCGCGACATCGACGACGATGTGCTGCGCGAGAAGGACCACGCCTGGGCCAGCCGCAAGCCGTCGAAGCGCGCGCTGCAGCTCGGCTTCTACGAGGGCGTGCTGACGGTGTCGGGCCGCGACGGCATGCTCAAGACCTACGACCTCACCACCCGGCATTTCGGCTGGCAACGGCTGCCGAAGGGCGCCAACGATCGCGAGATCGCAGTCTATCTGCTCGACCGCGGCTTGCGCGCCCAAGGCGTCGTGAGCCTCGATTCGCTCTGTCATCTCAATGCGCCGAGCAAGGCCGCGGTGCGCCGGATCATCGATGCCAGGGTTCGGCGCGGCGAGCTTGTGCCGGTGACGCTGGAGGGCGCCGGCAGGCAGGAGCACTGGGCGACGCCGGCCGTGCTGGAGGAGCCGATCGAAGTCAGCACTGAGCGCGTGCACATCCTGTCGCCGTTCGATCCGCTCATCATCCAGCGCAAGCGGACGCAGGCGATCTTCGACTATGATCATCGCTTCGAGGCCTATGTCCCGAAGGACAAGCGCCTGTTCGGCTATTTCGCGCTGCCCGTCCTGGTCGGCGACGAGATCGTCGCCGCGCTCGACCTCAAGACCGACCGCCAGAACGGCAAGCTCCTGATGCAGAAATGGAGCTGGGTCGGCCAGGGCAAGGCCGCGCGTGGCGACGGACGCAAGGCGCTGAAGCGGACCATCGAGGACGAGCTGCACCGGTTCCAGCGCTTTCAGCTTGGAGACTGACCTGGTCGTCGGAGATCCGCTCAGCGCTCTTGATTTGGAAACGAATGTTTCCTAAAAGGAGGAATGACGAGGTCGCAACAGGATTCATCCGAGCGCCGCGGGCCCGGTCGGCCGCGCGAGTTCGATATGGACACCGCCCTGAACAGGGCTCTGGTGGTCTTCAGCGAGCGCGGTTATCACGCGGCGTCCTTGGCAGAACTGCGCGCGGCCATGAAGCTCGCCACCGGCAGCCTCTACAAGGCCTTCGCGGACAAGCGCGCGATCTTCCTGGCGACGTTGGATCATTACATCGCGCGCCGCGACCAGCAGGTGCGCGAGCGCATCGATGCGCAGCCCAGCGGCCGCGACAAGCTGGAGGCCTTGCTGCAGTTCTACGCGGAATCCGCCAGCGACAGCGAAGGCCGGCGCGGCTGCCTCGTCGTGACCAGCGCGGCCGAACTCGCCACCTTGGATGCGGAGGCCGCCGCCAAGGTCCGCGGAGCGTTACGGCGGGTCGAGACCCTGTTGCGCGACCTGATCAGGCTGGGCCAGGCGGATGGATCGATCCGGCCGGATCTCGACGCGGAAGTCGTGGCCCGAGCCTTGTTCTGCGTGATCCAGGGATTTCGGGTGGTCGGCAAGACAGGGCGCACGAGGAGCGAGATGATGGCCGTGGCAGACCAAGCTGCCGCCTTGTTCGCGTGATGTCGTGTCTAAATAGGAAACGATTGTTCTATAATTAGGAGGATGATCCATGACTGAGTTGATGAGTGCCATCTCTGCCGAAAGTCCGTCGCGGCTGGTCGCGGCCGAGCCGTTCGGTCGCGCCGATGCGTCGCTGCCGGGCTTTACCCACCGCTTCGAGACCGTCGATGGCCTTCGGCTGCACTATGTCAGCGGTGGCCCGCCGGCTGGCGAGGTCGTGGTGCTGCTCGCCGGCTTTCCCGAAAGCTGGTTTGCCTGGCGCAAGGTCATGCCGCTGCTCGCGTCGCGCTATCGGGTCATTGCGCCGGATCTCCCCGGGCAGGGCGATTCGGACCGGCCAGCCGACGGCTACGACACTCAGACCCTGGCCACGGCGGTGCATCGCCTGCTGCAGCAACTCGGCGTCACCAGCTATCATCTGGTGGCCCACGATATCGGTGCGTGGGTGGCTTATCCCTATGCGGTGCTGTTCGAAGCCGAGGTGCGCAGCCTGGCGCTGCTCGATGCGGGAATTCCCGGCGTCACCCTGCCCGAGGCGCTGCCCTTCGCGCCAGACCGCGCGTGGCGCACTTGGCACTTCGCGTTCCACGCCGTCGCGGATCTCCCGGAGATGCTGATCCACGGCCGCGAACGCGACTATCTCGCTTGGTTCCTGCGCCGGAAGGGTGCCAATCCCGAAGCGTTCTCCGAACGCGATCTCGACGAATACGCCCGCGTGCTGACCAAGGCCGGCGGCTTGCGCGCCGGGCTCGCTTATTATCGTGCCGCCGCACTGTCCGCGCGTCAGAACCGCGAGCTGAAACAAAGGGGCAAGCTGAAGCCGCCGGTGCTCGCCGTCGGTGCCGACCAGGGATCGATCGTGGACATGGCCGCGCCGCTCAGGGAGGTCGCCGATCACGTCGAGGGCATCACCATCTCCTCGTGCGGCCACTACATTCCGGAAGAGCAGCCTGCCGTTCTGGCCGAGGAGCTCAACGCCTTCTTCAGCCGCGCCGGCGCGGGGCCGATCTGAGCTTTCGGTTGATATCGCGGCTTGCCGTTGGCAGGCCTATGCCCAAGCAGGCCGCGTCGCGATCCGGTCGATCCAGATGCCGACGACGCGGATGAGCATCTCGGGCGAGGAGGGCGTCATGCGCGGGCCGCGCCCCCGCGATGCGCCGACGGGCTGTGGGATTTCAGGTTTTCCGATTGACTTGCCACGACCGATGCTCAACACCGCCTTCAACTATCAATGTCCAGAAAGCTCCGGGGAGGAGATCGATGAGTCCGTCCGCCACCAGTCCGGCCGCGCTTGGCCGCTCCGATATCGAGTCCGCGACCATCCGCGCCATCTCCTGGCGCCTGATTCCGTTCCTGGTGCTGGCCTATTTCTTCTCCTATCTCGACCGGGTCAATCTCGGCTTCGCCGCGCTGACCATGAACGCGGAGCTGAAATTCTCGCCGCTGGTGTTCGCCTGGGGTGCGGGCATCTTCTTCATCGGCTATTTCATCTTCGAGGTGCCGAGCAATCTGGCGCTGGAGAAGTTCGGCGCCAGCCGCTGGATCGCGCGCATCATGGTGACTTGGGGCATCATCTCGGCGCTGATGGCCGTGGTCTCGGGCCCGTGGAGCTTCTACACGCTGCGCTTCCTGCTCGGCGTCGCCGAGGCCGGATTCTTTCCCGGCATCATCCTCTATCTCACTTATTGGTACCCCGCCCAGTATCGCGCGCGCTTCCTCGCCGCCTTCGCGGTTGCCGTGCCGATTTCGACCGTGATCGGCGCGCCGGTCTCCGGCCTGCTGCTCGGCATGCACGGCCTGATGGGACTGCAGGGCTGGCAGTGGCTGTTCATCATCGAGGGCATCCCCTCGGTCATCCTCGGCGTCGTCACCTGGTTCTACCTGACCGACCGGCCGGAGCATGCGACCTGGCTGTCCGCGGAGCAGAAGGCCTGGCTCGCGGCGAAGCTCGAGGCCGAGACGGCGGCGAAGCAGGCCGCCGGCCACATGACGCTCGGCGAGGCGCTGTCGTCGCCGAAGGTGATCGTGCTCAGCCTGATCTATTTCGGCTTCGTCGGCGCGCTCTACGGCATGCAGTTCTGGCTGCCGCAGATCGTCAAGGCATTCGGACTGACCAATGTGCAGACAGGCTTCGTCACCGCGATCCCCTATGCGTTCGGCACCGTCGCGATGATCCTGTGGGCGCGGCATTCCGATGCGACACGCGAGCGCGTGATGCATGTCGGCGCGCCGCTGATCCTGATCGCGGTGGCGCTGGCCGCATCGAGCATGATCGGCGATCCCACGCTCACCATGGTTGCGCTCACGGTCGCGGCGATCGGCGTGTTCTGTGTCTTCGGCGTGTTCTGGACGCTGCCGACGGCATGGCTGTCGGGTACGGCCGCGGCCGGCGCCATCGCGCTGATCAACTCGATCGGCAATCTCGCCGGCTTCGGCGGCCCCTATCTGGTCGGCTGGATCAAGGACACGACCGGCTCCACCACCCACGGCCTGCTCGCGCTGTCGGTGCTGCCGCTGATCGCCGGGCTGCTCGCGTTCTTCGGTGGCCACGAGAGCAAGGTCGAATTCGCCGGGCAGGCGCCCGCGGAGTGAAGCCGCACGATGCATGCCCTGATTGCGGGGCCGGGCTCGACCGCGGCGGCGGACGGCCCCGGAATCGGTGGCGGGTGAGCGCACGGCGGAGTTCCGAGCCGGCCTGCCGCTCCACTGAGCACCTGCGGCAACATGTCCAGATGATCACGAAGTCATGATTGCTGACGAATATTGACAATCGTCATTCGACATTCGACACTTCCTCGTAAGAGCAGCGAGGGTGCCCCATGTTGATCCGCCTGATTTTCGCGAGCTATTCCAAGCTGTTGACCGGCCTTGCGCTGGCCACGATGGCCGTCGCCCTGGCCGGGTGCAATGAAACCGTCGCCCAGAAGGCCGAGCCGGTCCGGCCGGTTCTGGTCGCGCCCGTCCATTACGAGGCCGAGACGCCCGAGCGCAGCTTCGTCGGCACCATCCGGCCGCGCATCGAGGCCGATATCGGCTTCCGCGTCGCCGGCAAGGTCGCCAAGCGCCTGGTCGAGGTCGGCCAGACCGTGGAGGTCGGCCAGCCGCTCGCCACGCTCGACGAGGTCGACCTGAAGCTGCAGGCCGAGCAGGCCGAAGCCGAATTCCGCGCCGCCACCGGCGTGTTGGCGCAGGCCTCCGCTGCCGAGACCCGCGCCAAGGAGCTGCGCGCCAAGGGCTGGACCACGGATGCCCAGATGGACCAGGCCAGGGCGTCCGCCGACGAGGCGAGGGCGCGGCTCAATCGCGCCGAGCGCTCGGTCGAGCTGACACGCAACTCGTTGTCCTATGCGACGCTGGTTGCCGACGCGCGCGGCGTCGTCACCGCGAGCATGATCGAGCCAGGCGTGGTCGTTGCCGCCGGCCAGGCCGCGATCCGTGTCGCGCGCTTTGCCGAGAAGGAAGCCGTTGTCGCGATCCCGGAGACCCTGCTCGAGCGCGCCAAGACCGGCAGCGCCTACGTCACATTGTGGTCGGAGGCAAACAAGCAATATGCGGCGAAGCTGCGCGAGATCGCGCCCACCGCCGATTCCGCGACGCGCACCTATCTCGCCAAGTTCTCGCTGCCGGACGCTGGCGACGCCGTCTCGCTCGGCATGACCGCGACGTTGACGCTCGCCGATCCCGCCACCACGCGCGTCGCGCGGCTGCCGCTGTCGGCGCTGTTCAGCGATGGCCGCGATCCGTCGCTCTACGTCGTCAACGACAAGGGCGAGGTGACGCTGAAGCCGGTGAAGGTGAAGGCCTATGACAGCAAGGACGTGCTCGTCACGTCAGGCGTTGACGAAGGCGACAAGGTCGTGGCGCTCGGCGTGCAGAAGATCGATCCCAGCCAGAGGGTGCGCGTCGTGTCGGCGCTGACGTTCTAGCTCTGCCGTCGTTCCGGGGCGCACGTAGTGCGAACCCGGAACCTCGAGATTCCGGGTTCGATGCGTTCGCATCGCCCCGGAATGACGGACGTAACGGTCGTCATCGCGAGGAGTGAAGCGACGGCGCGATCCAGACTGTTTTTTCTGCAGGCGGATTCTGGATTGCTTCCGCCGTCGCCCTTTGGGCTATGGCGGACAGGTCGCTTCTTTCGCAATGACGGTGACTAACAGCAACGGCTCGGACCAGTGATATCGAATCTCGGAGAGCACCCATGAAGCGGTTCAACCTGTCGGCCTGGGCGGTCAATCATCCGCCGCTGGTGCTGTTCCTGATCGTCGCGCTCGGCGTCGCCGGCTTCTTCTCCTATCAGAAGCTCGGCCGCGCCGAAGATCCGTTCTTCACCGTCAAGGTCGTCAACGTCTCGGTGATGTGGCCCGGCGCCACGGCGACTGAGATGCAGAGCCAGGTCGCCGACCCCATCGAGAAGAAGCTGCAGGAGCTGCCTTACTTCGAGAAGGTGCAGACCTATTCGAAGCCGGCCTTCACCGCGATGCAGGTGACCTTCCGCGATTCGACCCCGCCGGCCCAGGTGCCGCACCTGTTCTATCTGATCCGCAAGAAGCTCGACGACGTGCAGTCGTCGCTGCCGTCGGGCATCATCGGTCCGTTCGTCAATGACGAGTTCTCCGACGTCGATTCCATCCTGTTCATGATGACCGGCGACGGCGCCGACTATGCGCAGCTGAAGAAGACCGCCGAAGGCCTGCGCCAGCGCCTGCTGAAGGTCGCCGGCGTTACCAAGGTCAATCTCTACGGCACCCAGGACGAGCGCATCTATGTCGAGTTCAGCCATGCCAAGCTCGCCACCCTCGGCATCACGCCGCAGGCGCTGTTCGATTCGCTTGCCAAGCAGAACAATGTGACCCCGGCCGGCACGGTCGAGACCTCGTCGCAGCGCGTGCCGCTGCGCGTCACCGGCGCGCTCGACGGCGCCAAGGCGGTCGCGGAGACGCCGGTCGAAAGCAACGGACGCGTGTTCCGGCTCGGCGATATCGCCACCGTCAGCCACGGCTTCGTCGATCCGCCGAGCTTCAAGGTGCGGCAGGAGGGCAAGCCCGCGCTCGGCATCGGCGTCGTCACCGCCAAGGAGGCCAACATCCTGGAGCTCGGCAAGGAGGTGCACGCCGCCGCCGCGGATTTCATGAAGGCGGTGCCGCAGGGCATCGAGATCGAGCAGATCGCCGACCAGCCCAAGGTGGTCGAGCACGCCGTCAGCGAGTTCGTGCACTCGTTCGTCGAAGCGCTGGTGATCGTGCTGTTCGTGTCGTTCCTGGCGCTCGGCTGGCGCACCGGCATCGTCGTGGCATTGTCGGTGCCGCTGGTGCTCGGGCTCGTCTTCATCGTCATGAACATCATGGGGCTCAACCTGCATCGCATCTCGCTCGGAGCCCTCATCATCGCGCTCGGCCTCCTGGTGGACGATGCCATCATCGCGGTCGAGATGATGGTGGTGAAGATGGAGCAGGGCTGGGACCGGATGCGCGCCGCGTCCTTTGCCTGGGAATCCACCGCGTTCCCGATGCTGACCGGGACCCTGGTCACGGCCGCCGGCTTCCTGCCGATCGGCTTCGCCAATTCGGCCGTCGGCGAATATGCCGGCAGCATCTTCTGGATCGTCGCCATCGCGCTGGTCGCGTCCTGGTTCGTCGCCGTGATCTTCACGCCCTATATCGGTGTCAAGCTGCTGCCCGACATGAAGGCCCATCACGGCCATGACGAGCACGCGGTCTACGACACGCGCATGTATCGCGGCCTGCGCGCCATCGTGCGCTGGTGCGTCACGCATCGAATCACCACCGTTGCCGCGACGGTCGGCGTCTTCGCGGCATCGATCGTGGCCTTCGGCCATGTCCAGCAGCAGTTCTTTCCGCTGTCGGAGCGGCCCGAGCTGTTCTTGCAGCTGCGGCTGCCGGAGGGCACCGCCTTCAGCGTCACCGAGAAGGCGGCACGCAAGGCCGAAGCGCTCTTGAAGGACGACAAGGACATCGAGACCTACACCGCCTATGTCGGGCAGGGCTCGCCGCGCTTCTGGCTCGGTCTCAACCCGCAACTGCCGAACGAAGCCTTCGCCGAGATCGTGATCGTCGCCAAGGACGTCGCCGCGCGCGAGCGCATCAAGGCCAAGATCGAGACCGCGGCTGCGAATGGCGAGCTGAACGAAGCGCGCGTCCGGGTCGATCGCTTCAATTTCGGTCCGCCGGTCGGCTTCCCCGTCCAGTTCCGCATCATCGGCCCCGATGCGGCCAAGGTGCGCGAGATCGCCTACCAGGTGCGCGACGTCATGCGCCAGAACCCGAACGTCAGGGATCCGCAGCTCGACTGGAACGAGCAGTCGCCCTACCTCAAGCTGGTCGTCGACCAGGATCGTGCCCGCGCACTTGGCCTGACCCCGCAGGACGTGTCGCAATCGCTGGCGATGCTGATCTCCGGCGTGCAGGTCACGACCATCCGCGACGGCATCGAGAAGGTCGGCGTCGTCGCGCGTGCGGCGCCGTCCGAGCGGCTGGATCTCGCCCATGTCGGCGATCTCACCATCACCTCGAAGAACGGCATCGCGGTGCCGCTGCAGCAGATCGCCAGGATCGAGTATTCCCACGAGGAGCCGATCCTGTGGCGGCGCAACCGCGACATGGCGATCACCGTGCGCGCCGACGTGGCGGACGGGGTCCAGGCGCCCGATGTCACCAACCAGATCTCGCCGAAGCTACAGGACATCCGCAACCACCTCGAGCCCGCCTACCGGATCGAGGCCGGCGGCGCGTTCGAGGAATCCGCCAAGGGCAATGCCTCGATCTTCGTGCTGTTTCCGCTGATGGTCATCGTGATGCTGACCCTGCTGATGATCCAGCTGCAGAGCTTCTCGCGGCTGATCCTGGTGTTCCTGACCGCGCCGCTCGGCATTGTCGGTGCCTCACTCGGGCTCAATGTCGCCAACGCGCCGTTCGGCTTCGTGGCGCTGCTTGGCCTGATTGCGCTTGCCGGCATGATCATGCGCAACGCGGTGATCCTGGTCGATCAGATCGAGACCGACGTCGCCCATGGTCTGACCCGCAAGGACGCGATCATCGAGGCCACGGTGCGCCGCGCCCGGCCCGTGGTGCTCACCGCGCTGGCCGCGATCCTCGCCATGATCCCGCTGTCGCGCTCGGCGTTCTGGGGCCCGATGGCGATCACCATCATGGGCGGGTTGTTCGTTGCAACCTTTCTTACGCTGCTGTACTTGCCAGGATTGTATGCCCTATGGTTCCGCAAGAGCCTGGACGAGCGCGGAGCGAAGGACGCGGATCATTCCGCAACGCAGCACGTTGACGTGCCGAGGCCCGCGCTTCCTTTGGCCGAGGCCGCCGAATGAAGGACCAACAAGATCGCAGGCATGATGACCCTGGTTTCCGACCATATCGAATCCGATACGCACGAACGCATTCTCGTCGTTGCTGAGCGTCTGTTTCGACAGATCGGCTACCAGAAGACGACCGTCGCCGACATCGCCAAGGAGCTCCGCATGAGCCCGGCGAATGTCTACCGGTTCTTCGATTCCAAGAAGGCGATCCACCGGGGGGTCGCCCGCACGCTGATGGCGCAGGTCGAGGCGGCTGCCATCGCGATCGCGGAGCGGGCGGGGCCTGCGGCGCCGCGGCTGCGCGAGCTGCTTGGCACCATTCATCGCATGAACACCGAGCGCTATGTCGGCGACAACAAGCTGCACGAGATGGTCGCGGTGGCGATGGAGGAGAGCTGGGACGTCTGCGAGGCGCACATGCTGCTGATCACCGAGATCATCGGCCGCGTGATCGGGCAGGGCGCGGCCTCCGGCGAATTCGCCGTCACCGATCTGCCGCTGGCGGCAAAATGTGCGACGACCGCGATGATGCGCTTCTTCCATCCGCAGATGATCGCGCAATGCGCGACCAAGCCGGGCCCGACGGTCGACGAGATGATCGATTTCGTGCTGGCAGGGCTTGGTTCCAGGGGCGCTGCAAGCTAAGTTCGCCGTCATTCGAGCGAAGCTTCGTCGCTTGCGCTCCCCGCAATGACGGAAGGGACGACGGCGTGACCGAACGGGATCTGCATTTCTACGAACCGAAGAACGGCCACGGCCTCCGCCACGATCCCTTCAATGCCATCGTCGCCCCCCGTCCGATCGGCTGGATCTCGTCGCGCGATCCGGACGGTCACGTCAATCTCGCCCCCTACAGCTTTTTCAACGCCTTCAACTACACCCCGCCGATCATCGGCTTCTCCTCGACGCAGTGGAAGGACTCGGTCGCCAACATCCAGGACACCGGCGAGTTCGTCTGGAACCTGGTGACGCGCGGCCTGGCCACGCAGATGAATGCGACCGCCGCGCATGTCGCGCGCGAGGTCGACGAGTTCAAGCTTGCGAGCGTGACGCCGGTGCCGTGCAAGTTCGTCAATGTGCCGCGCGTCGGCGAAAGCCCTGTCGCGTTCGAGTGCAAGGTGACGCAGATCATCCAGCTGCAGGGCGCCGATGGCGCCAAGGCGCAGGCCTGGCTGACGCTCGGCGAGGTGGTCGGCGTGCATATCGACAAGACGCTGATCAAGGACGGGGTCTATCAGACTGCGCTGGCGCATCCGATCGTCCGCGCCGGCCGTCGCGGCGACTATTTCGAGATCATGCAGGAGGCGATGTTCGAAATGGCGAGGCCCGACTGACGGCCTTGCTCGACGCCTCTTGAACGCTCCCGCAATTGGAGACCATCCGACGTGACCGAAGCGACCGTCCATGCCGCGCTGTCCGCGCCGACCGAGCCCCGCGGCGATCTCTGCATCCGCACTCTGGCGATGCCGGCCGACACCAATGCCAATGGCGACATCTTCGGCGGCTGGCTGCTCAGCCAGATGGATGTCGGCGGCGGTGTGTACGCCGCCAAGGTCGCGAAGTCGCGCACGGTGACGGTCGCGATCGAGGCGATGAACTTCCGCAAGGCGGTCTATGTCGGCGATCTCGTTTCGGTCTATGCGCATCTCGTCCGCGTCGGCCGCACCTCGATGACGGTGCGTCTCGAAGCCTGGGTGCTGCGCCGGAAGGAGGAGCAGCCGATCCTCGTCACCGACGGCAACTTCACCTACGTCTCGATCGACGACGACGGCCGGCCGCAGCCGATCCGGCGCGACGGGGCGACCCCGGCCTGATCGCAATCTTGGTCTCCCGCCAAAATAACATCAGTTAATGCCCGGCATATGCCACTTGCTCGGCATAGGAACCGTGATCCGGCGGCGCGCGCTCATTCGAGCTCGCGTTTGCGGCGTCTGTGCCGATCAATCTCGCGCGATGTAGGCCTTGTCCACAGGGCAGGCGTGTTTACGATATTTGCAAGTTCTGGTTGCTTGGAGGTGTGATGCCGCGTCTCTGCCTCATTGCGCGCTTCGAGTGGCGCATCGGACGGGCATCGAGGTTGGTAGTCCGCTTCCGATCAACAAGGCCAAAAGGGCCAGCCGGAAAAAAATGCCGGCACAGGGAAATGGCGGGGCGCGGTGCGCGAACAGGGTGGGAGGAAGTCCATGTCGGACGTCGACGAGAAACTGATCTTGCAGGTCCTGAAGAAGCTGCAGCAGCGGCTTCTCCACGCCGAGCGCAGGATTTGCGTCTACGAGAATCAGCTCAGTGCGTTTCGTGAGGATCAAGTCGAGGTGTTGAAGGATCTGCGCACCATCTATCAGTTGCTCGGTCAGCATCACGACCGCATCGGCGGGGCCGATGCGTCGCTGCGCAGGCCGACGCTCGTCCCGAATGATCCACGCTGATTCGGCCGTGTCGTGACGGTGAAGGCGCGTGCAGCGCAGCCAACATAACATCCACACAATTTCCTGTTGGCATGCAGATCGGATAGCCGGGGGCTCCAGGACCGGAACGTTCGTCATAGAGCCCTGTTATACGCCCGGAATGAACGACGGGATTTCGCAATGTCCGACACCTATATCATCGAGGTCAGCTCCCAGGCGGCGGGGATCGTCGTCCGCGATCGTGGCGGCTTCCGCTTCTTCGCGGCGTCCCACCGTTTCAATGCCCTCGAGGGCCAGGTGTTTCGCAATGCCCGCGAAGCCGAACGCGCCGCGCTTCGGCTCGTGACCGGCGAGCTGAGCGCAGCCGCCTGAGCGAGCTTGGCGCACGCGGCCGCCGGCGCACGTCAGCCGGACCGTGCCGCGCCGGACGTGCTCCGAGCCGGCGATTGCTGCGATGCGCCCAATGCTTCGCCGATTGACGCTTGACTCGATCAGCATCACCATGGTGCAGCTTGTCCTGAAAGCTTGCCATGGCCGTCCTTTCCCAACGCCAGACCGACATCCTCAACATCGCCCGCGCCTCCGGCCGCGTCATGGTGGAGGATCTCGCGCGCCGCTTCGAAGTCTCGGCCCAGACCATCCGCAAGGACCTCAATGATCTGTGCGAGCAGCGCGCGCTGACGCGCATCCATGGCGGCGCCATCATCGCCTCCGGCGTCGAGAATCTTGCCTACGAGGCGCGGCGCTTCGTCGCTGCCGACGAGAAGAAGGCGATCGGCGCGGTCGCCGCCGCGCGGATTCCGAACGGCTCCTCGCTCTTCATCAACATCGGCACCACGACGGAGGAGGTGGCGAGCGCGCTGTCGTCGCACCAGGACCTGCTCGTCATCACCAACAATCTCAACGTCGCGATGCTGCTCTATCCGCATCCGCGCATCGAGGTGATCGTGGCCGGCGGCACCGTGCGACGCTCGGATGGCGGCGTGATCGGATCGACGGCGACGCAGCTGATCGGCCAGTTCAAGGTCGACTACGCGATCATCGGCGCATCCGCGATCGACGAGGAGGGCGCGCTGCTCGACTTCGACTATCGCGAGGTGCAGGTCGCCCAGGCCATCATCGCCAATGCCCGCAGCGTGATGCTGGTCGCCGATTCCACCAAGCTTCATCGCAGCGCGCCGGTGCGCATCGCCCATCTCAGCCAGATCCAGACCTTCGTCACCGACCGGCCACTGCCGGACGGACTGGCCAGCCTCTGCCATAGCCGTGGCATCGAGGTGGTCTCGGCGATGCCCGCCGCCGACGCCGACGACGCCGCGGAGGCAACCGAAACGGCGGGGTCCGCCGTGCTCCGCCGCGCCTGACTTTCCGCCACTCTCGCAGGCTCCTTGATCCCGGTTTGGGCAGGTTTTGCCCAATCGCGGCCCAACATGCGAATTTCGATTTGCTTTCACTTTCGTTTGTGTTTAACTCGAAACCGAAAGTGAAATCGCCACAGTCAAGGCGATTGCCGGGGGATGCGTCTGTTGGAGCGGATCTACGACCTCGCCATTATCGGAGGCGGCGTGAACGGTTGCGGCATCGCGCGCGATGCGGCCGGACGCGGAAATTCCGTTTTCCTTTGTGAAATGAATGATCTGGCGAGCGGAACCTCGTCCTGGTCGACCAAGCTCGTGCATGGCGGTCTGCGCTATCTCGAATATTACGAGTTCCGGCTGGTCCGCGAGGCGCTGATCGAGCGCGAAATCCTGTGGCAGATCGCGCCCCACATCATCCGCCCGTTGCGTTTCGTGCTGCCGCATCATTCGGGCCTGCGCCCGGCCTGGCTGCTGCGCCTCGGCCTGTTCCTCTATGATCATCTCGGCGGCCGCAAGCTGCTGCCGCCGACGCGGTCGGTGAACCTGCGCAGCGACGAGGTCGGCCGCCCCTTGATCCCCGGGCGCTACAGCAAGGGCTTCGAATATTCCGACTGCTTCGTCGACGATGCGCGTCTGGTCGTGCTGACTGCGCGCGATGCCGTCGATCGCGGCGCCGTCATCCGCACCCGCACGCGCGCGATCGAAATCCGGCAGGATGGCAGCCATTGGCTGGTCACCACCGAGAACGCGCAGACCGGTGAGCGCGAGACCATCAAGGCGCGCGCGCTGGTCAATGCCGCCGGTCCCTGGGTCGAGCAGGTGCTGGCGACCGGCGCCGGCGTCAATGCGAAAGCGAAAGTGCGGCTGGTGCAGGGGTCGCACATCGTGGTGCGCAAGCTCTATGACCACGACCGCGCCTACATCTTCCAGAACGCCGACGGCCGCATCATCTTCGCCATTCCCTATCAGCAGGATTTCACGCTGATCGGCACCACCGATCGCGACTATCAGGGCGATCCGGCCAAGGTGAAGGCGACCGACGAGGAGATCGCCTATCTCTGCGCCGCGCTCGGCGAATATCTCGCCAAGCCGGTGACGCCGGCCGACGTGGTCTGGAGCTATTCCGGCGTGCGTCCGCTCTATGACGATGGCGCCAGCGAGGCCAAGGCGGCGACCCGCGACTACGTGTTCGAGCTCGATACGCCCGGCGGCTTGCCGCTGCTGTCGATCTATGGCGGCAAGATCACCACCTACCGGCGCCTGTCGGAAGAGGCGCTGGAGCGTCTCGCCCCCTATGTGAAAGGTGGCAAGGCGGAGGAGGGGTGGACCGGCAAGGCGCCGCTGCCCGGCGGCGACATGAAGGTTTCGGCCGTTGCGCCGTTGATTGCGGATCTCCGCAAGACCTATCCGTTCCTGTCGGATGCACATGCGAAGCGGATCGCCCATGCCTATGGCACGCGGGCTGCGGCCATGCTCGCCGGTGCGACATCTTCGGCCGATCTCGGCCAGGATTTCGGTGGCACCTTGACGGAGCGTGAAGTCAGGTACCTGATGACGAACGAGTGGGCGTTGACGGCCGAGGACATCGTGTGGCGTCGATCGAAGCTGGGGTTGCGGATGTCGGCGGCTGAGATCGCCGCGCTCGATGCGTGGATCACAGCCAATCGCGAGCGCTCCGCCGTGCCGGCGCGTGAGGCGGGAGGGCGCGCATGAGCGTCACGCTCGATCACGTCTCCCGAATCGTCGACGGCGTGACCACCATTCGCGACGTCTCGCTGACGTTGCAGCGCGGCACGCTGAGCGTGCTGCTCGGGCCGACGCTGTCCGGCAAGACCTCGATCATGCGGCTGCTCGCCGGCCTCGACCGGCCGACCGCGGGGCGGGTGCTGGTCGACGGCAAGGACGTCACCGGCGCCGACGTGCGGCAGCGCTCGGTCGCGATGGTCTATCAGCAGTTCATCAACTATCCCTCGCTCTCGGTCTATGAGAACATCGCCTCGCCGCTGCGCGTGCAAGGCAAGTCGCGCCAGGAGATCGAGAAGCGCGTGGCGGAAGCGGCCCGGCTGCTGCGGCTCGAGCCCTATCTGAAGCGCACGCCGCTGCAGCTCTCCGGCGGCCAGCAGCAGCGCACGGCGATTGCGCGCGCACTGGTGAAGGGGGCGGACCTCGTGCTGCTGGACGAGCCGCTCGCCAATCTCGACTACAAGCTGCGCGAGGAGCTGCGGACCGAGCTGCCGCGCATCTTCGAGGCATCCGGCGCAATCTTCGTCTATGCCACCACCGAGCCCTCGGAGGCGCTGCTGCTCGGCGGCCGCACCATCTGCATGTGGGAAGGGCAGGCGCTGCAGGCCGGCGACACCGCGGCCGTGTATCGCCGACCCGACACCTTACGTGTCGGCCAGGTATTCTCGGATCCGCCGATGAACACGGTCGAGATCCAGAAGCGCGGCGAGAGCGTGGAGTATGCCGGCGGGGTCAAGGCGCCGGCGGTCGGCCTCTATGCCGCTCTGCCGGACGGCGCCTATCGCGTCGGCTTTCGCCCGCATCAGCTCGGGCTTGGCAAAGGCGACGGCAGCCACGGCCGCCATGCCTTTCCCGCGACCGTCTCGGTCACCGAGATCACGGGATCGGAGAGCTTCGTGCATCTGACGCGCGACGGCATGAACTGGGTCGCGGTGCTGCACGGCGTCCATGAATACGAGCCCGGCGAGGTCCTCGACGCCGTGCTCGATCCTGCCAATGTGTTCGTGTTCGACGCCGGCGACCGTCTGGTCGCGGCGCCGGCGATCTGAGGGAGATGCCGCATGGCCCGCATTGACCTCGTCGATCTCGCCCACGCCTATAACGGTAGCAGCGGCGATATCGAAAGCTACGCGCTGAAGCCGGTGACGATGACCTGGCGCCAGGGCGGCGCCTATGCGCTGCTCGGCCCGTCCGGCTGCGGAAAGACCACGCTGCTCAACCTGATCTCCGGCATCCTGACGCCCTCGCACGGCAAGATCCTGTTCGACGGCACCGACATCACCAAAGCCTCGACCCGCGAACGCAACATCGCGCAGGTGTTCCAGTTTCCGGTCATCTACGACACGATGACGGTGGGCGAAAATCTTGCGTTTCCTCTGAAGAACCGCGGCGTGCCAAGGGCCGAGATCGACAAGCGCGTTGCAGAGATCGCACGTCTGCTCGATCTCACGCCGGACCTCAACCGCAAGGCCACGCGCTTGACCGCCGACGCCAAGCAGAAGATCTCGCTCGGCCGCGGCCTGGTGCGCTCCGACGTCGCCGCGGTGTTGTTCGACGAGCCGCTGACGGTGATCGATCCCGAGCTGAAATGGCAGTTGCGCTCGAAGCTGAAGGCGCTGCATCGCGAGCTCGACCTGACGATGATCTACGTCACCCACGATCAGACCGAGGCGCTGACCTTCGCCGACACCGTCGTCGTGATGCATGACGGCCGCGTGGTGCAGAGCGGCGCGCCCGCTGAGCTGTTCGACAAGCCGGCCCATACCTTCGTCGGCTACTTCATCGGCTCGCCCGGCATGAACATCCTCTCGGCCGAGGTGAAGGGACGTGAAGCCCGCATCGACGGTCACACCCTGACGCTGGCGCGCAGCTACGACGCGCTGCCGGCCGGAGCCAAGATCGAGATCGGCGTCCGTCCGGAATTCGTCGATGTCGCTCAGCCCGGACCCGGCCTGCTCGATGCCAATATCGAGCGCGTCGACGATCTCGGCCGCATCCGCTTCGCGCGCGTTCGTGTCGGCGACGTCAAGTTCGCCGCGCGACTGCCGGCCGGCTTCTCGCCGCAGGGTTCGGCGATCGGGCTGAAGTTCAATCCAGCCTATGTTCACGTCTATGCCGACAGTCGTCTCGTCGAGGGAGCCTGAGTGATGGACAAGACCATCAACAACAAGGCCTGGTTCCTGGTGCTGCCGGTGTTCCTGCTGGTCGCGTTCTCCGCCGTGCTGCCGCTGATGACGGTGGTGAACTATTCGATGCAGGACACGTTCGGCAACAACCAGTTCTTCTGGAACGGTGTCGGCTGGTTCAAGGAGCTGCTCGATCCCTCGACCGATCTCGGCGGCCGCTTCCTCGCCTCGCTCGGGCGCAACCTGATCTTCTCGCTCGCAATCCTGGCCATCGAGGTGCCGCTCGGCATCGTCGTGGCGCTGTCGATGCCGCGGGGCGGATGGACCGTGGCCTTCTGCCTCGTCGTGCTGGCGCTGCCGCTCTTGATTCCGTGGAACGTGGTCGGCACCATCTGGCAGATTTTCGGCCGGCCCGACATCGGCCTGCTTGGCTATGCGTTGACGAGCGTAGGCATCGACTACAATTACGTGTCCAACGATCTCGATGCCTGGGCCACCGTCATCGTGATGGACGTGTGGCACTGGACCAGCCTGGTGGCGCTGCTGTGCTATGCCGGCCTGAAGTCGATCCCCGACGCTTATTATCAGGCTGCGCAGATCGACGGCGCCTCGCGCTGGGCGGTGTTTACCGCAATCCAGCTGCCAAAGATGCATCGCGTGCTGCTGATCGCCGTGCTGCTGCGCTTCATGGACAGCTTCATGATCTACACCGAGCCGTTCGTCGTCACCGGCGGCGGACCGGGCAATTCGACGACCTTCATCTCGATCGAGCTCGTCAAGATCGCGCTCGGCCAGTTCGACCTCGGCAAGGCGGCGGCGCTATCGCTGGTCTACAATCTGATCATCCTGATCGTGTGCTGGGTGTTCTACACCATCATGACCAATGCCGGCGCCGAGCGCCGGCCGGTGAAAGGGGGCGCGTGATGAACACCATTCCGGGCCGTCGCATCATCATCTCGCTGTTCCTGGTCTTCCTGCTGTTGCCGATCTACTGGCTCGTCAACATGAGCTTCAAGACCAACAACGAGATCGTCACAACGATGACGCTCTGGCCGCATCAGCCGACGCTGGCCAACTACATGCGCATCTTCACCGACGAGAGCTGGTATTCCGGCTACATCAACTCGCTGAAATACGTGATCCTCAACACGGTGATCTCGATCCTCGTGGCGCTGCCGGCGGCCTATGCGTTCTCGCGCTACCGCTTCCTCGGCGACAAGCACCTGTTCTTCTGGCTGCTGTCGAACCGCATGGCGCCGGCCGCGGTCTACGCGCTGCCGTTCTTCAATCTGTACTCGGCGATCGGCCTGTTCGATACGCCGTGGGCGGTGGCGCTGGCGCATTGCATCTTCAACATCCCGCTTGCGGTCTGGATCCTCGAAGGCTTCGTCTCGTCGGTGCCGCGCGAGATCGACGAGACGGCGTTCCTCGACGGTTACTCGTTTCCGCGCTTCTTCGTGAAGATCCTGGTGCCGCTGATCGCGAGCGGCATCGGCGTCGCCGCCTTCTTCTGCTTCATGTTCTCCTGGGTCGAGCTGCTGCTCGCGCGCACGCTGACCTCGGTCTATGCCAAGCCGATCTCGGCGGTGATGACCCGGACCGTGTCGGCGTCCGGCATGGATTGGGGCCTGCTCGCGGCTGCCGGCGTGCTGACCATCATCCCCGGCGCGCTCGTCATCTGGTTCGTCCGCAACTACATCGCGCGCGGCTTCGCGCTGGGACGGGTGTGATCATGCACACTTGTCGCCACGGCCTCCGTTCCGCCTCTCCCGCTTGCGGGGGAGGCCGTATCGCATCGCCAGATGCGATACGGGTGGGGGCATCTCTCCTCTTGGGCAGTCGGACTCGCGGCGCCCCCACCCCAACCCTTCCCCGCAAGCGGGGGAGGGGGTCCATTATCGCCTGGAGCTGATAGCCATGGACAGCATCGCATGGATGGCCTGGACTGCGCCGACGGCGATCTTCTTCGCCGCGCTGGCCTGCACCCTTGGCGTCATGACGCTACTCGCCGCGCGCTATCCCGAGGCCGAGCGCGTCGGCGTGCTGCGCATTCCGACCACGCGCGGCGACCGCCTGTTCATCTCGCTGATCTCGGCCGCCGTCATTCACCTCGTCTGGATCGGGCTTGTCGGCACCGACACGATCGCGACCCTGCCGGTCGGCGAGGACAGTTTTGAGGTTTCGAGCCTGTGGCTCGCGACCGCAATTTCGCTTGCATCCGCCGTTGCGATCTTTCGCACCGTCTGAGGCAGGCGAGGAAGGGCAGATCCGGGGGCAACCCGGACCTGGATACGTCGCTCAAGGAGGAAAGCATGCGACACTTGAAACCTAGGAAGCATCACCTGACCAAGGCAAGCTATCTCGCGATGACCAGCGCTGCCGCGCTGTTCGCCGCGACCATGACGCTGTCCGTGCCGGCGCTTGCCGACGACGCCACGATCCAGAAGTGGATCGACAGCGAATTCCAGCCTTCGACGCTCTCGAAAGAGGAGCAGCTGAAGGAGCTGCAGTGGCTGGCCAAGGCCGCCGAGCCCTTCAAGGGCATGGAGATCAACGTCGTCTCCGAGACCATCACCACGCATGAGTACGAAGCCAAGACGCTCGCCAAGGCGTTTAGCGAGATCACCGGCATCAAGCTCAAGCACGACATCATCCAGGAAGGTGACGTCGTCGAGAAGCTGCAGACCCAGATGCAGTCCGGCAAGAACGTCTATGACGGCTGGATCAACGACTCCGACCTGATCGGCACCCACTTCCGCTACGGCCAGACCATCGCGCTGTCGGACTACATGAAGGGCGAGGGCAAGGACGTTACCGACCCCTATCTCGACGTCAACGACTTCATCGGCAAGTCGTTCACGACCGCTCCGGACGGCAAGCTCTATCAGCTGCCCGACCAGCAGTTCGCCAATCTGTATTGGTTCCGCTACGACTGGTTCACCAATCCGGACTACAAGGCCAAGTTCAAGGCCAAGTATGGCTACGACCTCGGCGTGCCCGTGAACTGGTCGGCCTATGAGGACATCGCCGAGTTCTTCACCAACGACATCAAGGAGATCAACGGCGTCAAGGTCTATGGCCACATGGACTATGGCAAGAAGGATCCCTCGCTCGGCTGGCGCTTCACCGACGCCTGGCTGTCGATGGCCGGCAACGGCGACAAGGGCATCCCGAACGGCCTGCCGGTCGACGAATGGGGCATCCGCATGGAAGGCTGCCGTCCGGTCGGCTCCTCGGTCGAGCGCGGTGGCGACACCAACGGTCCGGCGGCGGTCTACTCGATCACCAAATATCTCGACTGGATGAAGAAGTACGCGCCGCCGCAGGCGCAGGGCATGACCTTCTCCGAGGCCGGCCCGGTGCCCGCGCAGGGCAACGTCGCCCAGCAGATCTTCTGGTACACCGCCTTCACCGCCGACATGGTGAAGCCGGGTCTGCCGGTCGTGAACGCTGACGGCACGCCGAAGTGGCGCATGGCTCCGTCGCCGCACGGCGCCTACTGGAAGGAAGGCATGAAGCTCGGCTATCAGGACGCGGGCTCGCTCACGCTGCTGAAGTCGACCCCGCCGGATCGCCGCAAGGCCGCCTGGCTGTACCTGCAGTTCATCGTCTCCAAGACGGTCAGCTTGAAGAAGAGCCATGTCGGTCTCACCTTCATCCGTGAATCCGACATCTGGGACAAGTCGTTCACCGAGCGTGCGCCGAAGCTCGGCGGCCTCGTCGAGTTCTATCGCTCGCCCGCGCGCGTGCAGTGGACCCCGACCGGCAACAACGTGCCCGACTATCCGAAGCTGGCGCAACTGTGGTGGCAGAACATCGGCGATGCGTCGTCCGGTGCGAAGACGCCGCAGGCCGCGATGGATGCGCTCGCAGCCGCCCAGGACTCCGTCCTCGAGCGTCTCGAGAAGTCCAAGGTCCAGGGCGAGTGCGGTCCGAAGCTGAACAAGAAGGAATCGGCCGAGTTCTGGTTCAACAAGTCGGCCAAGGACGGCAACATCGCTCCGCAGCGCAAGCTCGCGAACGAGAAGCCGAAGGGCGAGACGATCGACTACGACACCCTGATCAAGTCGTGGCCGGCGACCCCGCCGAAGCGCGCAGAGGCGAAGTGAGCCCACGCTCTGAAGTCGTCGTCCGGCTCGACCGGGCAATCCCATCACGAAGGCCGGGAGCAATCCCGGCCTTTTCTTTTGGCCCAGAGGTGAGGGGCTTCCCGTTCCATTCGGGAATTATTCCCGTATCGCATGGGACAACTTCCACGCAGCAAGTGCCTTGAAGCCGGTGGGGACAGGCGGCACTCTTTGACGATCGGGATTGTCGCGATCTTCGCCGTGACTTTGCCCCAACGACACGAAACAACAAGGCTCCGACACGATCCGGCATGGCCCCATGCGATCCACGCCGGGATCGTGATCACCAACCACGGGGCCACCGAGGGAGTACGGCCATGGATCAGGCGCACATCGCCAATATCGCGAGCACGCTGCCGGAGGCGTTGTCGCCCTGGACCATGTTCATGCAGGCCGACATCGTCGTGAAGGCGGTGATGATCGGGCTGGCGCTGGCTTCAGTCGCAACCTGGACCGTTCTGGTGGTGAAGACGATCCAACTCCGCGCGGCACTGCGCACCTCGCGCAGCGCGCTCGGCATCGCGATGGCCGCGCGCGCGCTGTCGGATGCGACGGGGCGCATTTCCGCCGACGACGGTGTGGTCGGCCGGCTGCTGGCCGTCGCCGATGACGAAATCGACAAGTCGCGTGGCCTTCCCGCCGACGGCATCAAGGAGCGCGTCTCCTGGCAGTTCGAGCGGATCGAGGCGGCGGCGGTGGCGCGCATCGGCCGCGGCATCGGCATTCTCGCCACGGTCGGCGCGGTCGGGCCGTTCGTCGGCCTGTTCGGCACCGTCTGGGGCATCATGAACAGCTTCATCGGCATCTCGCATGCGCATACGACCAATCTCGCGGTGGTCGCGCCCGGCATTGCGGAAGCGCTGCTCGCGACCGCCTTCGGCCTCGCCGCTGCGATTCCCGCGGTCGTGATCTACAACCTGTTCGCGCGCGCCACCGGCGGCTATCGCGCCGTCATCGCCGATGCGTCGGTGGCGGTGATGCGCCTGCTCAGCCGCGATCTCGATCGTCAGCACGCCGGGCCCGCCGAAACGCGGCGCAGCGCCATCCGCGCCGTCGAGGCGCCGATGCTGTCGATCGCCAATCCGGCGGAGTGAGCTATGGCCGTCAAGCTCGCCCGACGCCCCGACGAATTCGAGGAGACGCACGACATCAACGTGACGCCGTTCATCGACGTCATGCTGGTGCTCTTGATCATCTTCATGGTCGCCGCGCCGCTCGCCACTGTCGACATTCCTGTCAACCTGCCGGCCATTTCCGCCGAGCCGCAGCCGCGCGCAGAGACGCCGGTCTTCGTGACGTTCAAGGCCGATCGCTCGCTTGCCGTCGGCGATCAAGGCGTGGCGCAGGCTGATATCGCAGCGTCCCTCGACGCCGCCACCAACTCCGACCATGGCCAGCGCGTGCTGCTGCGCGCCGATCAGACGCTGCCCTATGGCGAGGTGATGGCGCTGATGAACACGCTGCGCCGTGCCGGCTACACCAAGGTGGCGCTCGTCGCCCTGGAAGACCGGGGCGCGCAGTGAGCGTCCTCACGCTCGATCCGTTCGAATACGAGCAGCGCCGGGAGCGGACGCTGTGGACCATCGCCGCGCTGGTGGTGGGCGGGCTGCATGTCGGGCTCGCCGTCGGCTATCTGCTGCTGCGTCCCGCGCCGCAGGGACGTGCCCAGGCGCCGGCCTTCGACGTCGTGTTCACCCCGGCGGTGGTGAGCGAGCCGGCGCCGACGGCGCAGGATGCACCGGCGTCCGAGCCGCCGCCGGTGGAGCCGCCGAAGGACGAGCCGGTGAAGGACGACCCGGTCGCGCGCGAGGCCGTCGCTGAGCCTGTCCCGCCGGCTCCCTCCGAGCCGGAGCCGCAGGTCGTGGCGCAGCCGGAGCCGGTGCCGGATGTCATTCCCTCGCCGGAGCCCGCGCCACAGGTCGCGCTCGCGCCCGAGCCGCCGCGTGCAGACGATGTCGTTTTGCCGCCGCCGCCACCACCGAAACAGATCGAGGCGATACCGCCGGAGCCGAAGCCCGTTCCCGAGCGTGTCGAGCGCAAGCCAGTGGAGAAGAAGGAGACGAAGGAGAGGGTCGAGAGGAAGCCCGCACCGCCGAAGCCGGCTGCGGCGCCAGCGGCCCGGCCTTCACGTGTCGCGTCGGCGCCCAATCCCGGCGAGGACAGCGTCGGGGCGCGCGAGGGCCAGGCCAGTTGGAACGCCGAGGTGGTGGCGCAGATCCGCCGCGCCGCAGCCTATCCCTCCGACGGCAATGGTGCGAGCGGCACCGTCATGCTGAACGTCGTGATCGATCGCAACGGACGGCTGCTGTCGCGACGGCTCGCTGGAAGCTCGGGCTCGCCGGCGCTGGACCGCGCGGCGATGGGCATCATCGAACGCGCCGCGCCGTTCCCGCGCTTTCCGCCGGCGATGGCTCAGGCGCAGGTCTCGCGCACGGTCCCCCTCCATCTGAGGCCGCGCTGAACGCGGCGCCATCCAGGGCGATATCGGTGCCGCCGCGTGCCGCTTATTTGCTGCACTCGGTCAGATCCGTATCGCGCACGACGAACTGCGCGCCTTCCTTGAGTTCGATGTTCTTGGCGACGCAGGTGCGGCCGCCCTTTTCGGACAGCTTGATGTCGTAGCGGCCGGACTTCACGCCGACCAGCGTCATGCGCTCATTGTGGTCGACCTCGCCCTCGTCGTCGTTCTTGCACTGGTCGGCGCCCCAGGTTCTGGTGCCGGCGGCCGCCAGGTACATTTTCACGATGGTCTGGCCGGTGCGGTTGAGGAAGCGCGGGCCGTCCTCGGCGGACGCGGCGGAGCCGGCAAGCATGAGAAGCGCGCAGGCGGTGACGAGGCGACGCATGACGAGTGTCCTTTTCTTATGATTGGTCATGGGATGAAGGCGCGCGGGTCAGAAATCCTTGCCGATGCTGGTCTTGACGGCAAGGCCGCGCGAGGCGTTGGTCAGGCCGTAGCCGACGCCGAAGCTGAGCTCGAAGCCCTTGAAGCGGGTGTCGGCGACTGCGTAGAGCGTCTGCATCTGCTGATTCCAGGGCAGGATGTAGCCGAACGGTCCGAGATTGGAGAAGTGCTCGATACCGATGGTCCAGCGATCGCTGAGGCGCTTGACGAAGCGCACCGAGGGCTCGAAGGCCGAGCCGGCGCCGTCGATGCCGAAGGTCATGTTGGCGTTGAAGATGAGCTGATAGTCGTTGGGCAGGTTGACGCCGATGATCGGCGTGAACATCTGCGCCACCCGCGGCGTGGCCTCCTGCACGAAGCGCGGCGCGCCGGGCTGGCCGGCTCCGGCCTTGTTGGCGACCCACAGGTCCGGCGTCAGGCCGCCCTGCGGCGCCAGGATGGTGCGTGACACCAGGCCGAGGAAGACGGTGCGCTCAAGCCGGTCGCCCTGGATGAAGGTCTGGCGAATGGTGACGCCGCCGGACTGGAATGAATAGCCGGGCACGCCATTGTCCATCACGTTGCCCAGCGCCATCGGGACATTGGTGCGGGCAAAGGCGTAAGGCGAGGTCAACGCGATCTCGTACCATTCGGTTGGCGAGTAGCCGATCTCGGTCTCGCCGGTGACCGCACGCTGCGGCACGCGGCGTCCGCCGTTCTGTTGCGGATTGAAGGTTGTCAGATAGCCGAAGCGCTGTTCGACCTGGAAATGTCCGGGCGAGGCGGGGTCATTGCCCTGGATCTCCTCGGCCACTGCACCGAACGGCGCGAGAACGAGAGCACCGGCAGCCATGTACAATCGCGATCGTCTTCTTGCACTCCTGGCGATGCCGTTCGGCTGCATGTCCCCGCGCTCCCTTCAACTGATGAGCTAACGAGTCGGCGGGGCGAAAACATGCGGGCCTGTCGGCTGAAAGATGACGCGATCGGGAAACGATCAGTCGTTGAATGCCGCAATTGCTCCGGCCCTTCCTGTTTCGATGAGGAATAGGGATGTTTTGGCAAGTCGAACGGGACATTTTGACCGGGACAATATGGCGGCCATTTCGCGAGTGAATCTCAGGGCGGCGATGAATGTGGCGTGTTGCAAACACATTGAAGTCATAGAGCGAGGAAAACATGTGCTGCAGCATGCATTGCTGATCGCCGGATCAGCCAGAGAATGGACACGCCCGTGCTTCACACACCCGGTCATCGTCGCCGCTTGTCCGCTCAGCCGATGCGGCTCGGACTGGTGCTCACACTCCTTCTGTCCACGCTGCTGCCGGATGGACGCGCCTTGGCGGAGGAGTCGCTGCGGGACCAGTTGGAAGCGTGGTGGAATCAAACCCAGGCCGGCAAGAGAGGTCAGGTTGGGCAAGTCCGACAGGCGTCATCGGGGAGCGGTGCCAGAACCGCAAGGCATGCCGCCAAGCGCGGACGCCACGTCGCCAATGCCCGGGCCGAGGCAGGAGGAGGTGTCTTCGACCACGATAGCGGTCCGCGTCGCGACCGTCCGGGGAGATATTTCCTGCACGGACCGAGGTTCTAGTCCCGACGCTCTTGCGGGAATTTCCCGGGCGTCGCGTTCTTGCACTTGCGAAATGACAAGGCCTCCCATAGGTCAAAGCGATGTGTGGCGCGTTGCCGGTGAAACCGCCGACGCTCGCATACGTTGTTTTCGTGCCCTTCATCGCCGCCCCCCGGACGGCGGAGACAAAGGATCAATTCGATGAATTGGAAACTGATGATGACGGCCGCTGCCGTCGGCATGACAGCAATCGTCGGCACGTCGACGATCGCTGTCAGTGCACCGGCCCCTTCCAAGCTGCTGACCTCGATCGACCCCGACAAGGACGGCACCGCCGACATGAACGAGGTCCGCACGGCCGCCGGCGCGCTGTTCGATCGTCTCGATCGCGACCACGACGGCACGCTCGACGCCAAGGAGCTGCGCGGCCGCGTTTCGGCCAAGGATCTCAAGGCCGCTGATCCCGACAATGACGGCACGCTGACCAAGGACGAGTATCTCGCGCTGGTGGAAGGCCGCTTCAAGGCGGCCGATCCTGACCATGACGGCACGCTCGATTCCAAGGAGCTGAAGTCGGTGGCCAAGCTGCTGAAGTGAGACGTCGGTCCGCACTGGACCGACGCGACACAGACATGAGCTCGAGGGCCTGTGATGGGAGACCGTCGCAGGCCCTCGCCTTTCAGGCGGATGCTCGTGGCGGGCCGGCAGGGACGGCGATTGGCCCTCACATGCTTGGGCGGGACATTTCCACTGCGAGACGAACCAGGTCGGGCAGGCTGCGCGCCCCGAGCTTCTGTCGCAGCCGGTAGGTCAGGTTGATGACGGTCTTGTAGCTGATGCCGAGATGGTCGGCGATCGCCTGATAGGATTTCGCCTGAGCCAGCAGCGCAAGTGCCTGGCGCTCGCGCGGGGTCAATGCCGCGGTCGCCATGCCGTCCGGATCGGCGCGGAGCAGGGCGATGCGGGTGGCGAGCTGCGGGTCGAGATAGGTGCCGCCGGTTCGAACCTGTTCCAATGCCTTTGGCAGCTCGTGCGGCGGGGCGTCCTTTAGCAAATAGCCGTTGGCGCCGGCGTCGATCGCGGAGCGGACGATACGCGGATCGGCGTGCATGCTGAAGACCAGAATTCGGGCGCGGGGATCGTGCGACCGCATCCGTTCGATCAGACTGATTCCGCCGAGCTCCTGCCCGTGCAGGCGCAGATCGACGATCGCGACGTCCGGCCGGTCACGAACATAGGCGTCGTACCCGCTGTCGGCATCGTGTGCCTCGGACAGCGAGCGGATCCCGGCTTCATTCAGCAGCCAGCGACAGGCCGTGATCACGACCGGGTGGTCATCGACGAGCAGAACGCGATACATCCGACGAAGGTCTTGCCCTATGGGCGCTGGTGGCGCCGATGCTTCTTCTATCATGTAGGTTCCCTTGCAAACCAGAACCGGGTGCAGCAGTACGGCCGAGTCTGGGAGATACGTCGGCGAATTGATCGCCACTTTCCGGATCCGGGAAGATTGTCCCTAGAGGCCGAAGAATATTGCCCGTTGCGACGAACTGGCGGGCTGTTTACGAATGTTAACGTTCGTAAACGGGTAAATCGGCGCGTTCTGGTGCGGGTAAAGGCTCAGGGGCGTGGGCTGTTGCCGGAACCGGTCGACAAGAAACTGGGGGACGTCTTGACCAGACTGTCGGCGCTGAAGAGCGCGCTTCTCGCGACGTGTGCGTTGCTGCCTACGGCTGCGTTCGCGCAGCAAACCCTGCAGACCATCGAGGTGGTCGGCGTCTCGCCCGTTCAGGGCAGCGAGATCGCGAAGGACAAGATTCCTTCCAATGTCGAAACCATCGGGGCGCGGGAGCTCGACCACAGCCGCGCGCCGACGCTGCTCGACAGCATCCTGCAATCGGTGCCCGGGGTCTCCCTCAGCGACCAGACCGGGAACGCGTTCCAGCGCGACTTGAATTATCGCGGTCAGACTGCCTCGCCCGTGCTCGGGACGCCGCAGGGCATCGCCGTCTACCAGAACGGCACCCGCATCAATGAGGCCTTCGGCGACGTCGTGAACTGGGACCTGATCCCGGAAATGGCGATTGCGCGCATGACGCTGATGCCGAACAATCCGCTGTTCGGCCTCAACGCCACCGGCGGGGCCATGTCGATCGAGATGAAGAACGGCTTCACCTACCAGGGCGGAGAAGCCCAGCTGTTCGGCGGCTCGTTCGGCCGGGTCCAGTCGGGCGCGCAATACGGCTGGAACAACGGAACCTACTCGGCCTATATCGCGGCGGAGGGCGCCTATGACCGCGGCTGGCGCGACTACTCGTCGGCCTCGCAGATCCGGCGCATGTATGCCGATTTCGGCGCGCGCGGCGACAATACCGAATTCCATCTGTCCTTCACCGGCGCCGACAACAAGCTCGGCTCGGTGGCCGCGACGCCGATCGAGATGCTGAACCAGCGCTGGTCCAGCGTCTATACCTGGCCGCAGTCGCTGCATCTGCAGATGCAGATGGTGCAGGCGAGCGCGAAGTGGACACCGACCGACACGCTGTCGATCCAGGCCAACGGCTATTATCGCAACTACAAGTCGGCGCGCGTCGACGGCAATGGCACCGAAGTGCAGGACGGCGGCGGCGTGTTCGTCCTTGAGGACGCCGCCGGGACCCCGTGGGACATCAACCGCAACGGCCCAACCGCCAACACGCTGGCCGCCGATGCGGCGCTCGGCCAGATCGACCGCAACACGGTCAAGACCGACAGCTATGGTGGCTCGCTGCAGGCGACCTCGACCACGCAGCTATTCGGCCATGACAACCATTTCGTCGTCGGCGCCAGCGTCGATCACGGCAACACCAACTTCCAGGCGACCTCCGAGCTCGGCACCCTCGACAACAACCTGTTCGTCACCGGCCTCGGCGTCTATATCGACCAGCCCAACGCCGGCCTTGCTCCGGTCAACCTGAATGCCAAGAACACCTATCTCGGCGTCTACGCGACCAACACCTTCGACATCACCTCGCAGCTGGCGCTGACGGCCGGCGGCCGCTTCAACTGGGCGCAGATCAACCTGCGCGACCAGACCGGCTTCGCGCCGCTCCTGAACAGCAACAACAACTTTCAGCGCTTCAACCCGGTGGTCGGCCTGACCTACAAGATCACGCCTGATATGACCGCTTATGCCGGCTACTCCGAAGCCAACCGCGCGCCGACGCCGCTCGAGCTCGGCTGCTCCGATCCGGCCAATCCCTGCCTGATCGACAACTTCCTGATCGCCGATCCGCCGCTCAAGCAGGTGGTGTCGCGCACGGTCGAAGGCGGCCTGCGCGGCGAGATCTCCGGCGGCCGCTCGGCCTACGCTGCCGATCTGCCGGCCTACCGCAAGGCGCCGATCAAATCGGTGGCGGTTGATGACGGCTGGCGGCTGCGCTGGGGCCTCAGCCTGTTCCGCACCGAGAATTCCGACGACATCCTGCAGGTGGTCGATCCGATCAACCCGGTGCGCGGCTACTTCAAGAACGCCGGCACCACCCTGCGCCAGGGTGTCGAGGCCAAGGTCGACCTGGCCTGGAACCGGTGGACCGCCTACGCCAACTACACGTTCATCGACGCCACCTTCCGCAGCGCCTTCGACGTCAACGATCCGTTCCTCCGGGTGCCGGTCGGCGTCGTCTCCGGCAACCACATTCCCGGCATTCCGGCGCATCGCCTGAAGCTCGGAGCGGAATATGCCGTGACCGATGCCTGGAAGGTCGGGGCGAGCATCAACTATGTCGGCAGCCAGTACCTGCTTCACGACGAGACCAACGTCTACCCGAAGGTCCCGGCCTACTGGGTGGTGAACGTCAACACGTCTTATCAGGTGACCAAGAACGTCGAGGTGTTCGGCCTGATCCAGAACCTGTTCAATCAGCGCTATTATTCGGCAGGAACCGTGTTCGATCCGGCCGGCTTCAACACCGCCGGCGGCGGAACGGCGTTCGCGTTGAACGATCCGCGCAGCATGGTTCCGGGAATGCCGCTCGCGGCCTATGCCGGCATCCGGGCGAAGTTCTGAGCCTCAGGAGCGGACGACCAGCCACCATAGGCGCATCCGCGCCGCGCCACGGCAGCCCCCCACCGTGGCAAGAAGGCCGGGAGAAATCCCGGCCTTTTCATTTGTTGATCGGAGCCAGCAGGTGTCGGAACCGGGAGCGCGAGTTCATCTCTGCGCTGTCCTCCACGGTGGAGCGGTCCGCCGTCCTTGTCGTCAAAATTTCAGATCTGGCGGAAGAGTGGTGTTTCAAATGAAGTGGATGATGATAATTAGTCCGGGCGCTATGGGACTAATTCAGTTGTTAGTTTGACAATGTCCCGTGCGTTCATAGAAACTTTCGCCTTGCTGGGTCCTGCCAACGTTTCGATACAATCGGTCATCAACAAGAAGCCGTGTATTGCGTAACGTGGGGCGTCAGGTGAAGTCAAAGAACAGAAAGCGCAGCGAGGCAGCTGCCGCAAGTTTCGTGTTGTTGTCGACATGGATGGTCGCCGGCGAGGCAAGGGCCGAATGTACGACGCCAGGCGTCACCGTCACCTGCAGCGGGACCATCAGCACGGCAATCACCGTGTACGACGCCGCTGCGGCGACGGCGACGCCCTCGAGCGGCAGCAATTCCTATACGCCGGCGAACCCGGCCTTTCCGGTGACCGGCTACAATCCCAATCCGCCGACGACGATTGTCACGCTGGATTCGACGGCCGTTCGCAATCTCACCACCAACACCCAGGCCGGTCTGGCCGATCGCGGCATGATCGCGGCCAATTTTTCCAATGCCGAGGATCCGGCCGTCAACAACGTCGTCATCAACAACGCCGGCTGGCTCAGCCTCACCACCAGCCAGCTCAGCGCTGGCCGGCTTCACGTCATCGTCGCCGACAGCCAGGTCAACAAGTTCACCGTCAACAACACCGGGACGCTCGCCGCCACCCAGAATTTCTTCGGCGCGTTCGATCCCACCAAGCTGAGCGTTTCGGTCGGTGCGACCGCGACGGGCCGCTACAACGGCACCAACCTCGCCATCATCTCGGCGCTGTATTCCGACGACAACACCAACAGCTTCGTGGTGAACAACCGCGCCGGCGGCACGATCTCGGCGACCGGCAACTATGCCGCCGCCTATTACGGCCGGGCCGACACCACGATCACCAACTCCGGCACCATCGCCAACACCAGCTGGACGGCGGCGAGCCGCTTCTATGATGGGCACTGGGCCATCGGCGCCTTCGCCGGCGCCGAGTTCGATACGATCCCCGGCAGCAATCCGGATTCGCCGCTCTACAAGTTCGACGCCGGCGGCAACGTGACGGTGACCGAAACCAAGGCGCTGACGCTGACCAACACTGCTGGCGGCGTGATCAAGGGCGATATCCTGGCGCTCGACACCAATCCGCTGACCACGGCCGCGGGGCTTGCGGCGGGATCGACCCTCCCGCTGACCGGCAGCGGCTCGAACTCGGGCCCGCGCGACAGCGTCATCAGCAATGCCGGCCTGATCCAGGGCAACCTCTATCTGGGCTCGGGCGAGCACGACATCGCCAACAGCGGCACGATCTTGGGATCGATCTCGGTCGACCAGAGCGCCTCGCGCGGCTCGTTTGCGAAGGCGACCGCAGGCACCGTCGCGGGCACCTATAGCAGCTCCGGCTCGGGCACGGACGTCAACGGCAATGCCTGTCCGACGGCGGGCGCGAACACGACAGATCCGCTCTGCGCCGCCAGCACCACCCAGGCGGCGACGTTTTTCGGCGCGCGCACCTTCAATCTGGTCAACACCGGCGCGCTCGGCGGCGACATCATTATCAACGACCAGGATGGTGCGACCAATACCATCCTGCTGAAGGGCACCGGCTTCAGCGGCAACGTCGTCGCGCAGAACGGCCTCGGCAGCAATTCGGCGACGCTCGACGGCGTGACCAGCCTCGCCAGCATCGTCAATTTCGGCATGCTCGACCTGATGAAGTCGCAGGTCACCATGAGCGGCGGGGCCGGCGTGCAGCTCGTCGATGGCGCGGTGTTGCGCACGACGATCTTCGGGTCGGGCGGCACCGCGGCAGCGCCGTCGACGAAGATCGGCAACATCACCGGCGCGGTGACCTTCGCCGGCGCGGGGACGGTTGCGCCGACGCTTCAGGGCATCGTGCGCAATGGCGACTTCTACCGTGTCGCGACGGCGGTGTCGGCGACGCCGCTCGACGTCGATTTCTCCAGCGCGCTGGTCGGCTTCACTGCCGATACCTCGACGGGGGCTCTGCTGCTGAACGCGTCCGTGCGGTCGCCCGCGACCATTGCCGGCATCTCGCCCAGCAGCCTTGCCGCGCTCAACGGCCTGCTTGGCTACAACGGCAGCAATGCGCAGCTGCAGGCGCTCGGCGGCGTGGTGCAGAGCCTCAGCACCGACCGGGAGGTGCGCGGCGCCGGCGATCAGTTGCGTCCGCTCGTCAACGGCGCCCAGGTCCAGGTGCCGCTCAGCACCGCATCGCTGTTCCAGAACCAGATCGACAACCGGCTGACGGCGGCGGCCGCCTCGCCCAATTCGCGTGTCGCCTCGGCGTTCGCCGACGACGCCGATCCGCTCGCCTCGATGCTGATGGCCTTCCATCCGACCAAGGCTCGTCCGACGGTGAAGGCGCCGCTGGCGTCGGCCATCGCGCCCGAGCCGGAGCGCACCGTCTGGGGCAGCCTGATCGGCACCAATGCGTCGCAGCGTGACGTGGCGGGTGTTGCCGGCTACAGCGGCAACACCGGGGGCCTCGTCGCCGGCATCGATCAGCGGATCGACAATGCGTTCCGCGTCGGTGCTGCGTTTGGCTACGCCACCAGCAGCATCGACGATCGGACCGCCGCCGGCGATGCGGTCGGCATGCAGCACTATCAGGGCACGGTGTACGCCGCCTATGTTCAGCCGTCCTGGTACGTCAACGGCTCCGCAGGCATCGCGCTGGTCGACTACACCACCACGCGCCGCGTCAACTTCGCGGGCTTTACCGACACCGTCTCGGGCAGCCACAAGGGCTGGCTTACGCTGGTGCGTGGCGAGTTCGGTGTCCCGGTGAAGCTCGGCGAGGCCGTGCTGACGCCGTTCGCCGGCGTGACCTACGGCCATCTCGATCAGCAGGCCTACACCGAGACCAGCACCGCAGGTGCCGCGCTCGCGATCGCCAGGCAGACCACCAACTCGGTGCGTTCGAACCTCGGCTTCCGTTCGACCGTTCCGCTGCTGGTGACATCGACCTACGGCTTCGGCCTGGAGACGCTGGCGGCGTGGCGGCACGAGTTCGGCAATACCGCGCAGAACGTCACGGCGGCCTTCGCCGGTGGTGGCGCGACCTTCTTCGCCGCCGGACCGTCGCCCGAGCGTAACCTCGCCGAGCTCGGCGCAGCACTCAAGCTGGTGGCGTTCGGTGAGCGTCAGTCGATCTCGCTGGGCTACAACGCCGTGGTCGGCAGCCAGTATCTCGAGCAGTCGGCGCTGCTGAAGGTGCGCGCGGAGTTCTGAAGCGGCTGCCTCGGGCAGGACCTGCGAAGCACGACGTCAAAGGCCGGGAGCAATCCCGGCCTTGTTGTTGCTTGACCAAAGCGTGAGGTGTCTCCGCTGTCGTAGGGTAGGCAAAGGCGCGCGTGCGACACTGCATGCCACGAGCTCAACTCCACCGCGCGCCGTGCCCACCATTCCTTCCGCTTGCGCGGATGCACGGTGGGCACGCGACCGCCCTGCGGGCGGCTGCTTTGCCCACCCTACGCAGCCGGTATGAATCGTCGATGAGTCTGCTCACGATGGATTTTGGGCAATTATCCCGCTGACCTCGTGAACGAGATCGCTGCGCGCTTCTGGAATTTGCGAAGCATCGCGATTAGTTGCTGCCGGCCTCTGCCAACTACGAACTTCCGCCACAGAACCCGACCAGCTATTGCGCATCGTATCGAGCAGCGAGGTGGTGCACGTGAGTCGTAGATCTTCAAGCCTTGTATCGATCATCACGTCATCGATGGATGCCGTTCACCGGCCCCGCGTGCCTCCTTGGGTACGAGCGACAATCTCTGTCGTGCTTCTCGCCGGCAGTCTGGGGGCGCATTCTCTGCTGCTTGGCGATGCGGCGGCGCGCGATCTCGATGGGCGTTACGCCAATTCTCCGCTCAAGGGCTGGTTCGAGAGTTTACGTTCGGGCAAGGGGCCGTGCTGCTCGGATGCGGATGGCACCGCGCTCTCGGACACGGATTGGGACACGAAGGATGGCCGCTACCGTGTTCGCATTGAAGGCCAATGGTGGGTCGTTCCGGAAGAGGCCGTGGTGACCGAACCCAATCGCGCCGGCCGGACGATGGTATGGCCCGTGTATTATCGCGAGCTGAATACGGGCCTGCGCATCGATGTGCGGTGCTTCCTGCCGGGCAGCATGATATAGGTGGGGATGTGCCGGACCGCAGAAGCGCAGGGTGGGCAAAGGCGCGAAGCGAGATGTCGCGACAGGCGCGGCCTCTCGTGCGCCGTGCCCACCACTCCCTCCGCTCTCGCGGAGGCATGGTGGGCAAGCGGCCGCCCTGCGGGCGGCTGCTTTACGTGATGGCGACTACTCCGCCGCTTGCGCCGCTTTCAGCGTTGGATAGTCGGTGTAGCCCTTCTCGCCGCCACCATAGAGCGTGGCGCGGTCGAGCTCGTTGAGCGGGGCGTTGGCCTTGAGGCGCTCGACAAGATCCGGGTTGGCGATGAAGGGCCGGCCGAAGGCGATCAGGTCGGCGGCGCCGGCGTCGAGCTGCTTGTTGGCGAGCGCGAGGTCGTAGCCGTTGTTGGCGATATAGGTGCCCTTGAAGCGCTTGCGCAGCGACGCGTAGTCGAACGGCGCGACGTCGCGCGGACCGCCGGTCGCACCCTCGATGACGTGGATGTAGACGAGCTTCAGCGCAGCGAGCTGGTCGACGATGTAGTCGAACAGCGCCTGCGGATTGGAATCGGAGATGTCGTTCGCGGGCGTCACCGGCGACAGCCGGATGCCGGTCTTGTCGGCGCCGATCGCCTCCGAGACGGCCTTGGCGACCTCGAGCATCAGCTTTGCGCGGTTCTCGATCGACCCGCCATAGGCGTCGGTGCGCTTGTTGGCGCCGTCCTTGGCGAACTGGTCGAGCAGATAGCCGTTGGCGCCGTGGATCTCGACGCCGTCGAAGCCGGCCTCGATCGCATTGAGCGCGGCCTGCTTGAACGCCGCGACGATGCCGGGAATCTCACTGAGCTCGAGCGCGCGCGGCGTCGAGACGTCGGTGAAGGTGCCGCCGACGAAGGTCTTGGTCTTGGCAGGAATCGCCGAGGGCGCGACCGGGGCGCCGCCGTTCGGTTGCAGCGAGACATGGGAGATGCGGCCGACGTGCCAGAGCTGGACGAAGATGCGGCCGCCCTTGGCGTGCACCGCGTCGGTCACCTTGCGCCAGCCGGCGATCTGCTCCTTGGAATAGATGCCGGGCGTGTCCTGGTAGCCTTGGCCCTGCTGCGAGACCTGGCTGGCCTCGGAGATCAGCAGGCCGGCGGAGGCGCGCTGGCTGTAATATTCGGCCGTCAGCGGGCCCGGCGCAAGGCCGTCCACCGCGCGGTTGCGGGTCAGCGGCGCCATTACGACGCGATTGGCCAGGGTGATCGGACCGAGCTTATGCGGCTCGAACAGTTTGGATGCACTCATCGGGTCTTTCCAGGAGAGAGGAGGGGGTTGTGGTCAATTGTGCATTGCGGCGGACAGCGCAATGCCGGCAGGTATCCGTCGGACGCAGACGAGCTGCGCGATCAACGGCTGCCCGAACAGGCCATCCGATTTGGGGAGCCTGCGGCAGACAACGACAGGGGGTCAGGCAACCCCGAGGAAGTCCCGCTTGCCGATTTCGACGCCGTTGTGGCGGAGAATGCCGTGCGCGATTGCAGCGTGGAAATAGAAGTTCGGAAACGAGACGCGGTTAACGAAGTCCTGCCCCTTCAGGGTCAGCGTGGTGTTGGGCCCGCTTGGAAAGGTCACGTCGCGGCTATCGGCGCCCTCGAACTGCGCCGGCTGGAACGTCTTCAGGTAATCGATGGTTCTGGCAAGCCGCTGGCGAAGCTCGGCGAACGTCGTCTCGGTGTCGGGTGTGCTGGGCACCTCGCTGTGGGAAAGCCGGGCGCAGCCTTTGGCGGCGAAGTCGCAGGCGAGCTGGATCTGTTTGGAGAGCGGCAGCATGTCCGGATACAGGCGCGCGCCGAGCAGGACCTCGGGGGCGATCTTTTTGGCTTCGCAATGGGCCTCGGCCTTGCTGAGCAGGCCGGACAGGCTGCCGAGGATCTGGAGGTAGGCCGGCACGGTCGAATCGTAAAAGGACATGATGCTCTCTTTTGGCAGGAGACGTCGCGACGAAAGCGCGCGCCCTCGGAGATGGGGCTGCGTCCAAGAGAATGCAACTGCATCTTTCTGGTTTTGCGGTCGCCGTGCATTCCAGTCGTTCACGCTGAGGTCACGGCGATTGTGGACGCGTTCCCTAGAGGATTTCGCCAAGCCGTGGACGAAATGCCGGATCGAGGTCGTGGAGAACGACGAGCCTGCGTGGCCGAACATGGTCAGGATGAAGATCGGCGCTACAAGCCAAATTGGGCTTCAATTGTCCGTCTGCTCGCGCTTTTGTCCTGAGCGATCGTCTGGCGGTCCAATTCCAAGGTGATAAATTGGAATAGCCAAGAGCGGACGACACGGTCGCATGAAGTCGGACAATAAGTCATCAGCAATTGAGAGACGAGGAGCGTCGCGCGATGATGTCGGCTCACCTACCGTGTCGCTGTCGCTGAAGCCGGCGCCGCCTGCGCCCGCGGTGTGCCGCGCATGCCTACGAGCAGTTCCGCCGTTGGCCAGGAATCGGCCGGCAGCCCGAGCCGCAACTGCATCGTTTTGACCGCGATACGGCTCTGCTGGCCGAGCACGCCGTCGACCTTGCCGACGTCGAAACCGGCCTTCACCAGGAGCTGCTGCAGCTCCTTGATCTCGTTGAATGGCAGTTGCGCGACCGGGCCGCTGGCTTTGCGCATCGGCGCCGCGCCGGCGATGCGGGTGGCGAGATAGGCCGCGGTGGTCGAATAGATCAGCGAGTTGTTCCACTCGGTATAGGCGGCGAAATTGGCATAGGCCAGGAATGCCGGGCCGTTGCGGCCCATCGGCAGCAGCACGGAGGCTTCGAGCGGATCGTTCGGCAGCGACCGGCCGTCGGCATAGGTCACGCCGAGGCCGGCCCATTTGCTGCGCGGCGCCTTGACGGTGAGATCGGCCTGCTCCCAGGGGAAGGTCTGGGGCACGCGGATCTCCTCCAGCCAGGGTTCGCCGCGGCGCCATTTCAGCCCGGTCGCGATATAGTTCGCCGTCGAGCCGATCACGTCGGGCGCGCTGCGCAGCAGATCGCGACGGCCGTCGCCGTCATAATCGACGGCATAGGTGACGTAGTGGGTCGGCAGGAACTGAGTCTGGCCGAGCTCGCCGGCCCAGGAGCCGATCATCTCGGACGGCGCGAGGTCGCCCCGGTCGATGACCTTCAACGCGGCGATGGTCTCGTTCTGGAAGCGCTCGCTGCGGCGGCAGTCGTAGGCCAGCGACACCAGCGAGGGCAGCACCGGCAGGTTGCCCATGTTGGCGCCGAAATCGCTCTCCAGGCCCCAGAATGCGGCGATGACCGCCGGGGGCACGCCATACTCCTTCTCGGCGCGCGCGAACGCCGCCGCATGCATCCGGATGTGCTGCTGGCCGTTCTGCATCCGGTAGCTTGCGGCCATGCGGCCGGCGAACTCGGTGAACAGCTGGCCGAACACCCGCTGGCCGCGGTCGCGGTTGACGATGCCCTGGTTGTAGGTGAGGTATGGCGAGGCAGCCGCGATCGCGCTCTGCGACACGCCGTCGGCAATGGCACGCTGCTTCAGCTCGGCGAGAAACCGGTCGAAGCTCTGGCCGCTATGGCAGGCTGCGGCGCGCAAGGAAGGCGCCGGCCTCGGACGCGGCGCGGCCGCTTCCGGCGCCATTTGCGCCGCGGCGCTGACAACCAGCATGAACGAGGTTGCGAGCGCGCTGAAGATGACGCGCAAGGCAGTCGAAGAGCTTCGCATCCGGTCTCACCGATGGCTGTCAGGTCGTTGTCCAGCCATCGATATCCGATGCGGGGGGCGGGAGGGAAGGGGGCAGGGGCGAATGGCGAATGGGGAACGGCAAGAACCCTATTCGCTACTCGCCCTTTCACCCCACCTTCGCCAGCGCCGCCTGGGCCTCGCTCTGGATCCGCTTGAGATGCTCGGCGTCGCGAAAGCTCTCGGCATAGAGCTTGTTGACGTCCTCGGTGCCGGAGGGGCGCGCCGCGAACCAGCCGTAGTCGGTCTCGACCTTGATGCCGCCGAACGACTGGCCGTTGCCCGGAGCCTTCGTATGCACCATGCGGACGGGATCGCCGGCGAGCTCCTTCAGGTTCAGCATTTCCGGCGTCAGGGCCTTCAGCGCCGCCTTTGCCGACGGGCTCGCCGGTACGTCGATGCGCTCATAGACTGGCGCGCCGAGCTCTGCCGTCAGCTCCTTGTAGAGCTCGCTCGGGTCGCGGCCGCGATTGGCCATGATCTCGGCCGCGAGCAGTCCGAGGATCAGGCCGTCCTTGTCGGTGGTCCACACCGTGCCGTCGCGCTTCAGGAACGACGCGCCCGCGCTCTCCTCGCCGGCGAAGCCGAAGCTGCCGGAGCCGAGGCCCTCGACGAACCATTTGAAGCCGACGGGGGTTTCGACGAGCTTGCGGCCGAGCTTGCGCGCGACGCGGTCGATCATCGAGCTCGATACGATGGTCTTGCCGATCGCGGCGTCGCTTCGCCAATCGGGCCGGTGCGCGAACAGATAGGAGATGGCCGTCGCCAGATAGTGGTTCGGATTCATCAGCCCGCCCGAACGCGTGACGATGCCATGGCGGTCGGCGTCGGTGTCGTTGGCAAACGCGACATCGAAGCGCTCGCGCATGCCGATCAGGCTCGCCATCGCGTAGGGCGATGAGCAGTCCATCCGGATCTTGCCGTCCCAGTCCGCGGTCATGAAGCGGAAGGTGGGATCGACGAGCTCGTTCACGATGGTGGCATTGAGGCCGTAGCGCTCGATGATCGGCGCCCAATAGGCGATCGCCGCGCCGCCGAGCGGATCGATGCCGATCTTGATGCCGGCCGCCTTGACGGCGTCGAGATCGACGGTGTTGGCGAGATCGGCGACGTAGGGCGTGATGTAGTCGTAAGCGTGCACCGAGGCGCGCTGCTTGGCATGGCTGTAGCTGATGCGCGACACGCCATCGAGGTCGTTGGCGAGATAGACATTGGCCTGCCGCTCGATCTCGGTGGTCGCGTCGGTGTCGGCGGGACCGCCATGCGGCGGATTATATTTGTAGCCGCCATCCTCCGGCGGATTGTGCGACGGCGTGATGACGACGCCGTCGGCGAGATGCGCCGTGCGGCCCTTGTTGTAGGAGATGATGGCGTGCGAGATCACCGGTGTCGGCGTGTAGCCACCGTCCTTGTCGACCATCACCTCGACGCCATTGGCGCCGAACACTTCGAGCGCGCTGGCGAGCGCCGGCTCGGCCAGCGCGTGGGTGTCGATGCCGACGAAGAGGGGGCCGTCGAGGCCCTGCTGGCGCCGGTAGTCGCAGAGCGCCTGGCTGGTGGCGAGAATGTGGTTCTCGTTGAAGCCGGTCTTCAACGACGAGCCGCGATGGCCCGACGTGCCGAACGCGACGCGCTGGGTCGGCTGGTGCGGGTCGGGCTTCAGCGCATAATAGGCCGTGATCAGCCGCGGAATGTTGGCGAGCGCGGCATTGGCGATCGGCTTGCCGGCTGCGGGGTCTGTCTTGGCCATGGAGCATCCTTCGCAAGTTCGAGAAACATCTGCGGCGGCGCTTCGTTCCGCCGCGGCGGGCGCAGGGAACGCGGGGCGTCGCGACGAACCTGCCGCAACATGGCGGCGTGCGGTGATCCGATCAACGGAATTCGTGCACGCCCCCCGCGGCGGCGTGAAGCCTATTTGATATCCGCTGAGGGAATGCCGGGTTCTCGCGGTCGAGGCCGGCCAATGCCGCCGCCTTGTGCGCGCGACATTAACCACGCCTCACTGAGTCCGCGTGCCGGGACCGGCGCTTAAGCCTGAGTTTAACGGATGGCCCTTGAAATAGCAGGCCAAAGCAGAGGCGCGTCCCGTGCGCAGGAGAGTCGTCAGGAGCGGAAAAGTGAGAGCGCTTTGTCTCGGCGCGTTGGCCGTCGTTTCAACCTTGGCCCTGGCCGGCTGCAGCCACCAGGTGACGCCGCAGGTGGCCTCGCCTTGCGTCGATCTGAGCGGAAGGCCCTGCGTGGACGGTCCCGTCGCCGACCAGCCGCCGCAATCATTGGAGCCTGCCAAGACGATCCGTAAGCCTGCAGCCGCGGTCGCGCGCCGCGCGGCCCTGCAGCGCAAGCACGCCCACGCCGCAAAGCGCCGGGTCAAGCCGCAAGTCGTCACCGCCAAGACGACTGAAAAGCCGATTGAAAAGGCGATTGATAAACCGATCGAAAAGCCGCTCGCGGCGCCGGCGCAAACGCCGCGGCCCGATCCGGTCGCGCCAGCTGACGGCGCGCCCGCGCCGGTGATCAAGACCCCCTCCGCCACGACGGATATGCCGAATCCGGCCAAGGTCCAGAGCGACGTCATGGTGGCTGCGGTGACGGTGGCGGCCGAGCTGGCCGAGCGGATGACCGCGCTGCGTGTCCCCGAGGGGCCCGCCGACAGTCATCTCGTCGCGGTGCTGCTGACGCGTCCCACCGTGCGCGGAGTCGCCGATCTCAGCGGCAAGGTGATCGCGATCGACGAGCGCTATGCCAAGTCCAACGCGAAGATCACCGCGGCCATGAATGCGGCCGGTGCGACGGAGGTGCTGCTGCTGGAAGGACAGGCCACCGCGATCACCCGGCTGAACAATGGCGAGGTGAGCGCAGCCGTGGTGGCCCTGGTCTCGCCGGAGGCCGCGGAGGCGTTTCCGAAGATCGCGGGCTTTCGCCGGTTCTCTGTCGTCCTGAAGCCGTAGCTTCAGGACGCTTTGTCACAGACCGGCTAGGTCGCGGCGGTGCTGCGCGCCGGCCGCGGCAACGCCGCGCCTTTTGCGGCGGCGATGCCCTTGGGGAAGCCGCTGCGGTCGCTGTAGAGGCGCTTGCGGCCGCGTCGCGGATCGTGCTGGCTCTTGACGTCCTGGGCGCACATGTAGTCCAGCGCCGTGATGCCTCCGACCATGACCAGCGCCGCCAGCACGCTGCCCACGCGCGGATTGCTCGGCCTGAGCTCACCGACCAGCGTCATCATGTCGAGCCCATCGCCGGCGACGCGGCTCAGCAGGCCGGCCCGCTTCTCCACCGACAGCGTGAGCACGCCGGCGAACAGCTCGCGCACGCCATAGGCGCGCACCAATCCCTCGCGGCCCTCCATGCCGAGCGCATGGGTGACGCGGTGCGGCGCCAGCAGCTCCAGCGTGCCGAGCGCAATGCTGAACCAGCCGAGCCCGCGGGCCAGTCGATCGGCCGGCGTCAGCGAGCTCGGGCCGGTCGAGATGATCTTGGGGTCGCCTTTCGACCTCACGAGATTCGAGACATGAAACATGCGATGCGATCCCTTATGGCTTCAGCACGACCTTGACGCAGCTGTCCTGCTTGTCACGGAAGGCGCGATACATCTCGGGCCCCTGTGCAAGCGGAACGGTGTGGGTGATGACGAAGGATGGGTCGATCTGGCCATCCTCGATGCGCTGCACGAGGTCGTCGGTCCAGCGGTTGACGTGGGTCTGGCCGGTGCGGATCGTCAGGCCCTTGTTCATCAGCGCCCCCATCGGCACCATGTCGGACAGTCCGCTGTAGACGCCGGGGATCGAGACGATGCCGCCGGGACGGCAGACATAGATGATCTCGCGCAGCACGTGCGGCCGGTCGTTCTCGAGCATCAACATCTGCTTGGCGCGATCGATCACGCTATCGGGCTGTGCGAGGGTGACATGGCTCTCGAAGCCGACGCAATCGATGCACTTCTCCGGGCCCTTGTTGTCGGTCAGCTCGTTCAGCCGTCCGACCACGCTCTCCTTGTCGAAATTGATGGGGATGGCGCCGCCGGCTTCGGCCATCGCCAGCCGCTCCGGAATGCGGTCGATCGCAATCACCTTGGCGGCGCCGAGCAGGACGGCGCTGCGGATCGCCATCTGTCCCACCGGGCCGCAACCCCACACCGCGACCGTATCGTCCGGCTCGATGTCGCATTGCGCGGCCGCCTGCCATCCGGTTGGGAAGATGTCGCTGAGAAACAGCGCCTGCTCGTCCGTCATGCTGTCCGGAACCTTGATGTGCGTGGCGTCGGCGAACGGCACGCGCAGATACTCGGCCTGGCCGCCCGGATAGCCGCCGGTGAGATGCGTGTAGCCGAACAGGCCTGCGGTGGTGTGTCCGAACACCTTCTCGGCAAGATGCTTGTTGCGGTTGGTGGTCTCACAGACCGAGAAATTGCCGCGCCGGCACTGCTCGCATTCGCCGCAGATGATGGTGAAGGGCACGACGATGCGGTCGCCCTTCTTGAGCTTGCCGTTGACGCCGGAGCCGACCTCGACGACCTCGCCCATGGTCTCGTGGCCCATGATGTCGCCGGGCATCATCGCCGGGATGTAGTTGTGGAACAGATGCAGGTCGGAGCCGCAGATCGCGCAGCTCGTCACCTTGATGATGGCATCCCTGTCATGCTCGATCTCGGGATCGCTCACCGTGTCGCAGCGAATGTCCTCTTTGCCATGCCAAACCAGCGCCTTCATACAGTCCTCCGGGCAGAATGTTGCGGAGGCAAGTCGAAGGGCGCGTCGATGGTTGCTATCGAAGGCGCAATTTTCGGAGGTGGCGAGGCGTCCGCTCGGAGCCCGGCTCAGGCGGACTTGGCGGCCTTCTTCGCCGTGGCCCTCGCAGGAGCCTTCCTGGCCGCCTTGCCAGCTTGCGGCTTGGCTGCCGCGGCGTCGGCCTTTTTCTCCGGAGGCTTGGACTCCGCCTTCCTGGGCAGCTCCGCGGCGGCGGCCTGGCGCATCGCGCGGGCGTAGCTGTCGGCGACGTTGTCGGCGGAGATCAGGAGCCGTCGGGCGGCGGCATTGGCCTGCTCGACCGCCTCGCGAGCGAGCAGCTTGAAGCGCTCCTTGGCGTCCTTGTCCTTGGCCTTGACGGCCATGCCGTTGAAGCGGTCCTTGCGCTTCTTCGCCGCCGCCAGAATGGCCTTGTTCTGCTGCTTGGCCAGTTGCCGGATCACGGCATCAAGATCGGCATCCGCCATCGTCGTCCCCAACTCCCCCAGAGAATCAGCGCGCCCCGGCGCTGCAAACCGCGCGGACTATGCAATCGGCGCCGCCGCTTTGCAATCGGGGTACCAGAGGAGGGGTGCCGCGCAGATCAGGGGGGCGGGCGGATGAGACCCGTCCGGCATTCCGTGTTGGGCCCGCCAAAAACACTGTCCGCATGGCAGTCATGTCACTCTGAGTGGTGCATCGACACCGCCGGAAGGCCGCTTACGACAATCGGAAACGCAACGTAACCAATTCTCGGCAATTCCATCAATTCCAATGCAACGCTTGATCCGCAACATTCCCGGCAACATCACCGTGTTCGTTGGAGTGTGGCCGTGCTGGCCGGAAATAGATACCTCAGGCTATTGTCGCGTTTCCGTCGCGACCAGAGCGGCAACATCGCGATCATCTTCGCGCTCGCTTTGCTCCCGATCCTCGCCTTCGTCGGCTCGGCGATCGACTATTCGATGGCCGTGCGCGCCAAGGCGAAGCTGTCGGCTTCGATCGACGCCGCGATGCTGGCTGCGACCGGCTACACCGCCATGCGCGGCGCCGCGTCGGACGCCAAGACGGCGGCGACCAACATGTTCAACGGCCAGATGGCGGCGCACAATCTGGCGGCGGACTCGCTAAACATCGATATCAGCGATAGCGTCACCGCGCGGACCGTGACCGGCAGCGCCACCGTGGTGGTCAAGACGGCCTTCATGCACATGTTCGGCTACCCGACCATGACGGTCTCGGCCTCGTCGTCTGCTTCGGCCTCGTTCCCGACCTACATGGACTTTTACGTCCTGCTCGACAACTCGCCATCGCAGGGCCTCGGCGCAACCACGGCCGACATGACGACGCTGCAGAATGCGACGTCCGACAAGTGCGCCTTCGCCTGCCACGACACCTATACGTCGAGCTCGAAGAAGACGCTGCAGACCAACAGCTATTATTCCATCGCCAAGAAGAAGGGCGTGACGATGCGCATCGACGTCGTCCGGAGCGCGACGCAGTCGCTCACGGACACGGCGACCGCCAGCCAGGTCGTCAGCAACCAGTACCGGATGGCGGTCTACAGCCTGGGCAGCGACTGCGGCTCGCTCGGCCTCACGACCATCGCCAGCCTGTCCTCGAGCATGTCCTCGGTGAAGTCGTCGGTCGGTTCGCTCGACCTGATGACGATCCCCTACAGCGGCTACAACAACGACATGTGCAGCGATTTCGACGGTGCGATGTCCGCGATGAACGGCGTCATCCCGACCCAGGGCGATGGCTCGTCGACCAAGCCGCAGAAATGGCTGTTCTTCGTCTCCGACGGCGTCGCCGACTATTCCTATCCGACCACCTGCAGCAAGACAGTTCTCTCGGGCGGCCGCTGCCAGGAACCGCTGAACACGACGACCTGTGATGCGTTGAAGGCTCGTGGCATCAAGATCGCCGTGCTCTACACCACCTATCTCGCGATCACCAACAACAGCTGGTACACGACCTATATCGCGCCATGGCGGGATTCGATCAGCGGCATCATGAAATCGTGCGCCAGCCCGGGCTACTACTACGAAGTCGATTCGAGTGGCAGCATCGGCGCAGCGCTTACCGCGCTGTTCCAGCAGGCGATCGCATCGGCGCATCTGACCAAATAGGGCAGGTCGTCCAGGCGCTCATGCGGGAAGTGCGACGAGCTGCTCCAGCGTCGCGCCATCCCTGAGGACGGCCAGGATCTCACGGCGCGACAGGAAGCGGATCGCCTGCGTGAACGAGCCGGCCCCCGCGATGCGCGCTTTGGCGGTGGCGAGGTCGACATCGATGTCGCCCGGCTCGCGCCGCTGTGGCGCGGGCAGGGCATCGACATGCTGTCGCCGCAGCTCGGCATTCCGCTGCAGCGCGACCAGCGCGGCCTCGCGGCGGGGCTCGGGTTCATCGGCAAGCTCCCGCGCCCGGATCAGCACGCGCGGTGGCGTCCGGTCCTCGGGCGTCACGAACAGGGCGGTGCCGGTGCTGCGGCCGCCCGTCAGAAGTCCGATCGGAATCGACAGCACGAGGCCGGCAATGACCGGCGACATCCAGGCGAGCAGAGGCAGTGAGACCGCATAGGCGCTGGCAGCCATTGCGAGGCCGCACAGGGTGGGCAGCGCGAACTTTCGATAGATCTCCTGCCGGCTCACGCCGCCGTCGCTGCGGCGCTGTACCTGCCAGCCGGCGTCGCGTCCCAGCAGGATCTCGATCACCGCGACCGACTGGAAGATCATCATCGAGGGCGCGATCAGCGCAGCCAGCACGGCCTCCGCCAGCACGGCGACGCAGAGGCGCAACGCGCCGCCAAAGCCTCGGCGGCGCGTCGGCGTGAACAACGTGACGAGGCAGGCGAGCAGCTTCGGCACCATCAGCAGGCCGAGCGTCGCCGCGAAGACCTGGGCGGCGAGCACCGGGTCCTGGGCCGGCCAGGTCGGAAACAGCGCAAAGCCCTTCGGAAAGTATTCCGGCCGGACGAAATTGGCCTGCAGCGAAATCAGGATGCCGAGCGCGAGGAAGGCGAACCATAGCGGCGCGGTGATGTAGGCGCCGATGCCGATCAACAGGTGCAGCCGCGATACCCAATGCAGGCCGCGCGCCGGCAGCACCGCCAGATGCTGCAGATTGCCCTGGCACCAGCGCCGGTCGCGCGCGGCATGGTCGATCAGCGATGGCGGGACTTCCTCGAAGCTGCCGTCGAGGTCGACCGTCATGTAGATGCCCCAGCCGGCGCGGCGCATCAGGGCGGCTTCTATGAAGTCGTGGCTGAGAATATGCCCGCCGAACGGCTTGCGGCCGCGCAACTCCGGCAGGGCCGCGTCCTGCGCGAACGCCGCGACGCGAATGATGGCGTTGTGGCCCCAATAGTTGCCTTCGGCGCCGTACCACCAGGCATTGCCGGCGGCGATGACCGGCCCGTAGAGTCGGCCGGCGAACTGCTGAAGGCGAGCGAAGAGACTGGTGCCGTTGACGATCACGGGCAGGGTCTGGATCAGCGCCGCTTCCGGGGCGTGCTCCATCGCATGCGCCAGCCGCACCACGGTCGGGCCGCTCATCAGGCTGTCGGCGTCGAGGATGATCATGTGATCATAAGCCGCGCCGAAGCGCCGCACCCATTCGGCGATGTTGCCCGCCTTGCGGGCGACATTGTCGGCGCGGTGCCGGTAGAACACGCGATCGGTGCCGCAGGCCTCGCGCAGCGCCAGAAACGCGGCTTCCTCGCCGATCCAGATGTCGGGATCGGTGGTGTCGCTCAGCAGAAACCAGTCGAAGCGCTCGGCCTGACCGGTCTCGGCGACGGACTCGATCATGGCCCGCAGCCGCACCATCACCGCATGCGGATCCTCGTTGTAGGTCGGCAGCAGCATCGCCGTGCGGCTTGCGAGATCGGGCAGAGGGCCGTCGATGTCGATCGCGATCGTATCGCGCCGCCGCCCCAGCAAGGCATAGAAGCCGGCCAGCGCGCACACGAAAGCGAAGGCGATCCACGCAAGCAGGATCGAGAACAGCACCAGCACCATGCCTTCCAGCACGGTCACCCCGCCGACCTCGACCACTTCGTACATCTTGTAGCAGCCGGCCAACGTCAATGCGGCCGTGCCGGCGAAGATCAGCGCGCGCCGCAACGCGATGCGTGGCCCGCTCGTGATCGCCTGTTGCGCCGCCGGAGCCTGATGCAGCGGCGACGGCTCCATCGCGAGCGGCGCTTCTGCGGGAAGGAAGCCGTTGATCACCGCGCGATGAGGCGCGCGCATCTGCCTTGAGGTTACGGCGTCCATCGATAGATCCAGCTCTCGGAGACGAGCTTGTCATTGGCGGTGAGCTCGGCGCGCAGCTCGACCGGTGCGCCATTCACGGCACATTGGAAGCTCAGCCGCCATCCGCCCGTCTCGGGGTTGGGCTGCGTGACGATGTTGGTCACCTCCGCTTTGTCGGCGCTGACCACGCCCTTGACCTGGCCCGAATCGAGTTCCTTCAAGGCGTCTCCCTCGAGCTCGAGCACGAACAGCCGTCCTTCGCCGTGAACGCCGACGCCGGTGCGAGTGACGCGCGCGAGCGCATGCGGCTTCGGCGCATCCTGGCCCCAATGCAGGCGGTAGGTCATGTTGTGCTCGCCCTTGGCGGCGAGCGGCGCCTTCGGTCGCCAGAATGCGGCGATGTTGTCGTGGATCTCCTGCTTGGTCGGAATCTCGAACAGCACCACCGCGCCTTCACCCCAGTCGCCGATCGGCTCGATCCACAGGCTCGGCCGCCGTTCGAAATGCGATTCCAGATCCTGGTAGGCGGCGTATTTTCGCTCCCGCTGCATCAAGCCGAAGCCGCGCGGGTTGAGATCGTTGAACACGCTGACCTGCAGGTCTCGCGGATTGCTCAGGGGGCGCCACAACTGCTCGCCCTTGCCGTTGAACATCGCCAGCCCGTCGGAATCGTGCACGGCGGGGCGGAAGTCGTCGACGTCGTTGCGGTCGTTGGATCCGAAGAAGAACATGCTGGTCATCGGCGCAAGCCCGGCGTGAGCGATCTCGACGCGCGGATACAGCGAGGCCTCGACGTCGAACACGGTCGTCTCGCCGGGACGGATGGTGAACCGGTAGGAGCCGGTGGCGCTCTTGCTGTCGAGCAGCGCGTGCACCACCATCGCGGTGGCGCCGCCCGTCGGCTTCTCCAGCCAGAACGCCTTGAACACCGGAAATTCCTCGCCCTTGGCCTCGCCGGTGTCGATCGACAGCCCCCGCGCGGAGAGCCCGTAGATCTCGCCCTTGGCGACCGCGCGAAAATAGCTCGCGCCAAGAAACACACAGACCTCGTCGTAGTAGTTCGGCCGGTTCATCGGCGCGTGGATGCGGAAGCCGGCAAAGCCGAGATCGGCGGCCGGGAACGCCGCGACCTGCTGACCGAATGCAAAGTCCTCCGGACGATAGGCCACGGGCTTGGCCTGCCCGTCGGCAATCTCGTAGATGTCGACCCGGTCCTTGTAGATGGAGCCGCGGTGGAAGAACTGCGCCTGGAACGGCAGGTTATCGCCGCGCCACAGCGCATGGTCCGGCAGGAAGCGGATCGAGCGATAGGCGTCGTAGTCGAGCTTGGCCAGCGCGTCCGGCAGCTTGTCGTCCGGCGCGGCGAATGGCTTAGCCGCGAGATTGCGCGCGAGGTCGCGGACAGTGGCTGCACTGAACGGCTGCGCCGCTGCCGACGCACTCCGCGCCAGCGATGCGGCGACCGGGATCGCAGCCGCAGATTGAATGAACTGACGACGATTCAACTTACTCTCGCTTTGCTGCATGGAACTGCGGAGCAACATTTCTGAAGGCGTCGGGTTCCATCGGGAGGCGCGACCTTTCAGCCCGAACAATCGATCGTCGTGTCCGAACGGCACATGAACGACGATCATGACGCCGCTGACCGGTCGTTGCTCGCACGGCTCTATATTGGCAAAGGCGAGGGGGGAGGCTTCAACGTCGGACGAGTCCGATCCGACCTGGTCGACGGTCGATCGGCAAGGCGTCAGCCGATCTGGAACGCAACCATACGCGCAGGCCCGTCACTTCCGGACACTCCGCCGTCCCTTCAGGTGCGATGAGCCAGTCTCCCAAGCCGCTGCTCCCTTCGATCCTGTCGCAGCGATAGCCGGGATGGTTGCTAAGGCCACGGTCGATCAACATGTCGACCTTCCCTTCGACCAACTCATGCAAGCCGGCCGGCTGCACGACCCGCAATCCGATGTCGGGATGTGTGCCGCGGAAATGCTCCAGCGCGAGGCGACGCAAATCGAAGCCGTCGTGGACGCCCAGTTGCAGCAGCACCGCGCATCGGGGTTTGAGCTGCGAGGTCGCATCTGCGATGCGGCGAAAGCCGTCGGAGATCCCGACCAGATAGGACTTTCCCTCCGCCGTCAGGACGAGTTGCTTGTGCAGCCGCTCGAACAGACGTACCCCGAGGCGCAGTTCGAGGGCCTTCACGTGCTGCCCGATAGCGGCGGGCGTCACATGCAGCTCATGCGCAGCCAGCTTGAAGCTGAGATGTCGCGCCGCAGCTTCGAAGGCTCGGAGCGCGTTCAGGGGAGGGAGGCTGTAGGTCATCGTCAGGCACTCTGGCACGGCAGGTCCGTAGGCCTGCAATAGATTTTCTTTCGCTGAGCCGCAGAAACTCTGCTTTGAGGCGCGCGGATGGTCGCGGGTAGGGTTGCTTGCTCAACGTGCTGGCCGGACAGGTCCGGCAACGAAGGAGGTTCGATGTCCGATATCCATCTCTTCTACCAGACGCACATCGGCGCCATGCAGGACGCCATGCGCCAGCGCCTCGACCTTGCCGGTCCCTTCCTGAGCCAGCGGGCTGAGCTGTCTGACATCGATGCAATCAGGGCCGACGTCATGAAGGAGTTCGACGTCGTGCTCAATCAGCTTCCATATGTCGGAGGCGCCGCAAGCCGCATGACCGCGTTCTTCATGCAGCTCATCGGCTTCATGGCCATGAGCCGTGTGCTCCGGCGACACGGCTTGCCATCCGCCGTGATCGGCGACATCGAACGAGAGGTCCACAAGGCGCAGCTGCTCACGGAGCCTGAAGCGCAGCGTCTCGAAGCGGGCCGCCGATTCATGTCGCCCGAGAACCGGAGCTTGTTGCGTCAACAGGCGGCGTTGAGTACATCGGAAAGCCATCGGCGCGAATTTCCTGACGACTTCGTCTACGATGTCGTCGAGCCCGGCCCGAGTGACACCTTCGAATTCGGCATCGACTACAAGGCTTGCGGCTTTTGCAAATTCGCCGCTCGTCATGGTGACAAGGACATCCTGCCGAACATCTGCGGGCTGGACGTCGACGCCTATGCGACGCGCGGCGTCCGGCTCGAGCGGACGCAGACGCTGGCCGGTGGGGCAAGCCACTGCAACTTCCGCTTCTCGCGGCTGGCCTCGGATTAGGTCGGTTCATTCTTTGGCAACGCGAGGTTCTTCCAAACGAAAGCTCTCTTAGCGATTGCAGTTCGTAGGGTGGGCAAAGGCGCGCATGCGGCGCTGTCTGCATCTGGCGCTGCTCTCTGCGCGCCGTGCCCAAATGACGTGGATAGATGGGGCTAAAAACCCGGTGTCAGTCCGGGGCGCGCGAAGCGCGAGCCCGGAATCAGGGCCGCAGGCGGTGTCGTTGGATGGATTCCTGGTTTGCGCTTCGCGCGCCCCGGAATGACGGAGGAGAGAGCCGTGGTCTCAAAGCTCCCTTGCATTGCTGAACGCGAACGAGCTGACGCGCCGCGTCGTCTCATCCAGGATCAGCGTCCGCGTGATCGGCGGCTCGGCGCGCTGGGCGCAGTTCTCCCGCTCGCACAGCCGGCAGTTGACGCCGATCGGAGTGCCCTCTGTTTTCTCCAGATCGATGCCGGCGGCATAGACCAAGCGCGACGCATGCCTGATCTCGCAGCCGAGGCCGATGGCGAAGCGTGGCTGCGGCAGCGGATGCGGCGCGACCGGGCGGCGGACCATCTGGGCGATCGAGAAATAGCGCGAACCGTCCGGCAGCTCGATGATCTGCTTCAGAAGGCGGTCCGGCGTGTCGAAGGTCGAATGCACGTTCCACAGCGGGCAGGTGCCGCCGAACTTGGAGAACGGGAAGGTGCCCGACGAGAAGCGCTTGGAGACGTTGCCGGCATTGTCGACGCGCAGCATGAAGAAGGGAATGCCGCGCGCGTTCGGCCGCGACAGGGTGGTGAGGCGGTGGCAGACCTGCTCGAAGCCGGTGTTGAAGCGCTGCGCCAGCACGTTGATGTCGTAGTTGAGCGCTTCGGCCGCGGCGAGAAACGGGGCGTAGGGCATCATCACGGCGGCGGCGAAGTAGCTCGCCAGCGTCATGCGGTACAGCCGCCGCGAGGTGTCGTCGAGCGCGCCGGCGCGGCCGATGATGAGCTCGAACTGCGGCAGGCATTCGGCCATGCCGAGCTGCACCGCGAGCTGGAAGGTGCGTCCGGGGCCGTCGACCAGTTCGGAGATCAGCAGCTGGCGGCGATGGCGGTCGTAGCGGCGCAAGGTCTCGCGCATCACGTCGACCGGCATCACCCGCGTCTGCACCGAATGCTTTTCGCGCAGCCGCGCCGCGAGCGCCGCATAGAGCCCCTCGGCCGGCACGTCGAGCGCGTCGCGCAGGCTTTCGGCCTGCTGCTCGAGCTCGGCGAAATAGTTGCGGTTGGCTTCGATCAGGTCCCGCACGCGCTCGATCGGGTTGGCCTCGAAACGGGCGCCCTCGTTGCGGTCGGCCATCTGCGCCGCCACCAGGGTCTCGCCGCGGCGCGCCTCGGTGTAGGCCGCGTACAGCCGCTGCAGCGCGTGGGTGACGCCGGGGCAGAGCTCGGCGAGATCGCGCAGCTCCTGCTTGGGCAGCTCGATCTGGCGGAACAGCGGATCGGAGAAGATCTCGTTGAGCTCGGCGAAGAAGCGGTCCTCGTCGGCGCTGGCGAGGTCGCGCAGGTCGAGGTCGTAAGTTTCGGCCAGCCGCAGCAGGATCTGGGCAGAGACCGGGCGCTGGTTGCGCTCGATCAGGTTGACATAGCTCGGCGAGATCCCGAGGCCCTCGGCGAGCTGGGTCTGCGACAGCCCCAATTGCTGGCGGATGCGCCTGAAGCGCGGGCCGACGAACAGCTTCTTTCCGGATTCGCCGGGCATCGCGATCCCCCTTCGGGCCGGCCGGCCCGCCTTTGTGACAAAATTTACAAAATGACATTTATGACAAGTGATGATGTTACATGACATCACCATTCGAAAACAAGGGCTCTATACGAAACAGCCGGACTCGCGTTTATCTCCTGTCACGCAATTCGCAATGCACTGTCAAAATTGTGACGGTTGAAGGAGAGTCTCATGAGCAGCAATTTCTGGGTGATCGGCGGCGAGTTCGGCTCGATGAATTTCCACAAGCTGGTGGAAGGCTCGGCCCAGGTGAAGGGTCCGTTCAAGTCGCGCAAGGAAGCCGAGGATTGCTGGCGCGAGGTGTCCGAGGAGAACCGCCACAAGGCTGGCGTGCGGTTCTCGATCGTCGAGGAACCGCAGCGCGCTCCGGCCGCCTGACGCGGCCGCGCAAGGAATGCATTGCCGGGTATTTCAATAAGCTCAAGGAAGAGCCCAAGGACGGGGCGGTCTCAGCCGGATCACATCGGCGGGGGCCGCCCACGTCCTTTTCGCGGTTACGACGGCGTGCTTATAACCCATTGAAGATGAAAGGGGATTGCAGAATACTGGGTTACTGCTAGGTTTACACGGTGGGAACCTGGCGAAACCAGGGCCGAACCGTGAAAGCGTGAGCGATGTCCGAGGCCGCCGATAGCAGCACAGACTCCCGCCCCGTGCGCCTGCGCGAAGCGCTGCGCCAGGCCCGGATCGAGGCCGCGGACCGAACGGGCGTGGTGGTCGACCTGCGCGACGCCGAGGTGGCTCGGCTGGAGATCCTCAACGACGCGCTCGACCCCCTGTTCGCAGAGATCCCGAGCCAGCTCGATCTGTTCGACCGTGGCATCAGCCAGGGCGAGACGCCGCGGCTGTGGATCGACGTCGTCGCCCATGTCGTGATGGGGCGTGACAAGCGGCAGTATCGCTTCGTGCAGGACACCCGCAACGGCCGCATCGTGCTCGTCGAGTCGCACGACATCGGTGCGATCGTGAAAGCCGTCACCGACTACGTCGCCCGCCGCATGGTCGAGCGCGAGCGTGCCTTCAGCGTCGCCCGGGCTCAGGCGAAGGAGACCAGCGAGGCGCCGCGGCGGCGCGGCGGGTTCTGGCCGTTCGTGCTCGGCTTCGTGCTTGGCGCGCTGTCGCTGTTCGGGGTCGCGTTCTATGCGAGCCTGCAGCAGATCTGAGGACTTGGCCGCGACTCAAAGCAGGCGGACCTCGCGGATTTCGCGCACGCGCAGCGCCTCGTTGACCGCGCGCACGGTCATGTCGCAGCGCCAGTGATTGCCGTCGCTGCTGATGGCAAGCATGTTGTAGGCCGCGGCTGGATAGTGGCCATGCGCGATCGAGGAGGCCGAGGGCACGCCGACGACCGGGATCTTGCGCTCCGGGCCGTCGATCCAGATGGTCGAATGCACGTGGTCATGGCCGTGCAGGATCAGCTCGACGCCATGGCGCGCGAGCAGCGCGATCAGCTTCTTGGCGTCGGTCAGCCGCTTCATCCGGTGGGCCGAGCGCAGCGGATGATGCACCAGCAGCACGCGGAACAGCTGCTCGTGCGCCAGCGATTCGAGCAGCAGCTCAAGCGCGGCGAGTTGCGCGCTGCCGATCCGTCCCGTCGCCATGAACGGCGCCGAGGGCACGGCCGAGGACAGGCTGATCAGCGCCAGCGGCCCGCGCCGGCGCAGCGAGGGGAACGTTGCCGGTCCCGCGGCATCGCCGCCGAAATAGTCGGCAAAGCTCTCGGCGAAGCGCAGCCGGGTCGAGCGCACATACGCGTCGTGATTGCCCGGGATCGCGGTGACCCTGTCCGGCGGCCCCACCGTCCGCAGCCAGGCCTGGGCGATGGGGAATTCGGATTCCAGGGCGAAATTGACCAGATCGCCGGTGACGGCGATCTGGTCCGGCATCTGCGTGTGCAGGTCGGAGATGAGCAGATCGAGGATATCGCTGCGATGGTATTTGTAGCGATTGCGCGTCCAGTTGAGATAGCCGAGCGCGCGCTTGCCGGCGAGCTCCGACAGGCGCGGCTTGTGCTGTGGCGCGAGATGCGGGTCGGACAGATGGGCGAGCGTGAAGGCGGCCATTATGCCCCTCGGTGCCGATGGCGGATGCAAGCGCGCCCAGATGTCATCTCGTGCTATCCCTCGTGGTGCCCGGCTCTCATGACAAGCCCTGCCAGCGAGCGCAAGAACAACCAGGACGACGACAGCGATGACGACACATCTGAGCCGGCTGCGGATCCGGTTCGAGCCCGTGCTCCGCCGCGGCTTCCATCTCTATTGGCGCTTCGCCCGCGGCATGACGCTCGGCGTCCGCGGCGTGGTGCTGGATGCCGAGAACCGCGTGTTCCTGGTCCGGCATGGCTATGTCTCGGGTTGGCACCTGCCGGGCGGCGGCGTCGAGGTCGGCGAGACGTTCATTGAGGCGCTGACGCGGGAGCTGTTCGAGGAGGGCCGGATCGCGCTCGAAGGCGAGCCGGAGCTGCACGGCATCTTCCTCAACAGCCACGTCTCGTCGCGCGACCACGTCGCCGTCTTCGTTATCAAAAGGTTCACGCAGGACCGGCCGCCGGAGCCGAACCTCGAGATCGTGGAGACCGGATTCTTCGCAAATGATGCGCTGCCGGAGGGAACCACGCTCGGCACGCTGTCCCGCCTGCGCGAGGTGCTAGACGGCGTTAAGGTCATTCCCACCTGGCGGCCGGAACAGCACGTTGCCGCCGGATCATTATGAATTTCTGCACCGAATGAGGGCAGTCTCCCGGCCGTGGGAGAGGGGTCGATGATATCACCTTCGATGCGGATCGCCGTGCTGGTGCCCTGCTACAATGAGGAGGCCGCGGTCGCCACCGTGGTCCGCGATTTCAAGCAGGCGTTGCCGACGGCCACGGTCTATGTCTACGACAACAATTCCAAGGACCGCACCATCGAGGTCGCGCGCGCGGCCGGCGCCGAGGTGCGCTCTGAGCGGCGGCAGGGCAAGGGCCACGTCGTCCGGCGCATGTTCGCCGATGTCGATGCTGACATCTACGTCCTGGTCGATGGCGACGCGACCTATGACGCGCCGAGTGCGCCCGGCATGATCGCGCGTCTCGTCAGCGAGCGGCTCGACATGGTGGTGGGCCTGCGCGTCGACCAGGAGCAGGCCGCCTATCGCATGGGTCATCGCACCGGCAACTGGATGCTGACGAGCTTCCTCGCCGAGGTGTTCGGCCAGGCCTTCAAGGACATCCTGTCCGGCTACCGCGTATTCTCGCGCCGTTTCGTCAAATCCTTCCCCGTCCTCTCCGACGGATTCGAGATCGAGACCGAGCTCACCGTGCACGCGCTGGAGCTGGCGCTGCCGGTGGCCGAACTGGCGACGCCATACTACGCGCGGCCCGAAGGGTCCGTCTCCAAGCTCAACACCTGGCGCGACGGCTTCCGCATCCTCGGCACGATCCTGAAGCTCTATCGTTCGGAGAAGCCGCTGCGATTCTTCACCGCGATCGGCATCTTCCTCGCGCTGGTCTCGATCGGCTTCGCGATTCCCATCTTCGTCACCTATATCGAGACCGGACTGGTGCCGCGGCTGCCGACCGCCGTGCTGTCCATGGGCCTGATGATCATGGCGCTGCTGTCGGCCTCGTCGGGCCTCGTGCTCGACACCGTCACCCGCGGTCGCCGCGAGATGAAGCTGCTGGCCTATCTGTCACACGCCCCGATCGAGGGCTGATGCAGGCGAAAGCTTGTGTCCGTCCGCCGTTCCGGTCATGGTTCGGGCGTCGACGTCCTGAACGAGAACACCGCCTCCATGCCCATCCTCAACAGCATCGCCGCGCTCGCCGACGACATGGCCGCCTGGCGCCGTGATTTCCATGAACATCCGGAATTGATGTACGAGGTGCATCGCACCGCCGGCATCGTCGCCGAGCGCTTGCGCGAATTCGGCTGTGACGAGGTGGTGACCGGCATCGGGCGCACCGGCGTGGTCGGTGTCATCCGCGGCCGTCGGACGAGTTCAGGTCGCACCGTCGGCCTGCGCGCCGACATGGACGCGCTGCCGATCGAGGAAGCCTCGGGCGTGCCCTATGCGTCGAAGACGCCGGGCCTGATGCATGCCTGCGGCCATGACGGCCATACCGCGATGCTGCTGGGTGCCGCCAAGCATCTCGCCGACACGCGCAATTTCGACGGCACCGCGATCGTGATCTTCCAGCCCGCCGAGGAGGGCGGCGCCGGCGGCAAGGCGATGGTCGACGATGGATTGATGACCCGCTGGGGCATCCAGGAGGTCTACGGTCTGCACAATGCGCCGGGCGTGCCCGAAGGCGTCTTCGCGCTGCGGCCGGGTCCGATGCTGGCGTCATCGGACCAGCTCGAGATCACCGTCCGCGGCAAGGGCGGTCATGCCGGCGCCGGCGTTCACAAGGCGGTCGACAGCGTGCTGATCGCCGCGCACATCATCACGGCGCTGCAGTCGATCGTGTCGCGCAACGTCGATCCGATCAAGTCGGCGGTCATCTCGATCTGCGTCGTCGAGGCCGGCAAGGCGATGAACGTCATTCCGGAGACCGTCGAATTGAAGGGGACCGTGCGCACGCTGGATCCCGAGGTGCAGGATCTGGTCGAGCGCCGCATTGCCGAGGTCGCCGACGGCATCGCCCGCACCTATGGCGGTGAGGCGACGACGAAATACACGCGGCTCTACCCGATCACGATGAACCATGCGCGCGAGACCGGCGTCGCCGCTGACGTCGCCCGCGACGTTGTCGGCGCGGAGCGGGTGGTCGACAATGCGCCGCCGCTGATGGGGGCCGAGGATTTCGCCTTCATGCTGCAGGCCCGTCCCGGCGCCTTCGTCTTCCTCGGCATGGGCGACGGCAAGGATTGCCACCACCCGGCCTATCGCTTCAACGACAACATTCTCGGCCATGGCGCCTCCTATTGGGTGCGGCTGGTCGAGAAGACGATGCCGGCTGATTGATGCCGGCGGCGTGGCGCTAGCTGCGAGCCGTCGCCTGCAATGACCGTTGGCGCCACTGCCGCGGGCTGCAGCCGCTCCAGCGCGCGAAGGCACGGGAGAACGCGGACGCCTCGGAATAGCCGAGCAGGAAGGCGACGTCGCCGAGCGGCAAATGCGCTTGGCGCAGATAGTGGCGGGCGAGGTCGAGCCGGGTCGCCTCGACGAGGTCGGAGAAGGTGGCGCCGAACTCGGCAAGCCGGCGCTGCAACGTCCACGGCGTGGTCGACAGCGCGTCGGCGACCTCCTCGAGATGCAGCGCGCCGGCTGACAGCCGCCGCCTGATCTCGCCGCGGACCAGATCGAGGAACGCCGGCGTGCCGCACGAGCCGGCGACACTGGCAAGATCGGTCGTGAGCCGCTGCAGGCGTGACAGATCGGCCCCTGGCATGGCGCGGTCCAGGCCGCGGTCGCGAAACACCAGCGCATTGGTGCCTTGCGACCATCCGACGTCGGCATCGAAGGCTGCCTCATGATCGCGCCAGGCGGCCGGCCGGGCATGCTCGAACAGCACCATGTCAGGCGCCCAGCCCGATGGCAGGCACGCGCGGAAGACGTTCGCGAACATGCCCATGGTCAATTCGGCATCCTGCCGGCGATCGACGATCGAGCCGTCGAGGATGCGATATTCGAGGTGGAGAAAGCCGTCCTTGCGGGCGAGGCGGGTCTCGGTGGCCTGCTGATGCCAGGGAAACCACAGCGCGAGATGCTCGATCGCCGAACCGAGCGTCGGCGCGCACAGCGCGATCTCGCCGATCAGGCCGAGCATCTGCGGCTGGTAGCGCTGGCCGAACCACAGTCCGAAATTGTCGTTGCCGGTCTCCTGCGCGGCGTCTTCCATCATCGCGACATAGTCGGCGAGGTCGAGCGCGCGGCGGGTCTGGCCGAGGCATTCGGCATCGATGCCCACCCGTTCGAATACCGCTTCAGGACGGCCTCCCGTCAGGGCGATGAAATCAGCGACACCGGTCGCAGCAGCGGCCAGAATGTTCCGGCTGCGGTCGCGCGGATGCTCGCGTTCGGCTGCAAGAGGCTGTGCCATGAAATCCTCGCCTTTGAGGACGTACGCCGTCGGTTGACACCTCGTAGTTATGCAAATCACGTGCCTGCCGAAGCGGGCTATCGATAAAGCCCTCCGCGCAGGGACGCGGAGGGCTTGCCTCGATCCTGGATCTCGCCGGCCCTGGCGGATCAGTCGGCCATGGCGCGGGCCTCGGTCAAAGCGATGTCGAGCAGATCGTCATTCGCCGCGTTGCCGCGCTTGCCGGCCGTCAGACGATAGAGCAGCAGACCGGCGGCGAACAGCACCACGAAGGCTGCGAACACCTGCAGGTTGAACCAAATCATCGTGAGCAGCGAGAGCGTCGCGCACACCAGCGCCACGGCCGGGAGCACCGGATAGAGCGGCGCCTTGAACGGCCTGATAAGATTGGGCTCGGTGGCGCGCAGGCGGAAGAGAGCGGCCATGCTCATGATGTACATCACGAGCGCGCCGAACACGCTCATGGTGACGATGTTCGCCGTCAGCGTCTGTCCGGCGAACTGGATGAGCTCGTCGGAGTAGATCGCGGCGATGCCGATCACGCCGCCGGCCAGGATCGCCCAATGCGGCGTGCGGCAGGTCGGATGCAGTGCGGCGAGCTTGGCCGGCAGGAAGCCGGCGCGCGACAGTGCGAAGATCTGCCGCGAATAGCCCATGATGATGCCGTGGAACGAGGCGATCAGACCGAACAGGCCGATCCACACCAGCATGTGCAGCCAGCCGGAGTTCTCGCCGACGACGATCTTCATCGCCTGCGGCAAGGGATCGTTGATGTTGGCGAGCTTCGCCCAGTCGCCGACGCCGCCGGCCATGATCATGGTGCCGAAGGCGAGCACGACGAGCGTCAGGATGCCGGCAATGTAGGCGCGAGGAACGGTCCTCGTCGGATTCCTGGTCTCCTCCGCGGCCATGGCGGCACCTTCGATCGCCAGGAAGAACCAGATAGCGAAGGGGATCGCTGCGACGATGCCGCCGATGCTCGCCAGCGAGAACGAATTCTCACCGGCCCAGCCGTTGGCGGTGAAATTGGCGAAGGAAAAACCGGGCGACACGACGCCCATGAACACCAGGAGCTCGCCAATCGCCAGGACCGTGACGAACAGCTCGAACGTCGCTGCGATCGATACGCCCGCGATGTTGAGGGCCATGAACACCACATAGGCGCCGAGCGCGGCGGTCTTGGGTGACAGCGCCGGAAACTGGACGTTAAGATAGGCGCCGATGGCGAGCGCGATGGCAGGCGGTGCGAACACGAATTCGATCAGTGTCGCAAAGCCGGCGACGAAGCCGCCGAGCGGGCCGAAGGCACGGTAGGAATAGGCGAACGGACCACCGGCATGCGGGATCGCGGTGGTGAGTTCGGTGAAGGAAAAGATGAAGGTCGTATACATCACCGCGATGAAGATCGTGGTGACGAGGAAGCCGAGCGTGCCGGCCTTGTCCCAACCATAGCTCCAGCCGAAATATTCGCCGGAGATGACGAGCCCGACCGCGATGCCCCAGAGATGGAGTCCGGTCAGGCTCTTCGAAAGCGTCGGTTTGGTCTCGTCACTCATGTCCAGTCGCTCCTGTCTGTTTGTGATGGGTGATTTGTGATGACGGTGTGGTCGTCTCGATCGCGGCGTCCGGCGCCGCCTCCTTGAGGCCGATGCCGGTGACGCCGATCCGCAGCGCCTCGCGCACCAGCCAGGCCAGCTTGTCGGCGGCGCGCTCGGCCGACAGCCCATGGTGGTGAATGTTGGAGATGCAGTTGCGCGCGCTGTCGCGCAGGCCAGGGGCAGGGTGCAGTGTCAGATACACACCCAGGGAATCCGCCGCCGACAGACCCGGACGCTCGCCGATCAGGACCGCCACCAGCCGGGCGCGCATCGCGGCGCCGACAGCGTCACCCAGCGCCACGCGCGCCTGCGAAGCCAGCACGACCGGGCCGATGGACAGGCCTGTCAGACGCGCCGCGGTGGCGATCACGACAGCGGCGGCATGGCTTTCGACCGCATCCGCCGACAGCCCGTCGGCAATGATGAAGACGAGATCGTACGGACCGGATGTTAGCCTGGCGGCTTCGTCCGCGGCCAGGCGACGTCCGAGGTCGGGCCGGCGCAGATAGCTGGCGCGGTCCGGCGCTGCGCTCGCGACCTTGATCACCTCGCGCGGCGCGAGCGCGTCGGCGATGCCGTCGAAATTGACCTTGCCCCATACGGCATCGCGCGCGAGCGCATGCGCCATCTGGAATGCGAGCTTGGCCTGCGTCGGCAGCCCGTCGCCGGAGCGGCCGAGCGCGACGCGGGCGCGCGTCATCCGGCGTAACATGTCGAACGCATCGTCCCTCACGCCCGCGCTCCATGGCCGATCAGCCGGGCCACGGCCGGCGCTCTGCCGGGCAGCGGCGGCATGCGGCCGCTGCTGTCGAGCAGGCCCATCCGCGCCAGCCAGGCCTCGAACTCCGGCGCCGGACGGCGGCCGAGCAGATGCCGCAGCCGCATCACGTCGTGATGCGACAGGCTCTGATAGTTCAGCATGATGTCGTCGGCGCCGGGCACGGCGATCAGGAAGTTGACGTTGGCCGCCGCAAGCAGCAGCGCCAGATCGTCCATGTCGTCCTGATCGGCCTCGGCATGGTTGGTGTAGCAGACATCGCAGCCCATGGGCACGCCGAGCAGCTTGGCGCAGAAATGATCCTCCAGCCCGGCGCGGATGATCTCCTTCGCGTCGTAGAGGTATTCGGGACCGATGAAGCCGACCACGGTGTTGACCAGCAGCGGCGAGAAGGCGCGCGCCACCGCGTAGGCGCGGGCCTCGACGGTCTGCTGATCGAGGCCGTGATGAGCCTCGGCCGACAGCGCCGCGCCCTGGCCGGTCTCGAAATACATGACGTTGTTGCCGATCGTGCCGCGCTTCAGCGACAAGGCTGCGTCCTGCGCCTCGGCCAGCAGCGCCAGGGTCACGCCGAAGCCGGCATTGGCAGCCTCGGTGCCGGCGATCGACTGGAAGACGAGATCGAGCGGCGCGCCTTTCCCGATCGCCTGGATCGAGGTCGTGACGTGGCTCAGCACGCAGGACTGCGTCGGCACCTCGAATTTGAGCCTGAGATCATCGAGCATCGTGAGCAGGCGGATGCAGGCCTCGACATTGTCGGTCGCGGGATTGATGCCGATCACCGCATCGCCCATGCCGAACAGCAGGCCATCGAGCGTGCCTGCGGCGATCGCCCGGGGATCGTCGGTCGGATCGTTCGGCTGCAGCCGCGACGACAGCCGCCCCTCCAGGCCGATCGTGGAGCGGAAGCGGGTCACGACCCGGCATTTGGCGGCGACAGCGACGAGATCGCCATTGCCGCAGAGCTTGGAGACCGCGGCCACCATCTCCGGCGTCAGGCCCGGCGCGAGGGCGGCCAGCCGGTCAGCGTCCGCCTCCCAAGACATCAGCCATTCGCGCAATTCGCCGACGGTCAGCGACGCGACGGGCGCGAATGCGGCGGCATCGTGGCTGTCGAGGATGAGGCGCGTGACCTCGTCGCTCTCATAGGGAATCAGCGGCTCGTCGAGGAAACGCCGCAGCGGCACGTCAGCGAGCGCCATCCGCGCCGCCACCCGCCGCGCGGCGCTGTCGGCTGCGAGGCCAGCCAGCTCATCGCCGGACCGGCGCGGCGAGGCGCAGGCCAACAGCGTCTTGAGATCATCGAACACATGAGTTTCGCCGCGATGGCGCGACCGGAACGCACCCGTCATCTTCGACCTGCCGCTCGTGCTGCGTCAGAGCGGTCCCAGCGGCCGCGACAGCGACCACAACGCTCATGACCTGGGGCAGGTTAAGCGAGGGCGGCTCCGGAAACTTGACATTTTAGCACAATCTTCGGTCACGCCACGCGAGTGCTCAGAAAATTGGCATTGGCGACCCCGGGGCGAGCGAATGCTGTCAACGCGCGGACGGCACGCCATGGACCGCGCCGCTCCAGAATGCTATCTCGCCACCCCACATGAGTGACCTGTCCATTACGATCTCCGCCGAAAAGCCGGGCGACGCGCAGGCGATCGAGCGGCTGCATGAGCGCACCTTCGGCCCCGGCCGCTTCGTGCTGAGTGCCTATCGACTGCGCGAGCATGTCGATCATCTGCTCGCGCTATCGTTCACCGCCCATATCGGCACTTTGCTGGTCGGCTCGGTGCGGCAGCTCCCGATCTGCGTCGGCGACACCAAGGCGCTGATGCTCGGGCCGCTGACGGTCGAGCCGCCGTTCCGCAAGCACGGCATCGGCCGCATGCTGATGGAGCGCTCGATCGCGGATGCGCGGGCGCGGGGCCATCGCTTGATCCTGCTGGTCGGCGACGCCGCCTACTACAGCCGTGTCGGGTTCAAGCCGGTGCCGAAAGGCCGGGCGATCATGCCGGGCCCGGTCGACTACAACCGGCTGCTGGTGAACGAGCTCGTCGACGACGCGTTCGAGGACGTCGAGGGCGCGATCCGTCCTGACTGGGACTACGCCAGGTAGGTCGTCATTGCGAGCGAAGCGGCGAAGCGAAGCAATCCAGAGCCCCAAGAGAAGTCTGGATTGCTTCGTCGCTTCGCTCCTCGCAATGACGAAGGAAGGGGGTTGTCGCGTTTCACGCCCCCCTGAGCTCGCAATCAGAACTTGAGATTGGCAAAGATCCGCACGCCGATGCCGGGCAGCAGCACCTCATCCTTGGTGTAGGACACGGAGTTGCGGATCTTCTCGTTCAACAGATTGTTGCCGACGAGGCCGACCAGCATCTCGCGCGCGCCGAACATGTTCGGATTGAGCTTGGTGCGGTAGCTGACCTCCGCCTTCAGCAGGTTGTAGCCCGGCGTCGGTGTCTCCGCGATCGGCGCGATGTCGTTCTGGGCGAAGGCGTGCAGCAGGTTGATGCGGGTCAGCCAGTTGGCATCGCGCCAGAACAGGCCGCCGCCGACGCGCATCGGCGGAATCCGCGGTACGTTGGTGCCGTCCGCGAAGGTGGCGCGGACGACGTCGAACTGGTTCTCGATGCCCCAGATGCCGCTGCCGAGCGGAGCGACATCGAACTGGCTCTGGAACTCGAAGCCGCGGAACAGCGCGTTGCGCTGCGAGTAGACCGCCTGGTTCAGCGCGGTGCCCGTGGTGCCGCAGGAGGCGAAATCGTCGTCGCACATCACGCCGGTCAGCCGGCGATAGATGAAGTTGCTGAACTGCGTGTAGTAGGCCGTGGCTTCGAAGCGGAACGGGCCGGTGGCCTTGCGCAGCCCGGCCTCGACGGTCTTGGCCGTCTCGATGGTCAGGTTCGGATTACCGATGTCGAAGGTTGCGGTCGCATCATGGCCGCCGCGCGAGAACAGCTCGGCTGGCTTCGGCGCGCGCTCGACATATTGCGCGGTCACGCTCGCCACCAGATCGCCCGGCAGGTTCTGCAACAGGCCGACGCTCGCGCTCTTCGGCGTGTACGACGGATTGCGGGCGATGTTGGCCTGCGGCGTACCGTCCGGCAGATAGTCGACCGGGAAGTCCGGCGTCGAGCCGTTCAGCGCGACGTGCTCGATCCGGCCGGCGACCTGCGCCTTGGTCGAGGGCGAGAAGGCGAGCTCATTGAAGACATAGCCGGCGACGCGATTGTTGGTGTTGGGGCCGAACAGGCCGTTGAACACCGAGCCGGGGTTGTCGGGGCTCGGCGCATTCAGCTCCTGGTGCCCGGCCTGCACGCCATAGGCGGTCGTCAGCGTGGCGAAGCGCAGATTGACGGGCATCATCTGCATCTCGACGCGCGCTTCCTGCTCGCGATTGGTGAAGGTCTGGCGCACGCCATCGGTGGTCGGGTCGGTGACGGCTGCAAGGCCGAGCTCATTGTGCCGATAGTCTGTCGCGCCGGCCCAGAATCGGATCGCATCGATCGCCGCGGAGTCCGGGCGATACTCGCCCTTGGCGGTGATCTTGGTCTGGTGTGCGTCGATCCGGGTCCGGCTGTCGGCGCCGTCGATGCCGGGGATGTGGTAGAGCGCATCGGTCTGCTGGATCGCCGCGCCGATGAAGCCGCCGGTGAAGAAATAGCTGCCGCCGATCGAGGCGCCATCGTTCTGCACGGCGGAGTTCGGCTGCCGGCCGTTCACCGGGCGGGTCTGGTCGAACAGATAGGGGTAGCCCGGAATCGAATAGTCGCCGGTCTTGCGGCCGTAGGCATCGGCATGAAGTGCGAAGTTGCCGCCGCCGGCATCGAGCAGCACGCCGCCCTCGACGCCGCGGTCGACCGAGCTGAACGAGGTGCGCGTTTCCGCGGTGACGCAAGGCGCGCTGCCCGCGGCCGGCGCGCTCGCCGGCAGGCCATAGGTCTGAAACGGCGCGGTCGAACAGGTCGGCAGGGCCTGCGGAATGCGGTTGTTGGTAGCGCTGACGACGCCGCCGATCGAGGTGGAGCCGTAGCGCAGCGCCGCGGGGCCGCGAACGACCTCGATCTGGTCGCTGGTGAGCGGATCGATCGGCACGAAATGATCTTCGCCGAGATCGGACGCACCGCCGCCGCCGATGCCGTTCTCGACGATACCGACGCGGTTGACGTCGAGGCCGCGGATGATCGGCCGGCTCGAGGCGCCCGGCGCGAAGCTCGATCCGGTAATGCCGGGTTTCGAATTGAGAAGGTCGCCGAGCGTGGCGGCGCCGGAGCGGCGAAGCTCCTCGTTCGGCACCACGGTGACGGTTGCGAACTGGTCGGTGACGACAGGCAGCACACCCTGTTGCGGCGGCGGTGGCGCTGATTGTGCTTCTCGCGCTGGCGTCGGCGCACGGGGCCCGCGCGCGACGCGCGCGGTAGGATTGGGCCGCGGCACCACCGGCTTCCGTGCCCGTATCGGGCTTGGTGCTGTCACGTTGACCTCGGGCAACTCGGCCGCCGGCTTCGGATCGTCAGCGCGCGCGGGCGCGCTCAAAACGCACAACATGGCTGCGGCGCTGCAGCCCGACATCAAGGCTCTCGACAACATCCTTCAATTCCTGATCCTGATCAGGCGTCCCACGTCTTTCGTTGCTGGCGGGATGCGCCTGCCGTCGGCTTGCGACGGACCCATTCCTGCACGCTGCCGCCGTGCGCGTGAGCGCAGCCGTGGCGGCGTTTCGAGCGGTTCAGATCAGGCGATGGGAGGAGCGCGCGGCTGGAAGGCGGTGTCGACGACGACGGCCGCGACAGTGGCGGTGATCGCATCGGGCAGACGAAATGCGACCGCTTCAGGAGGCGTCAGAACGGGCGTCGGTGACAGCAGGATCGATTGCGCCATCGCCATGACGGCGCAGATGGCGCAGCCATCAGCGGAGGGCTGCTGGTCGGGGTCCTGGCTTGCGGGAGAGGAGCCGGTATGGGCCTGTGCGGTCGTGATACGACTGCCGTCCAGGCTCTGCGTGGAGAGCCAATGAACATGGCCGAACGCGAGCGCGAATTGCAGCACCAGCGCCAACAGCGCGAGCCGCGAGACATCTTTGATGTTCGCGCGAAACCAGCTCATCGCCAGCTCTGGCTCATGTGATCTGGCTCATGTGAGTAGGCCACCCCGTTCGGCTGAGAGGCTCAGCCTTTGTTACAATGTAACATCGCAGAGGCGCCTCTTAGCTGTCAATCAGAGCGCCGCGGCAACGGATGGAAACCGGCTCGCTGTGCCCTTCGCGCCACGTCGCGCGCCGCCGTGGTGCGCGTGTGTCTTCGTGTCAGCGTCCCTCGCGCACCCAGGTTGCGGCGAGCGCGCCGAGCAGCAGCAGCAGGCCGATCACGCCGGCGAACATCGGCAGCACGCCGACGCCCTTGACCACGCTGGCGTCGCGCATCCGCACGCCCATCCAGCCGTCGCCGCTGAACAGCGTCGATGACCTGACGGGGACGATACGCGGCAGGTCGATGCCCGAGCCGTCGGCGATGCGGCGGGCGTCGCCGCCGGTCGCCTGTGCCAGCGGCTTCAGGGTTTCGGTGGTCGAGGTGACCTCGGAGAATTCCTTCGGATTGGTCGGGCCGACATTGATCAGCGCCTTCAGCGTGCCGTCGGTCGCCTGCCACAGGCCGAGCTCGTTGGCGGGCAGGGTCGCGCGCCATTCGCCGGGATCGCCCTGGCTCAGAGTGAGCTCGCGCGTGGTGCCGGACGGCGAGGTCACGGTCACCGGCGGGACGGTGTCGCCCATGGTCTGGCGGATGACGGCGAGATCCTTGCCTTGAATCTGGAGCCGCAGCGCTTCCTCGTCGAGATCAGGCTGCTGCATCAGCCAGTGCGACATCCGCCTGAGCAGATCGAGATGCGGTCCGCCGCCTTCGTAGCCGCGTGCCCACAGCCAGATGTGGTCGGACAGCAGCAGAGCGACGCGGCCGGCGCCGAAGCGCGACAGCAGCAGGAGCGGCTTGCCATCGGCGCCGGTCATGACCGGCGGACTGACCGCATTACGCGTCTCGACGGTGCGGAAGAAGCGGCTCCAGCGCGGCGGCTCGGAGCCCGAGCCCTCGAGGCCGCGCGTAACCGGATGGCGTTTGCCGGCGTCAGATAGATGCGCATAGAAGGGCTTCTCGGTGACACCGACCGGCTCGGCGGGCAGCACCGAATCGAGCGGTGTGCGCCAGATGCTGGTGTTGGAGGCGTAGTCCGGCCCGGCCGAGACCAGCACCGCGCCGCCATTGCGCACGTAGCGCGCGATGTTGTCGAAATAGGCGATCGGCAACACGCCCTGGCGGGCGTAGCGGTCGAAGATGATCAACTGGAATTCGTTGATCTTCTGCTGGAACAGCTCGCGGGTCGGAAACGCGATCAGCGACAATTCGTTGATCGGGGTGCCGTCCTGCTTCTCCGGCGGCCGCAGGATGGTGAAGTGGACGAGATCGATGCTGGCGTCCGACTTCAGCAGGTTGCGCCAGGTGCGTTCGCCCGAATGCGGCTCGCCCGACACCAGCAGCACGCGCAGCTTGTCGCGGACGCCATCGATCGAGACCACGGCGCGGTTGTTGACGAGGGTCAGCTCGTTGTCGAGCGGCGATGCCTCGATCTCGACGATGTTCTGGCCTTCGTGCTTGATGTCGACGTCGACATTGGCGGCTTGGCCGCTGGTCAAGGTGCGCTCGCTGATGACCTCGCCGTCGCGCCGGATCACGACCTTGGCGCTGGCGCCGCTGACGCCCTGGTCGTCGAGCCGGAAGCTGATGGTCTGCGGCTGGCCGACGATGCCGAAGCGAGGCGCGGCCGTGATCGCGACGCGGCGGTCGCGCTCGGCCTTCTGGCCCGTGATCAGGGCCTGCAGCGGAGCCTGGAAGCCGAGCGCGGCGACGTTGCCGGGAATGTCGTGGACGCGTCCATCCGTGATCAGGAAGGCGCCGGCGACCCGATCGACGGGAACGTCCGACAGCGCCGAGGTCAACGCGCTGAACAGATGCGTGCCGTCGGTCTCGCCATCGGCCTGGCCGGCATCGACCACGCGGACCTCGAGGCCCTTGATCTTCTTCAAGCTGTCGACCAGCGACTCCTGGGCCGCCTGGGTCTGCTTGTTGCGGTCACCGAAATTCTGGCTCGGGCTCTTGTCGACCACGACGGCGGCGACCGAGCTCAGCGGCTCGCGGTCCTCGCGCGTGAACTGCGGATTGGCCAGCGCGAGCGCGATCAAGGCGAGCGCGGTGACGCGGATCCAGGCCGAGCGCGAGCGGCCGAGCAACAGGAGCGCGGCGATGACGACGATCGCGCCGATCGCGAGCCACAGCACGACCGTTGGGACCAGAGGCGTGAATGCGATGCCGTAATTCATGAGGCAAACTCGCTGGCTTCGTCATGGCCGGGCTTGTCCCGGCCATCCACGTCATTCCCTCGGAAAAGAGGGGCGTGGATGCCCGGCTCAAGGCCGGGCGTGACGACGGAGGTTTTGGCGCGGCTGCGCGTGGCTATTGTCATCACTGCCCAAGCCGTTCGATCAGTGCCGGCGCGTGCACCTGGTCGGCCTTGTAGTTGCCGGTCAGCGTGTACATCACGATGTTGACGCCGGCGCGGAAGGCGAATTCGCGCTGCCGCGGCTCGCCGGGAACCATCGGCAGCATGGCCTGGCCGTCGGGGCGGATGGCCCAGGCGCCTGCGAGGTCGTTGGAGGTGATGATGATCGGTGAGACGCCGTCGCCGCCGCGCGCCGGACGCGAGGCGCTGTCCTCGTCCTCGTCTTTCGGCAGCGCCTCGACCCAGGTCTGGCCTGCGGTGAAGCGACCGGGGAAGTCGCGCAGCAGGTAGAACGTCTTGGTCAGCACGTGCTCGCGCGGCACCGGCTCGAGCTCGGGGACGTCGAGCGACGACAGAATCTCGCGCAGCGACTGCATGCCCGGGGTCTGCTGCGCGCCGTTCTCGCCCGGGGGCGCCTCGACCGCATCGCGGGTATCGAAGATCACCGTGCCGCCCTGCTTCATGTAGGCGTCGATCTTGTTGATCGCGTCCTGCGGCGGCTTCGGCGTGCCCGGCACGATCGGCCAGTAGATCAGCGGGAAGAAGGCGAGCTCGTCATGCGCAGGATCGATGCCGACGGGGTCGCCGGCTTCGAGCGCCGTGCGCTGGGCCAGGAACAAGGTCAGTCCGGTCAGGCCGGCCTTGACGATGGAATCGACGTCGGCATTGCCGGTCACGACATAGGCAAGCCGCGTCTGCGACACCGCGCGCATGGCGAAATCGTCGCTGGCGGCGTCGGCGCGCGCGGCCGTCGGCATCGCGACCGCGAGCAGGGCGCCGGTTGCAAGCACCGCAAGCACGATGGACGCGGGCGCTGCACGCCGCCACCGCGCGAGCGAGGCCAGCACGCCGCCGAGCAGGGCGACGATGACCGCGTCGATCAGGAACAGCAGCAGTGCGGTCGACAGCAGGATGCCCCGGAGATCGCGCGGCTCCGCCGTGGTGTAGCTGGCACGCTTGGCGCGCAGCGTCGACGTGTCGAGCTGCAGAATGCGATCGGCGGGGCTGAGCGTGTTCACTGCGGTGGGTCCCTCGGCTGGGCCATAGAATCCGGGTGGATGATCCAGCGAAGCCCGGTCGTTGAAATCCGCCGGCAGCGGCTTGGCGGTCGAAGGCGGCGGTCCGAAGGCGCCGAAGCCGTCGAGGATGTGCAGCGGCGCCAGCGTGGCCTTGGCGGTCTCACCCGCGGGACCAGGGCCCGGCGTCGAAGTGTAGCCGGACATGTCGACGATGCGGCGGAGCATCTCGACCATCGCGCCCGACATCGGCAGATCGGACCAGCGCATGTCGGCGCTGACATGGAACAGCGCGATCAGGCCCTTGCCGCGATGCTCGCCCGTGACGAGCGGCGTGCCGTCCTCCAGCGAGGCCCAGCTCTTGGTCGCCAGCACGGCGTCGGGCTCGGCGAGGACCTGGCGATTGACCGTCACGTCCTTCGGGACGGTGATGCCGGCGAACGGGCCGTCGGCGGCGAACGCGGCCAGGTGTTGCGGCTTCTCCCAGGTCAGGCTGCCGCCCAGGGTGCGGCCGCCGCGGCGCAGCTTGACCGGCACGAGATCGTCGTCGCCCTGCGCCAGGCGCGGGCCGGCGAAGCGCACCAGCACGCCGCCATTCTCGATCCAGCCGTTGAGACGGTCGCGCAGCTCCGGCGACAGCGTGCCGACGTCGGCCATCACGATCATCGGCACCTTCTGGTCGAGGAACTGCGTGATGACCTGCTGCGGAGCGCCGCGATCACCGAGGCGGAGATCGGCGAACGGCGCCAGCGCGCGCGTCAGATAGAAGGTCGGCGCGAGCAGCGGTTGCGCGGTGTCGCTGGTGGCGCCGGAGACGATGCCGACCGCACGCCGCCGCCAGCGCTTGTCGAGCAGTTGCACGGCGCCTGCGGAGCGCTCGCCGGCGATCTCGAGCCGGGTGATGTCATTGCGCAGCTCGACCGGAAGATCGAAGCTCGCCTCGGCGTCGTGCGCACCGGCGGCGAAGCCGAACTGCGCTTCGCCGAGCGGCGAGCCCTTGGCGTCGAGCGCGCGCACAATGCCGCCCGGAACCGAGAGATCGGCGCGCAGCACCTTCACGGTCATCTTGGCCGCGGCGTTCTCGGCGCCCGCAAGCGCCAGCGGCGACAGGGTGCCGCCTTCGAACACCGTCAGGCTGCGATCGCCGATGGTCTTGGCAAGGCCGGTGACAAACTCGCTGCCGCGGCCGGGATCGACGCCGTCGGAGAACCACATGATCTCGGCATCGCCCGTCGCTTTCAGGAAGCGATCGAGCTGCGGCAGCGCATCGGCGCGCTCGGTCGTGTAGGCCTTGGGCGCGATCTGGCGCAGCGCGACGCGCGCCGCGCCGGCTGGCATCAAGGTGAGGTCGCGTGCGGGCTCCGACAGCGGCATCAGCGCGACGCCGCGGCGGTCGGCATCGGCATTGGCGATGATCTCGTCGGCGGCCCTGATACGCGTGTCCCAGCTCGCCGCCGCGCTCCAGCTGTCGTCGAGCAAAAGCACAAGCGGCGCCTTGCTGCCGACGGCTTCGGTGCGCGGATTCCAGATCGGGCCGGCCGCAGCGAAGATCACCAGCGCCGCCGCGATCAGCCGCAGCAGGGTGAGCCACCAGGGCGAGCGCGACGGCGTCTCTTCCTTGGGCGTGATGTCGAACAACAGCCGGGTCGGCGGAAACTCGATGCGGCGCGGCCGCGGCGGCATCACCCGCAGCAGCCACCACAGCACCGGCAGGCTGATGAGCCCGGTCAGCAGCAAGGGTTCGGCGAACGACAGCGGCAGGCCCATCATGCGCCGAGCCCTCCGGGGCCAGCGCCCACTTTGACGCCGCCGCGCGCGCTACCTTTGGCCGTGGTCATGCCGGCATGCAGGAACAGCAGCAGCTCGGCAGCCGAGCGGCTGGTGGTGTGGGTGGTGAACAGCCAGTCGAGCTTGCCGGTCTCGGCGCGGATCTGGTCGCGATGCAGCGCCACGCGGGCGACGTAGTCCTGCGCCCAGCTCTCGGCGCGGCCGGCCGTGATGACCTCGCCGCCCTCCGGCTCGACGAACTCGACGCGGCCGGAATAGGGGAAGGTCTCCTCGGCGGGATCGACGACCTGGACCATCGTGCCGTGCGCGCCCGACGCGGACAGGCCGGCGAGCATGGTGCTGATCTCGGAGATCGGCGACCAGAAATCCGACAGCACGACGATCTCGGCGAGCGCGGACGGCACGAAGGAGGGCGGCAGGCTCGGCCTGATCGTCTCATCATGCAGCATCGCCTGCGCGATGCGGTCGATCACGTTGCGGCTCCCGGTCGGATTGATCAGGCCGGGAATCCCGACGCGTTCGCCGCCGGCCACCAGCAACTCGGCCAGGGCGAAGGTCACGATCAGGGCGCGCTCGAGCTTGCTGTCGCGGGCGCCCTTCGACGCGAACGCCATCGACGGCGAGCGGTCCGGCCAGATCCACACGGTGTGCGCGGCCTCCCATTCCTGCTCACGGACGTAGAGATGATCGTCGCGCGCGGAGCGGCGCCAGTCGACGCGCTGCGACGGCTCACCGGAGACGAAGCGGCGGTACTGCCAGAAGCTTTCGCCGGAGCCGGCGCGGCGACGGCCATGCAGACCATGGATCACGTTGGCGGCGATCTGGCGCGCTTCGAGCACCAGCCGCGGCAGCGACGACGCCAGCGTCCGGCTTTCGCCATCGGCACGCCGGATTGCGAGAATCTCCGTGTCGGCGTGCCCTGTCGCTGCGGCCATCAGCCAATCCGGCTCTTCAGTTGCCGGATCACGTCCGGAATGGTGCGTCCCTCGGCGCGGGCCGGGAAGGTGAGCGCCATGCGGTGCTTGAGCACGGGCTCGGCGAGATCGAGCACGTCGTCGATCGAGGGAGCGAGGCGGCCGTCGAGCAAGGCGCGGGCGCGCACCGCGAGCATCAATGATTGACTGGCGCGCGGACCCGGGCCCCAGGCGATCAGCTTGCCGGCGTCGCCGGCCTCCGGGCCGGGGCGGGCGGACCGCACCAGCGACAGGATCGCCTCGACCACGGAATCGCCGACCGGCAGCCGGCGCACCAGCCGCTGCGCAGCGATCAGCGCGTCTGCGGTCATCGCGGCCTTGGCGCCGCTCTCTTCGGCACCGGTGGTCTCGAACAGGATGCGGCGCTCGGCGTCGCGATCGGGATAGTCGACGTCGATCTCCATCAGGAAGCGGTCGAGCTGGGCCTCGGGAAGCGGATAGGTTCCTTCCTGCTCCAGCGGATTCTGGGTCGCGAGCACGTGGAAGGGCTTCGGCAGGTCATGACGGGCGCCTGCGACGGTGATGTGCTGCTCCTGCATGGCTTGCAGCAATGCCGACTGCGTGCGCGGGCTGGCGCGGTTGATCTCATCCGCCATCAGCAGTTGCGCGAACACCGGGCCGGCGATGAAGCGGAACGAGCGCTTGCCGCCGGCGCTCTCGTCGAGCACCTCGGCGCCGAGAATGTCCGACGGCATCAGGTCCGGCGTGAACTGGATGCGCTTGGCATCGAGGCCGAGCGTCACGCCCAAGGTCTCGACCAGCTTGGTCTTGGCGAGGCCGGGGACGCCGATCAGCAGCGCGTGGCCACCGGACAGGATGGTCACCAGCGTGTTTTCCACCACGCGGTCCTGGCCGAAGATGACGCTGGAGATCGCATCCTTTGCCGCTCGGATCTGGCCGGAGACCTGTTCGGCCGACCGGACGATCGCATCCTCGAGCTTCTCGGCACTCTCAGCCATTCCCATCGCTCCTTCTGCCCCGCATCTTGAACTTTCGGACGGACGTTCCGCTCCAGTTTGCCGGGACACGGATGCCAACCTATGCGAAGGCGCTGTATTCGTTGAGTTAAACTATCCCCATATTATCGGCATTACGGGGTATTGACGGCATCACGTTATGGCGACCTTACATGACCTGCAGGGCCGCCAGGAACTTTTGCACAGACGACGACGATGGAATCTTGCACCAATCGTGCCAAGGTGGACGCAAACTCAAGGCAAACCATGGCGAAGCAAGGGCAGACCACCGACAACGGACTCGATCGGCTGACGTCGGCGGCAACGCAGGCTGGCACATCCGCAAAGGGACTGCCGCCGGTGCATTTGTGGAATCCGCCATTCTGCGGCGATCTCGACATGCGAATCGCCGGTGATGGTAGCTGGTACTACATGGGCACGCCAATCGGGCGGCCTGCGCTGGTGCGGCTGTTCTCGACGATCCTCAAGCGCGAGGGTGATCGCTATTTCCTGGTCACGCCGGTGGAGAAGGTCGGCATCCGCGTCGATGATGCCCCCTTCACAGCCGTAGAAATGCGGACGGAGAGCGATGCGCGCGGACCGCTGCTGCATTTCCGCACCAATGTCGACGACTGGGTCGCGTGCGATGCCGAGCACCGGCTGCGCTTCGAGCCTGGCGAGAGCGGCGGCCTGAGGCCCTATCTGCATGTGCGAGCCGATCTCTGGGCCAAGGTGACGCGGGCGCTCTACTACGAGCTTGTTGACATGGGTGAGGAGCGGATGATCGATGGGCGTGTCATGTTCGGCGTGGGGTCGGGCGGCGCGTTCTTCCCCATGGCCGATGCAGAACAGGTGAGGGCGGCGCTTTGAACCAGCCCATGGTGAGGAACGGGACCGCTGGGCTCAGTTCAGCCGATTTCTTCGCGCGGGGCCGCGCGCGGTTGCGCTTCGACGTTCCGCAGGCCCTGCTCGATCCGGATGTCATTCCGGCCAGCGGAGATTCCGGCACCGACCGCATGCTCGAGATCATCTCCCGCGAGCAGCCCATCCGCCCCGCGGCGGTGCTGATCCCGGTGGTCGACCGTCCCGAGCCGACGGTCCTTTTGACCCAGCGCTCGCCGAACCTCTCGAGCCATGCCGGGCAGATCGCCTTTCCCGGCGGCAAGATCGACGTCACCGATGCCTCGCCGCTCGATGCCGCCCTGCGCGAGGCCGAAGAGGAGGTCGGGCTCGACCGCAGCTTCGTCGACCCGATCGGCTATCTCGACGTCTACGGCACCGCCTTCGGCTTCCGCATCCTGCCCACGGTGGCGCGGGTGCGGCCCGGATTCACGCTCAAGATCAACGAGGGCGAGGTCGACGACGCCTTCGAGGTGCCGCTGGCCTTCCTGATGGACCCCGCCAATCATCAGCTGCATTCCAAGGAGTTTCGCGGCATGGAGCGTTTGTATTACGCGATGCCGTTCGCCGAGCGCTACATATGGGGCGCTACAGCGGGCATCCTTCGGGTCTTGTACGAGCGGGTCTGTCAGCCATGATCCGTGGCGTGTTGACGGAAATCGGAATTTTCCTCATTCCTTTTGCGGTTTATGTGTTGTTCTTGCTCGCGACCAAATCGGGGCTGTTGGTGCCTGTCAACTGGCCCTTTCATCTGATCACAAAATTGACGGTGGCGGCGCTGGTGTTGGTGATTGCAAGTCTGGTCCTGATCGCCGAGTTCTCCGGCGCGCCGCCGCGTTCGACCTATATCCCCGCTCATGTCGAGAACGGCAGGCTCGTTCCAGGGGTCGAGAAATGATCGGCGCGCGGGTGCTGCATGCGCCCTGGCTCTCGTCCGGTCCCGCCGCGCGCGTGCTCGCGCTGCTCAATTGCGACGGCGAGGAGGCGCGGGTGGTCGGCGGCGCCGTGCGCAATGCGCTGCTCGGCATCGCCATCGGCGACATCGACATCGCGACCACGGCGCTGCCGGCGGAGGTGCTCCGGCGCGCCAAGGCGGCGTCGATCAAGAGCGTGCCGACCGGCATCGACCATGGCACCGTGACCCTCGTGCTCGAGGGGCATCCATTCGAGGTCACGACCCTGCGCGAGGACACCGAGACCTTCGGCCGCAAGGCCAAGGTCGAGTTCGGCCGCGACTGGGTCGGCGACGCGCACCGGCGCGACTTCACCATCAATGCGCTGTCCGTCGGGCCGGACGGCGTGGTGCATGATCACGTCGGTGGTCTCGCCGACATCGCCCAACGCCGCGTGCGCTTCATCGGCGATCCCGCCCAGCGCATCGCCGAGGATTATCTGCGCATCCTGCGCTTCTTCCGCATCCATTCGGCATTCGGCCACGGCGTCCCCGACCGCGAGGGCTATCTGGCCTGCATCGCCGGCCGCGCCGGCCTCGCCGCATTGTCCGCCGAGCGGGTGCGCATGGAGATGCTGAAACTGCTCGTCACCGACGGCGCGGTCGGCGCGGTCACGGCGATGGCGGATGGCGGGTTGCTGACGGCGATCCTCGGCGGCGTCGCCTATCTCGGTCCGTTCGCCGCGATGATCGGCATCGAGCGCGAACTGGAGCTTTCGCCGAGCGCGGTCCGCCGTCTCGCGGCGCTCGCGGTCGCCGTGACCGAGGATGCGCGCCGTCTCGGCGTCAGACTGAAGCTCTCCAATGCCGAGACCAAGGCGCTGGACGGCATGGGCCATCGCTGGTGGCGGTTCGCATCCGCCGACGAGGCGCGAGTCCGGCGTCTGCTGTATCGTCTCGGCGAGACCGTCTATCGCGACCGCCTGATGCTCGGCTGGGCGCGGGCGCGCGATCGCGACGACCGGCGCTGGCGCGAGCGTGCGCTGTTGCCGCAGCGCTTCACGCCGCCGAAATTGCCGTTGAAGGCGGCCGATTTCATCGCGCGCGGGGTTGCGGAGGGACCGCTTCTCGGTCATGTGCTCACCCTCGCAGAGGATGCCTGGTTAGCTGCGGACTTTCCGCTCGACGAGGCATCGCTGAACGCGATCGCCGATCAGGCGGCGGCGCGTGTCAACCGCGACGGACGTTCATGAATTTTCTGGCAGGCTTTGCCGACATCTCGCTCCTGCAACTCCTGCTCGTCGCTTCCGTCGCTCTATTCGCTTCGATCATCGGTGGTCTTGCCGGCTACGGCACCGGCGCTCTCATGCCGCTCGTGCTGGTGCCAATGGTCGGCGCCGAACCCGTCGTGCCGATCATCGCTATCTCGGCGATCCTCACCAACCTCAGCCGCGTCGCCGCCTACCTCCAGCATGCCGATCGCACCCGGGCCGGCATCGTCATCGCCGCGGCGGCGCTCACGACGGCGCTCGGTGCCTACGGCTACACGCGACTGACCAATGCCGGCGCGGCGTTCGTGATCGGCACCATGCTGATCATGAGCGTCCCGCTGCGGCGGATCCTGCGCAAGCGCGAGGTCAGGATCGGCAATGGCGGGCTTGCCGCCGGAGCAGTCGGTTATGGCGTGCTGGTCGGCGGCACCTCCGGCTCCGGCGTGATCCTGCTGTCGCTGCTGATGGCGGCGGGCCTGGAAGGCGCCGCGGTCATCGCCACCGACGCGATGATCTCGGTGGCGACGGGCGTCATCAAGATCTCGGTGTTTGGTTTGGCCGGCGTGGTCACGGCGCAGGTGCTGGCCTTCGCGCTCCTGATCGGCGCGGTTGCGGTGCCGGGCGCGTTCCTCGCCAAGGCCTTCGTCGCCTGCATGCCGGTGCACATCCACGCCGCCATCCTCGACGCCGCCGTGATCACCGGCGGCGGCGTGATGATCGCGTCGGCGCTGCGGCACCTGCTGCCGGCGGGATAGCCCTTCGGCGTCAGGCTACCTGCTGTGCTGCTCGGCCTCTACGTCCGCCCCCAGCGGCCGATCAGCATCTTCAGGAAACGCTCCGCCGCAGGCGACATCGTGCCGGTTCTGCGGCGCACGACGCCGATGGTGCGTGAGATCTCGGGATTGAGGATGGGGCGCGTGACGAGGAAGGGATGATCGCTCTGCGGTGTCGCCATCTTCGGAAGAACCGAGATGCCAAGCCCAGCCTCGACGAGTCCAAGCGACGTGGAGAGATGCGTCACCTCGTAGAACCAGCGCAGCTTGATCGCTGATTTGGCGAGCGCGGCATCGAGCAGGGTCCGGTTGCCGCTGGACCGGTGTACGGTGATCAGAGGGTAGGGCTCGAGATCGCCCCAGCCGACCGTCGCCATCGCGGCGAGCGGGTGATCCTTGCGCGCGGCGAGCACGAAGGGATCCTCGACCAGACGGTCGAAGATCAGCTCGGGGTCCGATGCTCCCATCAGGTTGATGCCGAACTCGACCTCGCCACGCTCGACGGCCTGCAGCCCATCGGTGGCAGGCAGGTCGAGAATGCGAAAGCGGATGTTGGGATATTGATCGTTGAACTCGCGGATGACCGACGGCAGGAAGTAGAACGCCGCGGTCGGCAGGCAGGCGATGGTGACGAGGCCTCCGCGATTGAGGCCGCTGTCGCGCACAGCAAACAGCGAGCCGTCGAACTCCTCGATCATACGCCGCACGAGCGGCACCAGCTCGGCGCCGAGCGCCGTCAGCGCGACGTGACGCGTCGTGCGCTCCAGGAGCGGTGCGCCGATCGCGCCCTCCAGCTTCTGGATGCGCCGGCTCAATGCCGGCTGCGAGAGGTTCAGGGCCTCGGCGGCCCGATGAAAGCTCTCCAGATCCGAGACGCTCAGGAAGGCCCGGAGGTCTAGGATCTCACAATTGATGTTAATCATGCATCAATACCGCAATTCTTTGCATTTCAAAGATCGATCTCAGCTCAGTATACGCAACAGTAACGTAGATTGATACGAAATTGACATAACTGAGGCCGGCATGAACGATCTGATCTCGATACCGTGCGTCCTGATGCGAGGCGGAACGTCGAAGGGGCCCTTTTTCCTGGCGTCGGACCTGCCGAGCGATCCGGTCCGGCGCGATGAGATTCTGCTCTCGGTCATGGGCTCCGGTCATCCGCTGCAGATCGACGGCATCGGCGGCGGCAATCCGGTCACGAGCAAGGTCGCCATCGTCGGGCCGGCCAGCGTGCCCGGCGCCGACGTGGATTATCTGTTCGCGCAGGTGCGGATCGATCAGCAACTGGTCGATACCTCGCCCAATTGCGGCAACATGCTTGCCGCGGTCGGACCTTTCGCCATCGAGGCGGGGCTGGTGCCGGCGAAAGGTCCGGCGACGCTGGTCCGCATTCACAACGTCAATACGCGCCAGTTGATCGAGGCCGAGGTGCCGACCCCCAACGGCAAAGTGTCGTATCTCGGCGACGCGTCGATCGACGGTGTCCCAGGGCGAGCGGCGCCGATTGCGCTCACCTTTCTCGATGCTGCCAACCGGATGGACGAGATGTTTCCGACCGGCGAGGCCAATGAGACGATCGACGATGTCGACGTCACGCTGATCGACTGCGCGATGCCGATGATGATCGTGCGTGCGGAGGATCTCGGCGTGACCGGTTATGAGAGCGCCGCCGCGTTGAGTGCGAACACGGCGCTGCTGGAGCGGCTCGAGCGGCTGCGCGTGGCGGCCGGCGGGCGCATGGGACTCGGCGACGTTCGCGACCGTGTCATTCCCAAGCCGGTGCTGCTCGCCCCCGCGGTGCACGGCGGCCACGTGTCGGCCCGCTATTTCATGCCGCACGATTGCCACCCGTCGCTTGCCACCACCGGCGCCGTCGGCATCGCCACCTCGCTGATCGTGGCGGACACGGTGAGTGCGCGTCTCGCTGGGCTGCAGGTCGCGCCTGCGGTCATCGGCATCGAGCACCCGATGGGCCATATCGACGTCAAGCTGCAGGAGCGCGATGGCCGGATCGTGGCTGGGATTTTGCGGACCGCCCGCAGGCTGTTCGAAGGCTGCGTGTTCGCAAAGCCCGCGACACGGATGGTACACGCCGCCTGAGCGCACGCGGCGTCCGGACTCAATCGACATCGATAACAAGGGAGGAAGTCACATGCGTCGTCTCATGCTCGCCATCACTGCGGCTGTCGCAATCTGCGGCTCGGCCGCCGCCGAGCCCGTGCGCATCAGCGTCGGCTCGTACAATCTGAACAACCTGCCGTTTCCGGTCGCGGTGGGCCTTGGCCTGTTCCAGAAGGAAGGGCTCGACATCACCGTGGAGAATTTCGCCTCCGGCGGCTCCAAGACGCTGCAGGCGCTGGTCGCCGGATCGACCGATGTCGCCGTCGGCTTCTACGACCACACCATCCAGATGCAGTCGCAGAACAAGTCGGTCGTCGGCTTCGTGCTGCTGTCGCGCAATTCCGGTCTGGTGCTGGCCGGTGGCAAGGCTGCGACGTTCGACCCGGCCAGGCCGGAGACCATCAAGGGCGCCAAGATCGGCATCACCGCCCCCGGATCATCCTCGGACTTCTTCGTCCGCTATTATCTCAAGCAGAACAAGATCCCCGCCGAGAGCGTGTATCTGATCGGCGTCGGATCAGGGGCCGCTGCCGTGGCCGCGCTGGAGCAGGGCAAGATCGATCTGCTGGTGAACTACGATCCGGCCGCGACCTATGTCGAGCAGAAGGGGATCGGCAAGATCCTGATCGATGCGCGAAGCGACGAGGGCGCCAAGCAGGTCTATGGCGGCATCTATCCGACCTCCGTGCTCTACGCGACCCAGCAGTACATCGCGAAGAACCCGGCAACGGTCCAGAAGATCACCAACGCCACGGTCAAGGCACTGCGCTGGATCGCCACGCACAGCGCCGAGGAGATCGTCGCGGTGCTGCCGAACGATTTCATCTCCGGCGAGAAGGAGACCTATACGAAGGCGGTTGAGAACGCCAAGGCGATCTTCTCCAGAGATGGGCAGTTCGACGAGACCGATGTGCAGACGCCGCTGCATGTGCTCAAGAGCTTCAATGACAAGGTGGAGGCGGCGTCGATCGACCTCGCCAAGACCTACACCAACGCCTTCGCCGTGAAGGCGCAGAGCGTCTCGAACTGATCGGGAGGAAAACAATGGCACTCGCCGTCGTCAAGGACCCGGACCCGATGGTTCAGTCCCGCAGCGCCAGGAGCATGGTGGAGATCAATCAGGTCACCATGTCCTTCGGCAGCTACACCGCCGTCAGGGACGTGAATCTGACGGTCGCCGATGGCGAGTTTCTCGCCATTGCCGGTCCGACCGGCTGCGGCAAGAGCACCATCCTCAACGCGATCGCGGGCCTCTTGAAGCCGAGCGCCGGCAGCATCGCCATCGATGGCCAGCCGGTGCGCGGTGTCCAGGGCAACATCGGCTATCTGTTCCAGCAGGATGCCTTGCTGCCGTGGAAGACCGCGATCGAGAATGTCGAGCTCGGCCCGCTGTTCCGCGGCGTGTCGGCCCGTGAGCGCCATGAGCGCGCAATGGCCTGGCTCGTCAAGGTCGGGCTGAAGGGCTTCGAGCACCGCTATCCGCACCAGCTCTCCGGCGGCCAGCGCAAGCGCGTGCAGATGGCTCAGGCGCTCATCCATGGGCCGAAGGTCATCCTGATGGACGAGCCGTTCTCGGCGCTCGACATCCACACCCGCCACCTGATGCAGAACGAGCTGCTGCGGCTGTGGCAGGAGGAGAAGCGCGCGGTGGTCATGATCACCCACGATCTCGAGGAGGCCATCGCGCTGGGGGATCGCGTCGTCGTTCTGGCCTCGGGACCGGCCTCGCGGGTCATCGACAGCTTCCCAGTCGACCTGGAGCGGCCGCGCGACGTGGCCGAGATCAAGCTCGATCCGCGCTTCACCGATCTCTATCGCAACATCTGGGCCTCGCTGCGCGGGGAAGTGGAGAAGAGCTATGCCCGCCATGACTGAACGCCTCATCCAGCTCGCGTTGCTGATCGTCATCGTCGGCGGCTGGCAGGCCGGCGTCACCTATGGCGTCATCGATCCGTTCTTCTTCCCGGCGCCGCTGGCGGTGCTCAAGCAGGTGTTTGCCTGGCTGTCGGCGCAGAGCTTCTACGCGCATGTCTCGACGACGCTGACCGAGACGATCCTCGGCTACATCATCGGCACCGGACTCGGCGTCACCGCCGGCGTCTGGCTCGGCCTCAACCATTCCGCGGCGCGCATCCTCGATCCCTTCATCAAGGCGCTCAACGCCGTGCCGCGCGTGGTGCTGGCGCCGATCTTCGTGCTATGGCTCGGCCTTGGCCTGTGGTCGAAGGTGGCGCTTGCGGTGACCCTGGTGTTCTTCGTCACCTTCTTCAACGCGCTGCAGGGCGTGCGCGAGGTCAACCCGGTGGTGCTGGCGAATGCCCGCATCCTCGGCGCCCGGCGCTCGGAGCTGCTGCGTCACGTCTACTTCCCGGCGGCTGCGAGCTGGATCCTGTCGTCGCTGCGAACCTCGGTCGGCTTTGCGGTGGTCGGCGCCATCATCGGCGAATATCTCGGCTCGTCCGCCGGGCTCGGCCATCTGATCGCGCAGGCCGAAGGCAATTTCGATGCGGTCGGCGTGTTCGCCGGCATCTTCATCCTGGCGATCTTCGTGCTGTGCATCGACGCGCTGCTCGACCTCGTGGAGAGCCGCCTGATCAAATGGCGTCCCAACGTCGCCGAGCGTCCGGCCTGATCCGGATACGACAGAGCGCCGGTCCTGACGGGCCGGCGCTCTTGCATTGATCACCAGGCTTCAGGCCGGCACGAGCTCGGTCAGCGAGCGGATGATGCGGTCGGGCTTGACGTCGGTGCCTTCCGGCAGGCCGTCGCCATGGACGTCGATCCAGATCGAATAGATGCCGAGCCGCTGTGGCGCCACGATCTCCCATTCGAGATTGTCGCCGATCATCCAGGTGTCTTCGGGGCCGACGCCGAGCCGCTCCATCGCGTGCCAATAGGCGCGCTCCTCGGGTTTGCCGAAGCCGTGCTCGCCCTCGATCTGGATGTGGTCGAAGCGGTGCGCCAGCGCGAAGCGCTCGATCTTGGCGCGCTGCTGGCCGGCCTCGCCGTTGGTCACGAGCGCCAGCCGGACGCCGCGCGCCTTGAATGCGTCGATCGCCTCATGCGCGCCGGGAAAGATGAACATCTGCTCGTCGCGATAGGCGGTGAAGCGGTCGGCGATGCGGATCGCAAGCTCGATCGGCAGCGCCGGGCCTGCGGCGATCAACGCCGCGAAGCCGCCCTTGACCACCTCCTGGCGGGCCTGGATCAGCTTCATCCGCCATTCGGCGCCGGCGACCGACCAGAAGCTGCGCGCCGAGGAGAGGATCGCGGCCGCCACCTCCTGCGAGGTATGCGGCGCCAGCTCGTCGGCAAATTCGGTGGCGACGATGTTCCACGCGATCTCGGGCCGGCCATAGGCCGACAGGATGGTGTCGTCCATGTCGATCAGCATGGCGCGGGGCAGGGGAGCGGTCATCTCCTGGGTACGCGGCGGCGGGGCTGAAGGTTTCAGGGCCATTTCACTTCGGGCGGCATCGAGGACAGGATCGAGTCGACATTGCCGCCGGTTTTCAGCCCAAATGTGGTGCCACGGTCATAAAGCAGGTTGAATTCGACATAGCGGCCGCGCCGGATCAACTGCTCCTCGCGGTCCGCGTCGGTCCAAGGCGCGCCGAAATTGCGGCGGACCAGCTCCGGATAGACCTTCAGGAAGGCGCGGCCAACATCCTGGGTGAAGGCGAGATCGGCCTCCCAGTCGCCGGAATCGTGATGGTCGTAGAAGATGCCGCCGATGCCGCGCGGCTCCTTGCGATGGGGCAGGTAGAAGTACTCGTCGCACCAGCGCTTGTACTTGTCGTACGACGCGACCGCCGCATGCGCATCGCAGGCGCTCTTCATCGCGGCGTGGAAGGCGAGCGTATCCGGGTCTTCCTGAGTGCGGCGGCGGTCGAGCACCGGCGTCAGGTCGGCGCCGCCGCCGAACCAGGCCTTCGTGGTCACGACGAAGCGGGTGTTCATGTGCACCGCCGGCACGTGCGGCGACCACAGATGCGCGATCAGCGAGATGCCCGAGGCCCAGAACCGCGGATCCTCGGCGGCGCCAGGGATCTGGCTGCGGAATTCGGGCGCGAACTCGCCATGCACGGTGGAGCAGTGCACGCCGACTTTCTCGAACAGCCGGCCGTGCATCATGCTCATGACGCCGCCGCCGCCCGGGCCGCCGGCATGATCGGTGCGCTCCCACGGCGTGCGCACGAAGCGGCTGGCCTGACGTGGATAGAGGGCGGCCGGCGCCTCGTCCTCGAGCCGCTCGAACGCCGCGCAGATCTGGTCGCGCAGGCTCTCGAACCAGGCGCGGGCGCGGGCCTTGCGATCCTCGATGGCGGCAGTGGTCATGGCAGTTTTCCCCGGGGCGCGTTTCTTTCACCCTCCCCTGGAGGGGAGGGTGGGACCGCTCATGTCGCTACACCTGGCTACTACCATAAGCGATCAGCCCTGCGGGCCAAAATAGGTGCAGGTCTCGCGGCAGCTGTCGCGGTGGACGCTGACCTTGGTGACATGGCCGATGGAGCGGACGCGCTCATAGATGAAGCGCGACAGGTTCTCGAGCGTCGGCAGCCCGATCGCCTCGATCTTGTTCAGGAACTTGTGGTCGAGCATGGCCTGGATCTCGCTCAAGCGCTGCGTCAGCACGCCGAAATCCACCACCATGCCGGTCTCGGGATTGGTCGCATCGCCGCGCACCGTCACCTCGGCGCGGAAGGAATGGCCGTGGATTTCCTGGCTGGCTTCGCCGAGCGTCGTAATCGGCAGCGTATGCGCGGCCTCGAAGGTGAACGACTTGGTCAATTCCCACATCGTGTCAGTCACAATCCCTATCTGATGCCGATCATCTTGTGCGTCTGCAGGCTGAGCCGCCATTGCGGATGATGCTGGCAGTATTGAATCGCGCGCGCCGTGTTCGCGGCCGCGTCGGGCCCGTCCATCGGCTGCAGCGAGAAACGCTCGAAGGCGAGGCCTTCGAACCGCTCCGGCCCGGCGCCGTCCTGCGGATAGACCAGCTTCAGCTCATGGCCCTGCCGCAGCTTCAGCTCGGTGCCCGCTTTCGGGCTGACGCAGATCCAGTCGATGCCGTCGGGCGGAATGAGCGTGCCGTTGGTCTCGATCCCGACCGCGAAGCCGCGGGCGTGAAGCGCCGTGATCAGGTCGGCATCGACCTGCAGCAGCGGCTCGCCGCCGGTGAGGATCGTATAGCGGTCGGCGGCACCGCCTGTCCATTGCCCGGCAATCGCCTCGGCGAGATCGGCGCTGTCATAGCGGCCCCCGAGCGTGCCGTCGGTGCCGACGAAATCGGTGTCGCAGAACCGGCACGTCGCGGTTGCGCGGTCGGCCTCGCGTCCGCTCCACAGGTTGCAGCCGGCGAAGCGGCAGAACACCGCGGCGCGCCCCGCCTGGGCGCCTTCGCCCTGCAGGGTCATGAAGATTTCCTTCACCGCGTAGCTCACCCTTCGGCTCCTTGTGCAGATTGCAATTGGACGAATTGTCCGGTCTGGCGCAGCGCCTCGCCGGCGGCCATCGCCGCCGCCATCGCCACGTTCAGCGAGCGCAGCCCGGGCTGCAGCGGAATCCGCAGCCGCGCATCGGTGACCTCCGCCACGGCCTCCGGCACGCCGGCGCTCTCGCGCCCGAGCAGCAGGATGTCGTCCGCGCCGTAGCTGAAGTCGAGATAGCAGGTCGCGGCCTTGGTCGTCAGCAGCAGCAGGCGATGGCCCGCCGCCGCCCGCCAGGCCTCGAACGCGTGCCATGAGTCGTGGCGCCGCCAATTCAACTGGTCCAGATAGTCCATGCCGGCGCGGCGGAACTGCCGGTCCGACACCGGAAAGCCGGCTGGCTCGATGATGTGGGCCGCGAGCCCGAGGCAGGCGCACAGCCGCAGGATCGTTCCGGTGTTCTGCGGAATGTCGGGTTGATAGAGCGCGATCTGCATGCGAATTGGTCTTAAGACTGAGGCGGAAAGTCCGCTTCCTGCGCGGGAATTGGTGCATGGCGTGCTGCAGGGCCGATAGCGGGCTTGCGCTCGTATCGCAAGGGTGCCAATAGAACGATTCTGGACGGCTTGTTCCCCAGGGGCGGTGGAGCGAGCCGTTTTCTGCCGCCGCGGGGGACGCGGGCGCCGGCAGGATCTCCCGGTCACGTGATCTCCAACGCCGAGATCCAAGACGTCGAGCGGGGCGGTTCCACCGGCTGCAACGAAGAAAGGGTTGGAATCGTGACAGCGTCTACTGCGGATCATCCGACACGCCGGGATTTTCTTTTCGTCGCCACGGGCGCGACCGCAGCGGTCGGTGGTGTGGCCGCCTTGTGGCCCTTCATCTCCCAGATGAATCCCGATGCCTCGACCATCGCGGCCGGTGCGCCGATCGAGGTCGACCTCTCTCCGGTCGCCGAAGGTCAGGACATAAAGGTGTTCTGGCGCGGCAAGCCGATCTACATCTCCCACCGCACCAAGAAGCAGGTCGAGGAGGTCCGTAAGGTTCCCGTGTCGAGCCTGATCGATCCGGCGACCGACCAGTCGCGCACCAAGGACGGCCACGAGCAGTGGCTGGTCGTGATCGGCATCTGCACCCATCTCGGCTGCATCCCGATCGCCCATGAAGGCAACTACGACGGCTTCTTCTGCCCGTGCCACGGCTCCCAGTACGATGCTTCCGGCCGCGTGCGCCAGGGGCCGGCGCCGCTCAACCTTCCCGTCCCGCCCTATCAGTTCGTTTCCGACACCAAGATCCAGATCGGCTGAGCGGACGTTCGTCTTCAGCTCACGCTCGATCGTGCAAGATAATTTCTTCAGGAACGCATCATGAGTGGACCTTCTGACTACCAGCCGAGCCACCCCGCCTTGAAGTGGCTCGAGCAAAGACTTCCGATCATCGGCCTGGTCCACTCGTCCTTCGTTGCCTATCCGACGCCGCGGAACCTGAACTATTGGTGGACGTTCGGCGCCATCCTCTCGCTGATGCTGGGTGTCCAGATCGTCACCGGCGTCATCCTGGCGATGCACTACACGCCGCATGCCGACCTGGCCTTCAAGTCGGTCGAGCTGATCGTGCGCGACGTGAACTACGGCTGGCTGCTGCGCAACATGCATGCCTGCGGCGCGTCGATGTTCTTCCTCGCCGTCTACATCCACATGTTCCGCGGTCTCTATTACGGGTCATACAAGGCGCCGCGCGAGGTGCTCTGGATCCTCGGCGTCATCATCTATCTCTTGATGATGGCGACGGGCTTCATGGGCTACGTGCTGCCGTGGGGCCAGATGAGCTTCTGGGGCGCCACCGTCATCACCAATTTGTTCTCGGCCGTGCCGTATTTCGGCGAGAGCATCGTGACGCTGTTGTGGGGCGGCTATTCGGTCGGCAACCCGACCCTGAACCGCTTCTTCGCGCTTCACTACCTGCTGCCGTTCCTGATCGCCGGCGTGGTCGTGCTGCACGTCTGGGCGCTGCACGTCGCCGGCCAGAACAACCCGGCCGGCGTCGAGCCGAAGACCGAGAAGGACATGGTGCCGTTCACGCCCTACGCCACCATCAAGGACTTCTTCGGCGCCACCTGCTTCCTGATCTTCTATTCCTGGTTCATCTTCTACATGCCGAACTATCTCGGCGAGGCCGACAACTACATCCCGGCCAACCCGGCGGTGACGCCGGCGCATATCGTGCCCGAATGGTACTACCTGCCGTTCTACGCCATCCTGCGCTCGATCCCGAACAAGCTCGCCGGCGTCGTGGCGATGTTCGCGGCGATCATCGTGCTGGTGTTCCTGCCCTGGCTCGACTCGGCCAAGACCCGCTCCAACAAGTACCGTCCGCTCGGCAAGCAGTTCTTCTGGATCTTCGTCGTCGTCTGCATCGGCCTTGGCTATCTCGGCGCGCAGCCGCCGGAGGGCGTCTATGTCGTGCTCGGCCGCATCCTGACGGTGCTGTATTTCGCCTACTTCCTGATCGTGCTGCCGCTGCTCGCCCGCATCGAGCGGCCGCGCCCGCTGCCGAACTCGATCGCTGACGACGTGCTGGCCAAGTCCGGCCGCAAGGCGGCGCCGATGGTCTCGACCGTGATCGCGCTGGTCGCCGCGGTGTCGCTGCTCGCCGGCAGCATGGGCGACGCCCGTGCCAGCGAAGGCCAGGAGAACCCGCCGTCGGCGAGCTGGTCGTTCGCCGGTCCGTTCGGTACCTTCGATCGCGGCGCCGTGCAGCGCGGCCTCAAGGTCTACAAGGAAGTCTGCTCGAACTGCCATTCGCTGCAATACGTGGCGTTCCGCAACCTCGCCGAGCCCGGTGGCCCCGGCTACTCGGCGGCGCAGGCCGCCGCCTTCGCGGCCGAGTACAAGATCAAGGACGGTCCCAACGACGCCGGCGACATGTTCGAGCGTCCGGGCCGGCCGGCCGACTACTTCCCGTCGCCGTTCCCGAACGAACAGGCCGCAAGGGCCGCCAATGGCGGTGCGGCTCCGCCGGACCTGTCGCTGATGGCCAAGGCGCGCTCGTACAAGCGCGGCTTCCCCTGGTTCCTGATCGACTTCTTCACCCAGTTCCAGGAGCAGGGCCCGAACTACATCAACGCGCTGCTGCAGGGCTATGAAGAAACCCCGCCGCACGGCGTCACCATCCCGGAGGGCTCGTACTACAACAAGTACTTCCCCGGGCATGCGATCAAGATGCCGCCGCCGCTGTCCGACGGCCAGGTGACGTTCGACGACGGCTCGCCGGCCACCGTGAAGCAGTATGCCCACGACGTCGCGACCTTCCTGATGTGGACCGCCGAGCCGCACATGGAGGCGCGCAAGCGCCTCGGCTACCAGGTGTTCATCTTCCTGATCATCTTCGCCGGCCTGATGTACTTCACCAAGAAGCGGGTCTGGGCCGCCGCGCATTGAGCGGTGATCGGAAACCTCTGATGAAAACGAAAAGCCCCTCCGGGGGCTTTTTTGCTTTTGGCCGGTCTGGCCGTCGCGCCATTGGCGAGGCACGGCAGAGGAGGGGACGCATGACTTCATCGTTGGCCTTCGCAGGCGCCGCCGTGCTCGAAATCGGCGGCTTCGCGTTCTGGGCCCGGCTGCGGCTCGGCCCGTCGCCGCTATGGCTGCTGCCGGGGCTGGCCGCGCTTGCCGGCTTTGCCTATCTGCTGACCCTGGCCGACAGCCCGCTCGCCGGCCGCGTCTATGCGGCCTATGGCGGCATCTACATCACCGCGGCGCTGCTGTGGGGCTGGCTGGTCGAGGGCCATCGCCCGGATATCCGGGATCGTCGCGGCGCCGGTTGTGGTCCCGGATGTCGCTGCGCTCATCCGGGCTACGGGAGTCACGTTGAAACGAACCCGATTGCTCCCGTCGCGCCGGACACGCATTTGCGGTAAACCCCGCTCCTGAGCTTCCAACAGAAAATGCGGAGGAACACATGGGCACACTCATCAGCTTCAAGCGCCCCGACGGCCAGGAGGCCAAGGGCTATCTCGCCAAGGCCGCGCAGGCCGATGCGCCGGGCGTCGTCGTCATCCAGGAATGGTGGGGCCTGCAGGACCAGATCAAGGGGATGTGCGATCGTTTCGCGCTCGCCGGCTTCAACGCGTTGGCGCCCGATCTCTACAAGGGCACGGTGGTGCCCTATCACGACACGGATGCGGCGGGCCGGGAGATGAACTCGCTCGACTTCATGGACGCGACCACGCAGACCGTGCGCGGGGCCGCGCAATATCTGGCGCGCAACGGCGCCAAGGTTGGCCTCACCGGCTTCTGCCTCGGTGGCGCGGTGACGATCATCGGCGCGACCAAGATCGACGAGCTCGCCGCCGGCGTCGTGTTCTATGGCATTCCGCCGGAGCAGGCGGCGAAGCCGGCCGACGTCAAGATCCCGCTGCAGGCCCACTTTGCCAACAAGGATGATTGGTGCACGCCGGCGCTGGTGGACGGCTTCGAGAAGGCGATGAAGGCCGCCGGCAAGTCGCTCGAGCTCTATCGCTACGATGCCGAGCATGCCTTCGTGAACGAGCAGCGCATGACCGTGCACGATCGCAGGGCCGCCGAGCTCGCCTGGGGCCGCGCCACGGCGTTCTTCCACAAGCACCTCGGCTGAGCCGAGAGGGCCGGCGTGTCGGTCCTCAACCGTGCCGCGCGGACTCAAACCGCGCGGGCGGTCTTGGTCTCGGCCGACGGCTGTTCGGCCTCATCGAGAGCCGAAGCGTCGTCTGCAGGATCCAAGGGATCGGCGCTGGTCACCGCGTCGGCGGGGCGTCGCCGACGCTTCGTCCGCTTCGCCTGCGCTTCGAGGAAGCAATCGAGCAGCGTCGGCTGCTTCGGGAGCGCATGCGACACTGAAGGCTGTTTGCCGCGGGCCATGTTAACCAAGGTAATTCAATATGGTTAACCAATCATTGCCACACTATTGCAGCTAGACAACAGTGTTGCCCTCGCGCACAGCCAAGTTATGTAACTTTTTTGGGGTTGCGACAATCATTGGTCGATAAGTGGAGCATTCTGCACGCGCGCAACATGAGGTTGTGGAGGGGGCTCACAGCCGCCGGCTGCAGCTTTTCGCCGCTTGCCGCCGTACGCTTCCGCGAATCACCGGGATTTTGTGGGGATCTGAGCATTGATCATGTTCGCAGCGCGTCGCTTCGTTCGATGGTCGAATTCGCCGTGCCTCGCCGTCGGTTGCGTCGCCGAAACAATCTGAGGTAGCGTTCTCCGGTTCCTCTGCTGATGGAGAAAGCCGTGCGTGTGGCCTTTGCGCTGGCTGGGCTGGGCGGCTTGAACGCCCATGGCGCCGGCTTCCTCGACACCGCCCGCGCCTGGGGCGTCACGCCGGATCTCGTCACCGCGACGTCCGGCCAGATCCTGGTGCTGTCGGCGTGGCTTCAGGGTCTCGATCTGCGCAACGAGCTGATGTCCTCCGACCGCCTCAGAGATCCGGCGTCGCAGCTGCGCACAGTGCTGTTCGGCTATCCCGGCGTGTTTCGTCCCGCCTATGCCGAGGCGCTGGCGCGATTCGTCTCCTGGCCGGATTGGCGCGACGGCCCGTTCAACGCCCTCGCGGACCGGCTGTGGCCGGCGCAGCAATATGTCCCGGTGCGCAGCGAGGCTGACTTCGCGCACGCGGCGGAGACGCTCAATGCCACGCCGATCGGCGTTGTGTTCAACACCTATGATCCCGAGGCGGGCACGGGCTATCTCTATGGCAACGAGGCGGCGCGGGCGATGCTGCCGGCGGAGAAGTCGGTTCCCAACGCCCATGCCGTCAAGGCGCGGGAATCGGCGGCCAAGCGCGATCTGCGCTACGCCTCCGAGGTGCTGGCCGAGCGCGCCATCCGCCCGATCACGCCAGAGGCGGTCAAGGCTGCGCTGTGGCTGTCGCTCTACGGCTTCACCAAGCTGCCGCAGGGACAGATGGACGGCGCCTATCACCGCGCCAGCATCATCTCCGAGCTGCACGGCTTCGACCGCATCTTCGCCGTCCGCCCGCTCGCCCAGGGGTGGCAGGGCCAGGCGCCCGCCAACTGGTTCGAGGTGCAGGACTGGACCACCGAGATGTGGTTCTCGGTCGGCTACAAGGCCGAGGTCGACGCGCTCAAGCGCATCAACGATCTGATCGCGGGCGGCGTGATCACCGATCCCAAATACAAGACCGTCGATCTGGTTGAGATCCAGCCGGAAACGCCGGCCGGCTATTTCAACTACTTCGTCGAGCGCGGCGAGGTGTATGAGAATGCCGTGGTGGCGACGGAGATGAAGTTCAGGGAGCTCGGGCTGGTGAAGCCGGGAGGCTGATGTGACGGCGCGCGCCGCGAGCGGGGTCATCTTCGCAAGCGTGAATGGGCCTCTCACCCCGACATCGGTGGGCTCCCCTCCCCGCAAGGGGGAGGGGAGCCCACCGTCATCTTGGCGGCACGGCGGCTCTCACGACGCGTCGATACTGCTAGAGTGGCCTATCAGCCAATCCAGGATCCCGCATGACCATCGACCCGATCAGGTTCGTCGACACATCCTCCGGTGACGAGGCATGCGTGCTGGTTCGCGTCGTCGGCGACAGCATCGGTTTAGCGCTGTCGTTGAGGACTGAAGGAGACATCGAGGTGTTCTTGGCGGCCGAAGAGCTCGATCGGGTCATCGGTGCGCTTCAGCAGGCTCGCGTGGCGATGAGGCGCGAGGGAAGCGGCATGCCTCGCCCCGGCTGAACGCACGTCTGGCAAAGGAGATCATGATTCCCCGCTCCATTCTTCATGTCGTCTTCAACATGTCTGCCGCCGGCATGTTGCGCGCTGCGCTCCAGCACGCTGGCCGCGACGACCGCGTCATTGGTCTTGGCGACAGCCTGAGCTTCGGTCCGATCGACCCGCCCGATCCAGCGTTGCGAACCGCCTGGGTGGACCAGGAATTTGAAGTGTCAGGTTGGGACGAGGTGGGCGGACGGGCCACATCATTCTGGGACGAGGCGCTCTCGCGCACGCATAGCAGGATCGCCTGGCTCACGCGGCGGTCGACCCAGGAATATGCCGGCTTCCTCGAATTCCTGTGGCGGCTCGGCGACGAGCCGATCGAGATCGTTGATCTCGCTGACGCTGTCGCGAGGGCAGGGGATCATGGCGCGCCCAATCCGCGCCGGGTGTTCAGCCTCGGCGAGCTAAAGCCCTCCATCATCAGCGACAATCAACTCTGGAGTTTTGGGCAGCACCTCACATCGGATATGCGCGCGGCCTGCCGCGAACAATGGGCGCGCCTCAAAGCGGATAACGCGCCGTTCCGCATTCTCCGCGACGGCGAGCTCGTCTCAGCCCCGATCACGCATTTTGATCCCCTGCTGCTGTCCTGCGCCACCGCCGAATGGACGAAGACGGCGAGGATCATCGGCGAGGCGCTCTGCGAGAGCTGGACCGAGGGCATGCAGACAGGTGATCTGCAGTTGTTCGCGCGTGTCCGCGCACTGGTTGCGGCTGGCCGCCTGGAGTGTCGTGGCGATTTGCTTGATATGCATCGCAGCGCGTTGCGGTTGCCGAGTGGCGGCGCATGAGGTGCGCGGAAGAGTCGGGTTGACCGAAAGCGGCGCCCCGACCGGATTCGCTGCGGAAACGCCTATCGTTGCGGGGGCGGTATGGCAGCTTCGCGGCTCTTCTTCAGCTCGCGAGCCGCGTCCCGGTTGCCTTGGGCCTCGGCGAAATCCGGCTCCAGGGCGATGGCCGCATCGAAGTCGGCGATCGCGCGATCGTAGTCCGCCTTCTCCTTATAGGCGAGGCCGCGATTGTTGTAGGCATCGGCATAGCTCGGATCGAGCCTGATGGCTTGGTCGAAGTCGACGATGGCCCGGTCGTGATCCCCTTTGTCGTCGTAGGCGATGCCGCGACGGTTGAAGGCCTCTGCCAGCTTGCCATCGAGCCTCAAGGCCTCGTCATAATCGGCGATGGCGCGATCATGATCGCCTTTCTTGTCGTAGGCCGCGCCGCGGTTCATGTATGCTTTCGCGTGCTGCGGCTCGAGCTTGATCGCCACGCCGAAATCCACGATGGCCCGGTCGTGATCGCCCTTGTCGTCATATGCAATACCGCGATTGACATGGGCAAGAACGTGACCCGGATCGCGCCTGATCGTTTCGTCGAAATCGGCGATGGCCTGATCGATGTCACCTGTTTCGAAATACGCGATCCCTCGGTTGAAATGGGCATTAAGGGCTTTCGCGGGCGTCAGGCCAAATTTGATCGCAGCGCTGTAGTCGGCAATGGCGCGGTCGAACTGCTTCTTGTGTTTATGCACGATGGCGCGAAGGGTGTATCCGGTGGCGTCAGTCGGGTCGCGTCGGATCCCCTCGTCTATATCTGCGAGTCCGCGATCGAAGTCGTTCCTGATAACATGGACTGCGCCGCGATCAACGTAGGGCTTGGCTTGCTCGGGATCCAGCGCCAACGTTCGATTGAAGTCCGAGAGCGCCTGATCATAATTTTCTTTCGAGAAGTAGGCCAAGCCGCGATTGTAGTAGTAGAGCGGCTTTTTCGAATCGAGCTTGATCGCCTCGTCATAGTCGGCAATCGCGCGGTCGTAGTCGGCTTTGGCCGCGTAGGCGAACCCACGATTGTTGCGAGCTGCCGGGTAAGAGGGATCGAGCCTGATTGCTTCGGTGAGATCGGCAATGGCGCGGTCATAGTCCTGTTTCTCATAGTACGCATTGCCACGATTGAAATAGCCTTGGATCTCCTCCTGTCCGGACCATCGATCGGACTGCAATGCGAAGGTGCAGCTCTCGATACGCTGGTCGGCCGGGAAACGGCGGTCCAGGCACCAGGCCGGTGGCGGCTCGCTCTGTGCAACAGCGTCGGGCGCCGTCGCCAGGGCAAAAAGGAGCATGGCGGGCAGGGCCAGGGAATGGCGTTGCAACGGACGAATGCCTTCTGCAAGGGAGACGATGCAGCATAGACCGGGCGCCGCAGGCCCGGCAATTCGGATAGCCGCTCTGCCGGTGAGATCTGAGCCGGGCTGGTCGAGCATGCGCCGGTACGCCAAATTCATCAGCCGTCTCAAGCTGATTTGCCCTGTCCAGTCCGGCCTCGAAAAATATTCTTGTTTCTTTTTTTCAGAATTCATGCTTGGATGTGCGCGTCCCACCCCGGCACGAGGGGCGTATCGCGATCGTCACGAGACGCGGGGTGGAGATGCGGTGGGCGCGTCACGTCGCAGCATGGCTCAGGTCGTGCGGACGAACGGCGGGCGCGCACGGTGAAGTCGCATGGTCCTGGCCTCCCGACGCTGAGGCTACGCTGGTGGATGATCCGCCAGTCACGGGGGCAAGACAGCCCGGTCCCCGGGGAGACTGCGTATAAGGTGCGCCGTGGAAAGGCGCGGTTCTTGAGAGGGTGAAAGTCCCTTCCGGCAAATGTCGTTCCAGCCGGTAGCAATCGGAGCAGTCGGCGAGGTAACGACCCGGCTGAAGCCTCCGGTGGAGAGGGTCACGAGGTGACTTGGCGAGTGGGCGGGCTGTAACACGAGTGAACGTCGAGCAGGCCTCGAAAAGTTCGATGTGGAGGCTGACCTGGCCTTATTACAGGGAAAGCTGACATCGCTGGGGAAGAGAGCGACACGCGCACCCAGCGGCTCCACCGGGGTAGTGACGACGGCACGTCCACAGCGGGAACCGAAGCAACACGGGAGACCCCATTGCGCGGTCGAGCGAGAGACCAACCGGAGACCTGTGAAGGTCGGACCGGGCGCGGCGGGGAGTCGGATGGGCTCGTAGTACCGGGGAAGCCGGGTAATGCCGGTGGAGGAAAGGAGCCCTCGTTCAAGCCGATGTAGGAAGTGGCGCGGGAGGGGAGATTGGGTCACCTCGAAACTCCACCAAGTGTCCGGAAGCTGCAGACTGCGTTACATGCGAAAGCGAAGGCAGAACCCGGGTTCAGGTTCTATCTTCTGTACGACAAGGTGTCTCGGGCGGATGTTCTGAGCTTCGCCTATGCCAGATGCAAAGCCAATGGCGGCGCGGCTGGTGTGGACGGTCAGACGTTCGAGGCCATCGAGGCGTATGGAGGCCAAGGTGCGTCGTCCGCGGATCACAAGAGCCCGGATGTCGACAATGGCTGGAATCCGTGGCTCGGAGAACTGGCGGAAGAGCTCAGGAACAAGACGTATCGGCCGCAAGCGGTCAGACGGGTCTACATTCCGAAGCCGAACAGCAAGAAAATGCGACCTCTGGGGATCGCGACGATACGCGACCGGGTGGTTCAGACGGCGGCGATGCTGGTGCTCGAGCCCATCTTCGAAGCCGATCTGGAGCCCGAGCAATATGCGTACCGCGCCGGCAAGACTGCGCTGGACGCGGTGGAGACCGTGAACCGCCTGCTCAATCTGGGGTACACGGCCGTCGTCGACGCGGACCTGCGTGGCTACTTCGACGAGATACCGCACGGACCGCTGATGAAATCAGTGGCGCGCCGGATCTCCGACCGGCACATGCTGCATCTGATCAAGATGTGGATCGAGGCGCCGGTCGAGGAGACGGACGATCGCGGGCGCAAGCGTCGGACCACGTGGAATCGGGACGAGCACCGCGGCATCCCGCAGGGCTCTCCGATCTCCCCGCTGCTGGCGAACCTGTACATGCGACGGCTGGTGTTGTGGTGGAGACAATCGGGCGCGCGGCGGCGGCTGAAGGCCGTCATGGTCAACTATGCCGACGACTTGGTGATCTGCTGCAAGGGTACGGCCGACATCGCCATGCAGACGATGCGAGAGGTCATCAAGAAACTGCAACTGGCGGTCAACGAGGACAAGACACGAATCTGCCACCTGCCGGAAGAGCGGTTCGACTTCCTGGGCTACACGTTCGGACGGTGCTACTCCCACAAGACCGGGAAGGCCCACCTCAACTCGAAGCCATCGAAGAAGAGCATCAAGCGAATCTGCGATGCGGTCGGGGACGAGACAGGCCGGCACAGGACGACGTTATCAGCCGAGAAGGTGGTGAAGCGGCTCAACGCCAAACTCACCGGATGGGCGAACTACTTCCGCCTCGGGCCGGTCTCACCGGCCTACAGGGCGGTCGACGCCCATGCCATCCATCGGCTGCGCAAGTGGTTATGCGAAAAGCATCGGGTTCAAGGCCAGGGGTACAATCGCTTCCCCGACCGGTACCTCTACGAGACGTTGGGGCTGGTACGGCTGCCGAAGTCGACGCGTAACCTGCCGTGGGCGAAGGCATGAGAGCTTGCCCGGGAGCCGGATGCGCGAAACGCGCACGTCCGGTTCGATGAGCGGGGAAGGGAAACGGGGCGTTGCCGAATGGCCCAAGCCACCGCGCCCTTCCTCGACTCTACCCGTCAAACCATCGCGCAGGGAAGGCCGGTCGTCCGGCTGACCTGTGGTGACTGCCGCCTGCTTTTTTTGCTGCAGGCGGGCCACGGGCATCAGCCGATGCCCGGCCTTCCCTGCGCCCTCGACTTGGAGAGGGCGGTGTCGATGATCATCCCTCGGGCAGATCGTGTCGCGAGAATGCTTTTCCATGTTTGATCGTCATCTCAGTTTCCGCTCTTGCCTTGGCCTCGCCGCTGCCCGTTATTGCGCCCTCGCCCCTTGTGGGAGAGGGCATGTAGGACAGAGCGGCAAACGCGATTGGGTGAGGGGTATGCCTCTGCAAGCAGGACTCGCGGAGAGATACCCCTCACCCAACCGCGCCCGCGGATGGGCCGTGCATGCCCTCTCCCGCAAGGGGCGAGGGCGCTGTATCTGGCAGCCGCCCCGCGGCGCCTCTGTTGATTTGCTGACGCATCCCACCCCCATTTGTGGCCCCGCCGCCCTTGACCGCAGCCGTCCCGCATGGTCAGGTCCGCGCCATGAGCACCCTTGTCCGCCCAGCCCGTCTCTGGTGGCGCACCTTGTAAAAGGTGGCCGGTGCGATTTTATTGACATCCAATCGCAGAGGGGCCGCCACGCAGCGGCGGCTTCCGGTTGGTCCTGTGTGGCGTTTCCTCGGCAAGTTTCGTAAGAGGACGCCTGAGAGGACCCCATGAACAGGACCGTTTTCGCCCTTCCAGCTGTCAGCGACTACCGCACTCGTGGCGGGCTCGCGATCACGCGCGCCGTCGAGCAGTTTTCCGGTGGCGCCAGCCGGCTCGATGACCTGATCGACCTGCTCGACCGCCGCCGCGGCGTGGTGCTGTCCTCGGGCACGACCGTGCCCGGCCGCTACGAGAGTTTTGACCTCGGCTTTGCCGATCCGCCGCTGGTGCTCGAGACCAAGGGCACCACCTTCACCCTGCAGGCGCTGAATCGTCGCGGCGAGGTGCTGATCGCGTTCCTCAAGGACACGCTGCGCGAGCCCTGCGTGGTCATCACCGAGGCCTCGCCCGCGCGGCTCGCCGGGCACATCGTCCGCGGGCCTGCCCCGGTCGAGGAGGACCAGCGCACCCGCCGCGCCAGCGTGATGTCGCTGGTGCGGGCGATGATCGCTGTGCTGTCGGCCAATGACGATCCGCTGCTCGGCCTGTTCGGCGCCTTCGCCTATGACCTCGTGTTCCAGATCGAGGACCTCCAGCAGAAGCGGCCGCGCGAGAAGGACCAGCGCGACATCGTGCTCTACGTGCCGGATCGCCTGCTGGCCTACGACCGCGCCACCGGCCGCGGCGTCGTTCTTTCCTATGATTTTTCCTGGAACGGCCAGTCGACGGCAGGACTGCCGCGCGACACCGACGCCAGCGTCTACCTGAAGGAGCCGCGCCAGGGTTTTGCCGATCACGCGCCCGGCGAGTACCAGGCGACGGTCGAGAAGGCCCGCGCGGCGTTTGCCCGCGGCGACCTGTTCGAGGCAGTGCCCGGCCAACTGTTTGCGGAGCCCTGTGAGCGCTCGCCGGCGGAAGTGTTCCAGCGGCTCTGCCGGATCAATCCGTCGCCCTATGGCGCGCTGATGAATCTCGGCGACGGCGAGTTCCTCGTCTCGGCCTCACCCGAGATGTTCGTCCGCTCCGACGGCCGTCGCGTCGAGACCTGTCCGATCTCCGGCACCATCGCCCGCGGTCGCGACGCCATCGGCGATGCCGAGCAGATCCGCCAGCTCCTGAACTCGGAGAAGGACGAGTTCGAGCTCAACATGTGCACCGACGTCGACCGCAACGACAAGGCGCGCATCTGCGTCCCCGGCACCATCAAGGTGCTCGCGCGCCGGCAGATCGAGACCTACTCCAAGCTGTTCCACACCGTCGATCACGTCGAGGGCATGCTGCGGCCGGGCTTCGACGCGCTCGACGCATTCCTGACGCACGCCTGGGCGGTCACCGTGACCGGTGCGCCGAAGCTGTGGGCGATGCAGTTCGTCGAGGACAATGAGCGCTCGCCGCGGCGCTGGTATGCCGGCGCCATCGGCGCGGTGAATTTCGATGGCTCGATCAACACCGGCCTCACCATCCGCACCATCCGCATGAAGGACGGGCTCGCCGAGGTCCGCGTCGGCGCCACCTGCCTGTTCGATTCCGACCCCGCGGCCGAGGATCGCGAGTGCCAGGTCAAGGCGGCGGCCTTGTTCCAGGCGCTGCGCGGCGATCCGCCGAAGCCGCTGTCCTCGACCGCGCCGGACGCCACCGGCTCCGGCAAGAACGTGCTCTTGATCGACCACGACGATTCGTTCGTGCACATGCTGGCGGACTATTTCCGCCAGGTCGGCGCCAACGTCACCGTGGTGCGTTACGTCCATGCCTTGAAGATGCTGGCCGAGCGCAGCTGGGATCTCATCGTGCTGTCGCCCGGACCGGGCCGCCCCGAGGACTTCAAGATCTCGACGACGATCGATGCGGCGCTCGCGAAGAAGCTGCCGATCTTCGGCGTGTGCCTCGGCGTGCAGGCGATGGGCGAATATTTTGGCGGTCAGCTCGGCCAGCTCGCCCAACCGGCGCATGGCAGGCCGTCGCGGGTCCAGGTGCGCGGCGGACGCCTGATGCAGGGGTTGCCGAACGAGATCGTCATCGGCCGCTACCATTCGCTGTTCGTCGAGCGCGACAGCATGCCGGAGGTGCTGACCGTCACCGCAGCGACCGAGGACGGCGTGGCGATGGCGATCGAGCACAAGACGCTGCCGGTCGGCGGCGTGCAGTTCCACCCGGAGTCGCTGATGTCGCTCGGCGATGCCGTGGGTTTGAGGATCGTGGAGAATGCGTTCCGGCTCAATCAGCCGGGGTGAAAGGTGGTTGCCGTCATCGCGAGGAGCGTGAGCGACGAAGCGATCCAGAGTTGTTTTCGCGGCCCTGGATTGCTTCCGCCTTCGCCCGAGTGGGCTTCGGCGGACACGTCGCTTCGCTCGCAATGACGGCACATAAACAGAGTGGATGAGAGCACGATGACGTTCGATCTGGACATCAAGAATACGGTCCGCACCATTCCGGACTATCCGAAGCCGGGCATCCTGTTCCGGGATATCACGACGCTGCTGGCGGACGCGCGCGCGTTCCGTCGCGCGGTGGACGAGCTGGTGCATCCCTGGGCCGGCTCCAAGATCGACAAGGTCGCCGGCATCGAGGCGCGCGGCTTCATCCTCGGTGGCGCGGTGGCGCATCAGCTCTCGGCCGGCTTCGTGCCGATCCGCAAGAAGGGCAAGCTGCCGCACAAGACGGTCAGCATGTCCTATGCGCTGGAATACGGCACCGACGAGATGGAGATGCATGTCGACGCGGTCGAGCCCGGCGAGCGCGTGATCCTGGTCGACGACCTCATCGCCACCGGCGGCACGGCCGAGGGCGCGGTGAAGCTGCTCCGCCAGATCGGCGCCACCGTGGTGGCGGCCTGCTTCATCATCGACCTGCCGGATCTCGGCGGCGCCGCCAAGCTGCGCGCGCTCGACGTGCCCGTGCGCACGCTGATCTCCTTCGAGGGGCACTGAGGAACGCGCGGCGGCGTCAGGACCGCTGCATCAGGAGCTCGTTCTCGATCTCGCGCAGCGCATAGTAGTTGCGCCGGATCCATTGATAGAGCTCGGTGGACGGGTCCTTCTCCTGGCGCAGATAGCCGGTAAAGGAGAACGAGAAGCGCTCGATATAGGTCCTCAGGAACGCGGGCAGGGCGGCAATGCGCAGATGCTTGCCGCGGCTGTAGAGGTCGGGGAGCTCCTCGCGCAGGACGTGGTCGTTTTCGACCACGATCAGCTGAGGTCGCGGGATCTGTCGCCGCAGGGCGTCGTAGGCGCGCATCGACACCCGGTCGCCCTCGGCGCAGTACAGAACGATCGGGACCACGTTCCGCCGTGAGGCCTCCTTCAAAAAGCCGATCTCCTCGGACATCTTGAAAAACTCGTCGAACGAGTAGTAGCCGAGGTCGATCACCTTGGCGATGCCGTCGTTGAGGATGACTCGATCCATCAATTGGATCTTGCCGTAGGTGTCCTCGATCGTCGCGGTCTCCGTGATCTGCGGCAGGAAGTCGAGCAGCGACGGCTCGCGCAAGGTGACGTCGAAGGCGAGCACCTGGCCGTTCTTGAGCAGCAGGAACTCGCTCAGCACCCGCGCAAGCAGCGTCTTCCCGGACTGCGGCCGGGGCGAGCAGACGATGTAGACGGGCGTTGCGGGCATCAGACCTATATCAGGTCAAATGCGGTTGCGATAAAGTCCCATCCTTCACGGGGCTGCTATTTTTCCCCGGCCGGCCGCGGCGCCGCCGCCTTGGTCGAGCCGACGATGTCGGTCAGCTTGATGCGGTCGTACTCGCTCCAGACATTGGCGAGCCAATGCCGGACATAGCCGCGCAGCACGAAGGAGTAGTTGGCGGCCTCGTCGCGCGGGCCCTTGTTGGCGACGAACTTCAGGAACGGCACCGAGGCGACCTCGACCTGCTCGAACGCCATCTCGTTGAGCTTGGGGATGGTCAGCTCGGTCGCATCCTTGATGCGGTGGAAGTAGGAATTGTAGGTCGACTGGTCCCACTCGAAGAAGCTGGTGTTGTTGATGAAGTTCTTCACCAGGAAGTACTTCGCGCCGATCATGTAGCTTGCCGTCTCCGCGATCTCGTCCAGCGAGGCGATCGACGAGCCCAGGATGTGGAACACCGCGAAGGTGATCTGGCCGGAGCGGGCGGCGTCGAGGAAGCCGATGTCGCGCAGTGCCGCGAGCGTCGGCGACATCAGGCCGGCGCGGACGTCGATCACGGTCACCGAGGGCGCCACCGCGCTCAAGGTGTCGAAGATCTTCATCTGGTCCGGCGTCGAATTCATGTCGACGATCTCGGTGATTTCCGGGTGGAAGCGCTTCAGGGTGCCGCGCGGATGCTCGGTGTCGAACGCCCGGGTCGGGACGTTGTTGGCGCTGAAATAATCGAGCAACGTCCGCGATACCGTGGTCTTGCCGACCCCGCCCTTGTCCGCACCCACCACAACCACTGCCGGTTTCGCCATGGAAAGTCCTTCAGCCCTGAGGCCGGCCAGGGGGCCGGCGCTTTGCATTCTGCTTTGGGCGCGAACATGGCAGAAACGCTGGAGAATTCAAATTCATTGCAGCACGAGACCGGGGAAATTTGCGCCTTCGCTGCAACAGATCGGCGCAATCGGACCCGTTCCAGCCGAAACGTCCGGTTCGCGCCGAAACACTTGAGAGCGAATGCCGGGATGATTGCGCGCTGCGCGCGATCGGGGCTCGAACAGCGCCGCAGCTGCTGGTCCTAATGCCGGCCCCATGGGCCTGCAGCAGGTGTCGTCCAGGGGCCTTCCGGGGCGGCTTGCCCGCTGCCGGGTGACTTACCCCCTCCATCGGCATCGCTCCAGGGGCCGGCCGGGGGCAGCGGCGGTGGCGCAGTGCCGTCGGCTGGCTCGTCACCGGTATCGTTATCCCTCCCGTCGGACGGCAGCGCTAGCGGGCCGGGATCATGGCCGCCGGCGAACTTGATCAGCGCCTGGACGCGGGAGTCGACCGAGGGGTGGGTGGCGAACAAATCGGCAAAGCCCTCGCGCGGATTGTCGACGCACAATTCCATGACGGCGGAGGTGGCGCCGGGCAGTTCGCCCCGCCCTTCGATCTTGCGCAGGGCGCTGATCATGGCGTCCGGATTCTTGGTCAGCTCGACCGAACCGGCATCGGCAAGGTATTCGCGGGTGCGCGACAGCGCCAGCTTGACCACCTGGGACAGCAGCCAGGCCACCACGATCAGCACCACCGCGATGATCACGACGATGATGGCCCCGCCGCCGGAGCCCTTGCGGTCGGAGTCGGACGAGGAGGAGGAGGACGACGACGAGCGGCCCCAGCCGCCGCCCCAGCTCATGTTGGTGAACAGGCGGAAGAACAGTTCGCCGAAGAAGCCGACCACGCCGGCGATGATCACGGCCACGACCATCAGCTGCACGTCGCCGTTGCGGATATGGGTGAGTTCGTGGCCCAGCACCGCCTCGATCTCCTGGTCATCGAGTGCGTTCAGAAGACCGCTCGTGACGGTGACGGCGTATTGCCGCGGATTCAGGCCGGTGGCGAAGGCGTTCAGCGCCGGGCTGTCCATGACCTTCAGCTGCGGCATGGTGATGCCGCGCGAGATGCAGAGATTCTCGAGCAGATTGTACAGCCGCGGCTGCTCCTGGCGGGTCACGGCCGTCCCGCCGGTCACGGCGTCGATCATCTTCTGATGGAAAAAATAGGCGATGACGATCCAGGCCGCGGCGCCGATCGTGGCCCAGGGCAACGCCTTGATCAGGTCGCGCGTAGCGGCCTGCATGTAATAGGCGACGCTGCCATTGCCGTTGATCATGACCTCCGCGATCAGCGCGCCGGCGAACACCAGCACGTAGATCAGCAGGAACAGGCCGCCGAGCAGCAGCATCGAACGGGTCTTGTTCGATGCGATGTGGGTGTAGAGACCATAGGCGGCCATGATTTCGGGCCCTTCAGGCGCGAAGGCGCTGGCTCAGAACTTCACGCTCGGCGTGGCCTCGACCTCGGCCCGGCTGGTACCGAGATCGAAGAATTCCTTGCGGGTGAAGCCGAAGGTGCCGGCGAACAGCGCGGCCGGCATCTGCTGGATGCTGGTATTGTATTCCTGCACAGCGTTGTTGAAGAAGCGGCGGCTGGCGGCGATCTTGTTCTCGATGTCGGAGAGCTCGCCGGCGAGTTGCTGGAAGTTGGCGTTGGCCTTGAGGTCCGGATAGGCCTCGGACAGCGCGATCAGGCGCCCGAGCGCGCCGGAGAGCTGGCCTTCGGCGGCCGAGACCTGGGCCGGGCCCTGCGCCGACATCGCCGCATTGCGGGCCTTGATCACCTCGTCGAGGGTGCCGCGCTCATGCGCGGCGTAGCCCTTCACGGTCTCGACCAGGTTCGGAATCAGGTCGTGGCGCAGCTTGAGCTGGACGTCGATGTCGGCAAAGGCCTGGCCGACCCGCTGGCTGAGGGCGACCAGCCGGTTGTAGGCGCCAAGGGCGAACAGTACGAGGATGACGATGATGCCGAGGACGATCCAGCCGGACATGACGGGCTCCGAGGGAGAGGGCAGGAGGACGAGGCGCCGCCACGCGACGGCGCCGCCGGTCCGCAGGTGGACCGGCGTGCATTGGTCGCATTAGGGGGGATGCTCGTTCAAGTCGCTTGAGGCTGACTGGTCCGTTCGATGGTCGCCCAGGCGACCGAATGGGCGCCGGAGGCAGTGATGCGCAGGGCTCAATAGGGACGGGCAACCCGCCATTGCTGCGTGGGATCGTTGCCCTTGATATCGCCCGGGGCGCTGTCGAGCTGCGAGGTGTAGAGCGGACGGTAGCGGTAGGCCCACATCTTCTTGCCGTCGCTGCGGGTGATGACGGTGAAGTCGCCGCTGGCGGTCGCGTTGTCGGGTGCGATCAGGGGCGGCCGCTTCTCGGCGCAGGCACCGTCGCAGGTCGATTTGTTCCCGGTGTTGTCGCGCTCGGTGTAGTACAGCGTCATCCCCTTGGGATCGACCAGGACGGGGCCGTTCTTGCCGACGATGGCCTTGGCCGGCGGGCCTTCCTGCTTCGGCGGGGGCGGTGCCGAGGATCCACCACCGTGGCTGTTTGCCAGGGCCGTTCCTGCCGAAGCCAGCAGCGCGGCGGTGATCATCATCGTCCTGAACATCGAAACGCGTTCCCTTGTGAGTAGCGCCTTCAGCGCCTGTTACAGCTCACCGTAGCAAGCGCGGATTTCTCGCCGGTTTCGCGAAATCGCGAAAATGAGAGACGAATACGACCCGCCGTTAACCATGGGCCGTCGGCCGAGGCATCTACGAACCTGGCGGCTCCACGCCGTCGCCCCAGTCCCAGCGCCGCGCGGCGGCAAAGGCGGGCTTGTCGCGGCGGGGGATGCTGACGACCCTGGCGGCACCATCCGCCTGGCACAGCTTCGCGGTTGCCCCGACCTTGGTGACCGCCGGCGGCGCCAGCACGCGTGCGGCGGGCCGATGCGTCGCGGGCTTGCGGGTGAGGGCAATGAAGCTGAACTTCTCGTCCTCGAACGGAACGTCCGCGCCCTTGAGCTCGCGATGCGCCCGCGAGCGCGCCAGCCGCTGGGCGAAATGGCACCAATCCGGTGCGATCAGTGGACACGCCGCGGCGTGCGGGCAGGGGGCGGCGATGTGGGCTCCGGACGCGATCAGGCGGTCGCGCGCCGCGATGATGCGCTGATAGCCGGCGGGCGTGCCGGGTTCGACGATCAGGAGCGTATCGCCGGTCCTCGTCCACAGCGCATCAATGATGCCCGGGCGTTCGGCGTCGCTCAGTTCGCCAATCATGTAGCTGGCGATGACGAGATCGGCGCCCGTGCTGCGCTCGAGCAGCGCTCGCGCCGGGCCCAGCGCGTAGTCGAGGTCGCGGATGCGTGTCGCGTCGCCAGCGAGCGCCAGCGCGAGCGTGCGCAAGGCGGGATTGGAATCGATGGCGGCGAAAGACGCCAGCGACGGGAATGCGTCCGCCGCAGCGAAGCTTGCGGTGCCCGGACCGGCACCGACATCGAGCAGCGAGGCCGGGGCGAAGTCCGGGCTGGCCTGCATCAAGGCATTCAGGCTGGCCACCACCGCAGCATACGTCGCCGGCATCCGCACAGTGGCATAGGCGATTGCGTCGGCTTCGCTCGTGATCGTCCCCGAATTGCCGCCGCTGCGATAGGAATCCGAGATGCGGGCCGCGCGAGCGGCGGCATCCTGCCGCGACTGCCCGTGCAGCCTGGCTTCGAGGGATGCCTTCAGCGCTGCGGGCAAATCAGGAGAGATCATCGATCCTCTCCACGCGTCAGTCCGGGCGCCGCGCAGGCGGCGATCCGGAATGACGGAGCAAGATCACGCCACCTGCTGGTCGAGGATCTTCACGGCCTCGTCGAGTGCGACCGACACCAGCTGCGACACGCCGCGCTCGGCCATGGTGACGCCGAACAGCCGGTTCATGCGCGCCATGGTGATCGGGTTGTGGGTGATGATGATGAAGCGGGTCTCGGTCGAGCCCTTCATCTCGTGCAGCAGGTTGCAGAAGCGTTCGACGTTGTGGTCGTCGAGCGGCGCGTCGACCTCGTCCAGCACGCAGATCGGCGAGGGGTTGGTGAGGAACACCGCGAAGATCAGCGCCATCGCCGTCAGCGCCTGTTCGCCGCCCGACAGCAGCGACAGCGTCTGCGGCTTCTTGCCCGGCGGCTTGGCGATGATCTCGAGGCCGGCCTCGAGCGGATCGTCGCTCTCGATCAGATGCAGCGCGGCCTCGCCGCCGCCGAACAGCTCGGTGAAGAGACGCTTGAAGTGATCGTTGACGGTCTCGAATGACGCCTGCAGGCGCTCGCGCGCCTCCTTGTTCAGGCTCTGGATGCCCTGGCGCAGCCGCTTGATGGCCTCGACCAGGTCGTCGCGCTCGGTGGTCAGCGCGGTGTGCGAGCCCTCGACCTCGGTGAGCTCCTCCTCGGCGCGCAGGTTGACGGCGCCGAGCCGCTCGCGATCGCGGCGCAGCTTCTCCAGGCTCTCTTCGATCTCATGCAGCGGCGGCAGTTGCGTGTCCGGGCCGATCTCGGCCATGGCGGCAACCGCCTGCGGCTCGCATTCGAGCATGTCGTGGATCTCGCGCTCGACGTCGCCGACGCGGCGCTTGGCGCTTTCGAGCCGCTCCTCGGCGCGGGCCGCGGCCTCGCGCGACTTCGACAGGGCTTCCAGCGACGCCTTGGCGGCACGGTCGGTGTCGCCCATCGCGGTCTCGGCTTCGGCCAGCGCGTCGGCGGCGACCTGGCGCTCGCCTTCGGCGATGGCGAGCTCGTCGATCAGCGCGCTGCGCTTCTCGGCAAAGATCTCCGGCGCGTTTTCGAGCTCGGCGCGTTCGTCCTTCACCTCGGCGATGCGCGCCTCGATGGTGGCGATCTGCGAGCCGGCGCCGCGGATGCGGTTGAACCAGTCGTTGCGCTCGCTGATGATTGCCTGCACGCGGCGGTCGGCGAGCTCGGCCTCGCGGGCCAGCGCCTGCGCTTCGGCCCGGACCTGCGCCGCGGCGCGGCGCTTGGTCTCGATCTCGGCCCGCACGGCGGCAAGACGGCCGTCGGCTTCGTTGGTCGCCGGCAGCTCCTCGATCGCCTCCAGCGCATTCTGGTGCAGCTCGGCGATCTCGGCGCGGTCGTGGGCGAGGCGGGTCGAGGCTTCGACCAGCGCCGATTTGCGCGCCGAATGGCGGTTGATCTCGCGCTCGGCATTGGCGTGGCGCTCACGCGCGGAGTTCACCTCGCGCTGGGCGGCGCGCCAGGCTTCGCGCGCGGCGCTCTCGGCGGCGGTCGCGGCCCTCACCTCGGCCTCGGCGCTCTCCAGCGCCTGGCGCTTGCTCGTCGCATCGATGCGCGCCAGCTCTAGCTCGGCCTCGATGTCGATCAGGCGGGCGCGCTCGGCCAGACGCCGTGCCGCGCCGGTTGGCGCATGCGCCGCGGCGATGAAGCCATCCCAGCGCCAGACGTCGCCTTCGGAGGACACCAGCCGCTGGCCGGTCTTGAGCTGCGACACCAGCTGGGCGCCGCGATCACGCGACACCACGCCGATCTGCGCCAGACGTCGCGACAGCTCCGGCGGTGCCTGGACATAGGCCGCGAGCGGCTCGACGCCATCCGGCAGCGCGGGGTCGATGACCTCGGCGCCGGCCACGGTCCAATGCATCGGCGCGGACGCGTCGACCGGCGCATCAAGGTCGTCGCCGAGCACGGCGCCGAGCGCCTTCTCATAGCCCTTGGCGACCGTGACGCCGTCGATGATCGGCGGCCACAGATTCTTGGTCTCGCTGTTGACCATCTTGGAGATGGTGCGGGCCTCGGTCTCGAGCCGCTGCGCGCGCTTCTCGGCCTCGGCGAGCGGGGCGCGCGAGGCTTCGAGCTTCTGCCGTGCATTGGCCTGCGCCGACTCGTTGGTCTGCACCGCGGCCTCAGCCTGCGCCTCGGCCTCCTCGGCCGCTTCGAGCGAGGCGGCGAGCGTGTCGAGATCGCCGAGATGGGCGGTCTCCTGCGCCAGCCGCTCCTCGTCGGCGCGGACATTGGCGATGTCCTGGTCGAGCCGGGCGAGCCGGTCGCGGTGGCTGCGGACGTTGGCTTCGAGCTGGTTGCGGCGGGCGGTGAGGTCCGCAAGCTGCGTCGTCAGCTCGGTGAACTGGCGCTCGGTCTCGGCAAGCAGCGCCTCCGCCTCGGCGACGCGCTCGTCGACGCCACTGCGCATCTCGACGCGCGCCTTGATCTCTTCCTTCAGCTCCGCGTCTTCGGTTTCCAGCCGCTGCAACGCGACCTGCGCGTCCTGGTTCTGCTGCTGTTCGCGCGCGACGTCGGCGGTGAGCTGCATCAGGCGGCGATCGAGCTCGCCGGCGCGCTCCTTGGCGCGCAGCTCCTCGCGGTCGAGCAGGTCGCGGGCGTTCTTCAGCCGCTGCATCGTCGCCGCGGCGCGGGCCTCGGCTTCGCGCAGCGCCGGCAGATGCGAGGAGCGGATGGCCTGGATGCGGGCCGACTCGGCCTGCTCGCGGGTCCGCTCGGCCATCTCGCGCACGGCGACGTCGTGCACATGGGCGGCGTCGTTGAGATCGGCATGCGCGCCCATCCAGCGCATGTGATAGAGGGTGGCTTCCGCCTTGCGCACCTTGGCCGCGACCTCGCGGTAGCGGATCGCCTGCCGCGCCTGCTTGCGCAGGCCTTCCATCTGGCCGGAGAGCTGGCCGATGACGTCCTCGACGCGCAGCAGATTGGTCTCGGCCGCCTTCAATCGCAGCTCGGCCTCGTGGCGGCGCGCATGCAGGCCGGCGACGCCGGCGGCGTCTTCCAGCACGCGGCGGCGCTGCTCAGGTTTCGCTTGAATGATTTCGCCGATCTTGCCCTGGTGGACCAGCGCCGGCGAACGCGCGCCGGTGGCGGCGTCGGCGAACAGGATCTGCACGTCGCGGGCGCGCACGTCGCGGCCGTTGATGCGATAGACCGAGCCGGCCTCGCGCTCGATGCGACGCGAGATTTCGAGAATGTCGCGATCGTTCACGGCGGCTGGCGCGGTGCGATCGCTGTTGTCGATCGTCATCACCACTTCGGCGTGGTTGCGCGACGGACGCGTGTTCGAGCCGGAGAAGATCACCGCGTCCATGTCGGCGGCGCGCAGCGATTTGTGCGAGGTCTCGCCCATCGCCCAGCGCAGCGCTTCGACCAGATTCGACTTGCCGCAGCCATTCGGACCGACGACGCCGGTGAGGCCGGGTTCGATCACGAAGTCAGTCGGTTCGACGAACGTCTTGAAACCGTGAAGACGAAGACGGGTGAGTTTCATGCACAGATTCTCTGTTGGCGGGAGACGAATCTCCCAGCCCCGACAATACCATGGAAGGCAATGTCAATGTGGACTGAGTCGCCCTGGCGCCCCATTCTGAGGGCGGGACAATGGCGAGGGCCGGTCCCCAGGGCAACCCGCCGGCCCTGCTTTTCCAAGGCTTTCTCGTGGCGAACGGCCCACGAAACAGAAGCGGCCCCATTGAGGGGCCGCGCTGTGTCTCTGAGGACTCAGTGATTCGAATCAGCTCTTCAGAAGCGGGTTGATCTTCTTCTGAAACTCCTCGATCGAAGTCTCGCCCTTGATCTTCTCGCCGTTGATGAAAAAGGTCGGCGTCGAATCGACTTTAAGAATGTCGCTCGCGTATTTCTGGTCGGCGGCGATCTTGTCGAGCAGCGCCTGGTCCTTCAGGCAGGCCTCGACCTGCTGCTGGCTGAGGCCGGCCTGCTTGCCGATCCGGGTCAGCGTCTCGGTGGTGTTCTTCACCACCCAGTCGTTCTGCGAGCGGAACAGCATGTCGGTGACCGCAAAATACTTCTGCGCATCGCCATTGGCGATGCAGCGCGTCAGCATCGAGCCGGCCGCGGCTTTGATGTCGAGCGGGAACTCGCGGAAGATGTAGCGCACCTTGCCGGTATCAATGTATTCGGCCTTCAGCTTCGGGAACACGGTCGCGTTGAATGCGGCGCAATGCGGGCAGGTCATCGAGGCATATTCGGTGATGGTGACGGCGGCGTCGGCCGGCCCGATCGCCATGTCCGGCAGCGACACCGGCTTGGCGACATCGGTGGCGCTCTGGGCCATGGCGTCCGAGATCAGCCGCAGCGGGGACAGGCCCGCCAGAGCGGCGAGGCCGGTCAGCGACAAGGCTGCGGTGAAGGCGCGGCGGGTGATGATCAAGGCTCTGCTCCGGAATGGGCGCATCTCGCGCCTGAAACACTCGTAACTCGGCTTTTCGCTAGCTTGAAACCCAGCTTGAGGCAATGCCGGGCCGCAAACCGGGATCAAACGGGAAGCGTCAATTTCGCTTGATGGCGGCGCCCAGCCGGGCGAGGGCGTCGCGCAGGGCGTCGTCCTCGATGGCGGTCAGGGTCTGCGCGACTTTCGCCACCGTGTTCGGATCGGGCGGCACCGGGCGGCGCTTCACCGGGGGGCGCAACAGCGGCCCCTGGCGCAGCGCCAGCTTGCCCACCGCGTGCCAGCCGAAGAAGCGGTTGACCCGCTCCAGGATCACGTCCGACGAATGCTGGATCTCCAGCGCCATCGGCCCCTCGACGCGCAGGATCAAGGTCGCCGGCTCCTGCGGCTGGCCCTCGACCGGCCGCGGCCATTGCATCTTCAGCGGCTGGGCGTGCTCGGCGATCTCGCGCCCGGCGATCTCCGGCCAGCGCGTCACCAGCTCGCGCGCGGCAAAGCCCTGCTTGGCATAGGCAGCCGACAGCACGTCGCCCATCATCAGCGACAATGGCTTTGCGGTGAGGCGGCCGGGCTTTGCCATCGATACAGGCTTCTCGTGGTCTGCCGCCCGTCCGAGCCGCCGAGGCTCGAAGAAAGCCGTGGATGCCGCAGACGAGACTGCGGTCCAGCGGGCGACGATGGCTCCTGACGTACTAGATTAAGCCAATGGTGTCATCAGCCCTTCCTTCCAAGCGCAAGAGCCGACCAGAGAATCGCGGCTCCGCCGAGCGCCCCGCACAACTGCTCGCCTGGTACGACCGCCACCGCCGGCGGCTGCCGTGGCGCGCGCCGGCCGGGCAGCGCTCCGATCCCTATCGCGTCTGGCTGTCCGAGATCATGCTGCAGCAGACCACGGTGAAGGCGGTCGGGCCGTATTTCGAGAAATTCCTGGCGCGCTGGCCGGATGTCTCGGCGCTCGGCGGCGCCGAGCTCGACGACGTGCTCAGGATGTGGGCCGGCCTCGGCTATTATTCGCGGGCGCGCAACCTGCATGCCTGCGCCGTCGCCGTGCTGCGCGAGCATGGCGGCGCGTTCCCGGACACCGAGGAGGGGCTGCGCGCGCTGCCCGGCGTCGGTCCGTACACCGCGGCCGCCATCGCCGCGATCGCGTTCGATCGGCTGACCATGCCGGTCGACGGCAACATCGAGCGCGTGGTGTCGCGGCTGTTCGCGGTGGAGGAGGCGTTGCCGCAGGCCAAGCCGCAGATCCAGGCGCTCGCGGCGACCCTGCTCGGGCCGTCCCGCGCCGGCGACAGCGCGCAGGCACTGATGGATCTCGGCGCCACCATCTGCACGCCGAAGAAGCCGGCCTGCGCGCTGTGTCCCTTGAGCGAGGACTGCGCCGCACGCGAGCGCGGCGACCAGGACACGTTCCCGCGCAAGGCCGCCAAGAAGACCGGTACGCTCAGGCGCGGCGCCGCCTTCGTCGTCGTCCGAGGCGACGAGCTGCTGGTGCGCTCGCGCCCCGCAAAGGGCCTGCTCGGCGGCATGACCGAGGTCCCCGGCTCGGAATGGCTGGCCGGGCAGGGCGACGCCGAAGCGCTGGCGCAAGCGCCGGAGCTGGCCGGCGTGAAACGCTGGCACCGCAAGCTCGGCGTCGTGACGCACGTCTTCACGCATTTCCCGCTGGAGCTCGTGGTCTATACCGCGCGGGTGCCGGCGCGGACACGCGCGCCGGACGGCATGCGCTGGGTTCCGATCGCGACCCTTGACGGCGAGGCGTTGCCCAACGTCATGCGCAAGGTCGTCGCGCACGGGCTGGGGCAGTGAGGGCGCGCTGAGCGTGTAGTTTGTAGGGTGGGCAAAGGCGCGCCACGCTGCTGATGAGTTCAGCGAGATGTTACCCGCGCCGTGCCCACCATCGAGGCTGCGAGTGCGCAGCGAGACGGTGGGCACGCTGCCGCCTTCGGCGACCGCTTTGCCCACCCTACGGCCGCGCATATCAATATGCTCCATTGTCGTCCCGGCGAAAGCCGGGACCCATACCCACAGGGAGTGGTTTGAGGCACACCGGTCATTGGCATTCTGCCCATCACGACGGCCGCGGAGTATGGGTCCCGGATCGGCGCCGTGCCGCGCTGGTGCGCGTCGCGGCTTGTCCGGGACGACAGCGGTAGATGAGGCGGATTCACGGCTCAAACAGCGGCTTGCGTGATACCCGTTGAAGCGGGGCCGCAGTTGAGCGGCCCCGCTGCTTTCGCTTAATTCGGCTTGGGCGTCTCCACCACGAGCGCCACGATCCGCCGCACCAGCGGCAGAACAGCGAGCAGCGTGGGGAACGCGACGAGCCAGGAGATGCCCCACGCTGCGGGCCAGGTCGCGATGAACGCCGGCGTCGGTCCAAGACTCTTCAGCGTGGCGATCGCCGACACGACGAACGTCATCAGCACCGAGAGTGTCAGCGGCATGACGACGGCTGCATAGCGCGCGGGCAGTTTTCTGCGCGCGCGCCGTTCACCAGGTGGATTCATGATGGCAGTTCCGGAATTCGATCGGTCGATCACGGGCAACGCATCCTGCATTCCTCCGGATCGAGCCGATCCGTTGAATGCGTTGCCTGACGTGAGACGCTTACGGTGCGCATCCGCGCAGCGTGCGTCTGATAGCCTGACAACAAGGCGGACGCCAGCCAAAAATCTGAACGAGCCGGAATTCATGCCGCTGCTGCGCTAGCCGGTTTGGAGGGTAGGGTGGGCAAAGGCGCGCATCACCGTATTCACCGCAGACTGCGCTCGATCGCGCGCCGTGCCCACCATCTGACGCGGAGTACGCAGCGTCACGGTGGGCACGCAGCCGCCCTGCCGGGCGGCTGCTTTGCCTACCCTGCGCGACCTCAACTGTATCAACGCATTTTGCTGTTGGCGGCCTGACGGAGGAGAACGCGCGGGCGCCCGCCGGCGTCCGCTCATGTCGGTTTCGTCGCACGTCCTGGCGCGCCGCCGAGCTCGCGGCCCGTTTCCAGCATCAGCGTGCGCAGCCAGATCGACCCCGGCTCGACCTGCGCCCTGGTCGGATAGAACATGTATTGTTCGTCGATGCCAGGATCGAGCGGCGGCGCGACGGTCGACAGCGACAGGGGCTGCGCCAGCGCCGCGATCAGGCGGCGCGGCACGAAGGCGACGAGATCGGTGCGCGCGGCGACATGCAGCGCCTCGATGTAGCTCGGCACGACCAGTGCGATCCGCCGCTCCCAGCCCTTGCTGCGCAGCCAGCCGTCGATCAGGTCCTCGCTTTGGCCGCGCAGCACCACCGCGACATGCCGGGCGGCCAGGAAGCCGTCTCGCCGGCTCAGTCGCCTGCCGACCGGGTGACCGCGCCGCACCGCCAGCGCATCGCTGTCGGTGTAGAGCAACTGGCGATGGAAGCCCTTGAAGGCGTTGCCGATCGAGATCACCATGTCGATGGTGCGGGCGAACTCGGCGTGGAAGATCGCAGGGCCTCGCCAAGGCACAACGTCGATGCGGAGGTTGGCGCGGCGCGCGTCACCTTGGCCATCAACGACGGCATCAGCAGCTCGACCGCGAGATCAGGCATCATCAGGCGAAATTGGCGTTCGCTCCGTGCAGCGTCGAACGCGTCGGGCGTGAACAGGCCGCGCACCTGATCCAGCGCCTGGGCGAGCGGAGCCTGCAGCGCAAGGGCGCGCGGGGTCAGCTCCATCCGCGCGCCGGTGCGGACCAGCAGGGGATCGCCGAGCAAGTCGCGCAGCCGCTGCAGGGCGTGGCTGGTGGCCGGCTGGGACAGTCCGATCCGCAGCGCAGCCCGGCTGACGCTGCTCTCGCGGAGCAGTGCGTCGAGCGCCACCAGCAGATTGAGGTCGAGCGCGGCCAAATTCATGGGCCGAATTGATATCATATCCGATATCGATTGGAAGAATGCGCCGCCACCCGTCATGCTTCGCCCTGTCGCAGAGGAGATCGGGAGACAGATGTCATGACCGCCAGCGCCAACAAGCGATTGATGCAAGAGCTGCTCGCCAAGGCCGCCGCCGGCGACCGCGCGGCCTATGTCGCGGCCATCGCCGACGACGTCACGATGGTGATCACGGGACAATATTCGTGGTCGCAGACGATCAGAAGCAAGGAGACGCTGCTGCGCAATCTCCATGGCCATCTCAACAGCCTGCTGGCGGAGGGACGCCGCGCCATTCCGCTGCGCTTCATCGCGGATGACGACCTCGTCGTGGTCGAGGCCAAGGGCGAGATGCGCACCAGGGCCGGACGGCCCTACAACAACGACTACTGCCTGATCTATCGGCTGCACGAGGGGCGCATCGTCGAGATCCGTGAATACTGCGACTCGGCGCTGACGGAAGCGGTGCTGGGACCGTTTCCGGCTGCGCTCAAGCAGACCGGTTGATGCGACGATGACCGAATTCAAGGAGAGTTTGCCGATGAGCGCCGTAGAAGCCACGGGTCATGACAACAAGCGGATCGTGCAGCATGTGTTCGACGAACTGGCGAAGAGCAATCCGCAGCCGCTGCTCGCGCATCTTGCGGATGATGTCCGCTTCGTCATCATGGGCAGCGGATCCTGGTCGCGCAGCTATGACGGCAAGGCGACCGTTCTCGCCGAGTTGTTCGCGCCGCTGCGGGCGCGGCTCGGCCGCATCACCACCATCCCGATCCGGCTGACGGCCGAGGATGACCGTGTCGTGGTCGAGGCGCGTGGCCGCAATACGACGAGCGACGGCAAGGTCTACAACAACAGCTATTGCAACGTCCTTCGCCTGGAGAACGGCCGTATCCTGGAATGGATCGAATATTGCGACACGCTGCTGATCGAGACCGCACTCGGTCCGCCGCCGACGACGTCATGAGACAATTACGGTGACATCTCTGGACTGCACCCCTCAAGTGAGACGCAGATAATTTCTGCGACAGGCATTTCGAGGATGACGTGTGGCAGCAAGAGGGAAAAACCGTCAGTTTCCGGCGCCCATCGCGGCCATCGTAGTTATTCGATCAACTGAATCCGGACCCTAGACGGAGCGTCCTTGAGCACGCTGGCGGCAGTAGCGCCAAAGGTTGCCTTGAAGGCGTGGCTGAAATGGCTGGAGCTCGAAAAGCCTGCATCGAGCGCCGCCGACGTGATAGAATCGCCATTTCCCACACGCTCCACAGCGTGCCGGAAACGAATCCAAATCCTAAACGTCCTAAGTGGCACCCCAATCTCTTGGACGAACAGATGCTGCAGGCGACCAGGGGAAAGGTCGACTCGCCGGGCCAGTTCCTGGATCGAGTGATTGCGGGCGATGTCAGCCCTTATGATAGCTACGACACGTTCAACCCGCGCATCGAACCGTGGTGGGCGCGGTTCGATTCCCAATGCCTGTTCAGCAGCGAAATCGAAATCGTCGAAGCGTAGCTTATCACCTGTCTGATGCAGCGCGTAGAGATTCCGCACAGCGACGATAAGCGAACTTTCGATGTCAGGGTCCAGTGAGCTTAGGCCACATCTCTGACGGGGCGAGAGGCGCCGATAGTAAGGATCGTCAGGGTCGTTGTATATCACGGCGACCGGCGCCCCGCTTAGATCAAGGGTATGCGCCAAGCCTGCGGGGACGATGGCGGTAAGGCAGGCCAGGCTCTCCCCGGCCATTGTGGTGCCGATCCGCAGAGGGGCCTGAAGCGCCACCAGGCAGACCGATATTGGATGCCGGTGCAGCGGCAGCGTACCCAGACGCCCGATGAACATCATTCGTTGAGGCCAGAGGCACAACAAAGCTCTCTCGTCGAAATTGGTAGCCGATTCTGGCAAGCGGCCATTCCTCCACACGTCTATGCTTCGAGAAGGTCACGCCGACGGCATCCAGCGACCTTGGCGCGCAAGCTCTTGTACCCGGCGTCCATAGCGGAAAGATTTGTTTGGGGAAATAATGTCGAACGCTTTCTTGATTGCGAATATTGAGTTGTGGCGGCTTCTTCCGGTGGGCGGCATCTGGAAATGCCGCCGCATGGTTGCGTCGCCCGAAGTGCGGGCGTCTGTTTACGCCGACCCCTGCCATCGCAGCGCCAATGTATTCACCTGTTTGCTTGGTTCTTGCAGAATTCGCGCGGCTGAGCTGGCCACCGGGCGTCAGCGTGATCGCCGTCAGCACGCGATCACCTTCCTCGCGATGGCTGGTAGCTTTCAACGATCACCCGAACAGCCGAATCTGAAGGCCTGTCACACGAGGAGTTCAAGCGGGCTACGCGATATAGCCCACTTGCAACAGGCGCCCGGTCAGCCTCAGCCGGACTAAGAGACGACAGTCCATGTCACGGGCGCCGCGCCCGGCACACGAGACCCCTCAGCGATTGAGCCGCCGTGCCGGGGACCGCACGTCCTCGGCCGATGGAGCCCGGGCCGCCAAAACTAGGGAAGCACTGCGCCGTCACCCAAAACACCCCACCGCACCGCGGTTTCTAGCCTCGCCCATACTCCGGAGCACCAGATGACCCTCGCCGCCCCCTACGACCCCGACAACATCTTTGGCCGAATCCTTCGCGGCGAAGTCCCCGCCGCCAAGGTCTGGGAGGACGATCACGTCCTCGCGTTCATGGACGCCTTTCCCCAGTCCGAAGGGCATGTACTGGTGATCTCGAAGACCTCGACCTCGCGCACCCTGCTGGACGTGGAGCCGGACGTGCTCGTTCGGCTGGTCGCAGCCACCCGACGCACCGCCCGGGCAGTGGTCAAGGCGCTGGCACCCGAGGGTTTCCTGATCGTTCAGTTGAACGGTGCGGCCAGCGGTCAGACCGTCTTCCACCTGCATTTCCATATCATACCTCGCTGGGCGGACGTTCCGATGAAGGGCCACGGGCAGGCGCCGATGGGCAAACCAGAAACCCTGCTCGCCCTCGCCGACCGCATCGCCACTGCGCTTGATTGACCGCAGCCCGGCATGCGGTCTGCTGCCGCTCAAATAGCAATCGGAAAAGCTCCGATGTGACTGCACGAAAACGATGTAGCCATGCCTTGCGGCGAACGCGCCGTCGCCCTGCGGGGGTATCACCGGAGGCTTCAACCGCTGGCGGAGTTTGTACGAAGTCCTGCTCAGCAACTGCACCTAGGAAGCTCAGCAAGGTCGACAAAATGAAAATAGGTGTTTCTGAGGCAACGGCGGTCAGTGGGCAGCACTCGACCGCGCGATTGGGCGAAGCTGGGGCTCGTCCTTTCTCCCGGCTTCCCGAAGTGGATTCTGGCTTAGGACTCTCATATGTTCCATTCACGTAGCATTGTCATCACCGGGGGGGCGACGGGCCTAGGCTTTGCGATAGCGAACGCGCTTACCCCCCAAGGTGCTCGGCTGACGCTCCTCTCGCGGCGAACCGATAATCTGGATCTCGCGGTTCATGAACTTCGTCGGCGACACGCCGGCGCCGATATCGAGGTGCAGCCCGTCGATGTTGGCGATCCGATTGCAACGTCTCAGGCTATCGAGGAGGTTGCTCGGCGCCGTGGAGGGATCGACATGCTGTTCAACAATGCAGGTGTGATGCGCGAGGGGCGGTTCGAGACCCTCACCGACAATGACTTCCAGGCCGTGATGCAAACCAATTTCTTTGGTCCGGTAAATGTCACCAGGGCTGCTTTACCCCATCTACGCGCCGCTGGCGGGCGGTTGATCAACATAGCATCGATCGCTGGTCTGACCGGAATCTTCGGTTTCACCGCCTATGGATCTGCGAAACACGCCTTGGTCGGCTTCACCGAATGCCTGCACTACGAACTGCTGCGCCAAGGTATCAAGGTTCACCTCGTCTGCCCAGCGGAGTTCGAGACGCCTATGGTGGCGGAGCTTGATTCCTATCGGACACCGGAGAACCGGCGACATACGCTGACCATCCCGAGAACTCCCTTGGAAATCGTGGTTGCGGACACATTGCGGGGAATCCGGCGCGACCGGTATTTCATCGTTCCGGGTGGCCGCGCCCGGCTGGCCGTCCTCGGCTTGCGACTCGTACCATCGATTGTGCGTAGACTTGGCGAGCGCATTGTTGGGAAACTCGAGCGGAAGCACCCGGTGTGAGTTCATCGTCATACCGGCGATCGGCCGCGAGGCAATCCGTCGGAGGATGAACATGAATATGGTGACGCCTTCCGCGAGCGTATGAGGTCAGGCTTAAAGACTTCCGCTGCGTCACCAGATAGGACAAACCCGCCAGCGCGTGGACTGGTTGGAGCGAAGCGATACCATTGTTGTCTCGTAGACCAATTGATGGGTTTCGCGTTGCTCCACCCATCCCGCGAGCTAATCGACAGCATGCCGCGAAACTAAAGCGAAGTCACGCCCCACGCTTTGTCGGTGGCAGTAGCACGCCGGGCGGCGGATTCCAGTATTTCGTTGAGTAATACGTATTACGGTGACGCTGCATGAAACTTGTCGTGGCGCGCTGCCCCGACGAGACGGCTGCATACCGGTCGGCGCTGATCGCATCGACGGCGCAGCATGCGCCGACATTGCACGTCATTCCGATCCGTCGCTCCGTTCCGTTCCAGGACGCGTCTTCCGTTTTTCGGAATTTGTCTTGACTCCGCCCCCAAATCAATGGCTATATCCGCCCCGTTCCGTCCCGGCAGGAGGGGCGTACGCGTCGTCACGACACGCGGGGCGGGATGCGGTGGCTGCGACGGCGTCGTCAGGACGAGCGACGTCGACCGGCCTCGTGCAGGGCTGCGGCGGCTTGCCGGCGTGGCGCGCGTGCGGGGCCTTTCGCGGACGTTGAAATCGTGTGGTCCTGGCATCCCGATGCTGATGTCAACTCGCGTTGAGGCTTCGCTTCGCGCGGGGATGGTGGCCAGAAAGCCCGGCGCACCAGGGAGATCACGTATAAGACGGAAGCCCATCGCGCAGGGAATGCCGGAGGTGGATTCAATTGGTCGTCGCAACACTCGATGAGGAGGTTGCGATGGGCATTCGAAAGAAACGGTCAACGCGGGGC